>NZ_JBBPBZ010000005.1 GCF_038070105.1 Methylocystis sp. IM3 | reverse complement strand
CCGCAGCTGCGCCGGGCTCTGGATCACCGTCAGAAGGCGGACGTTGAAGCCGGCGAGGAAGGCGACCGACTTGGCGAGCGCGCTGACATTGCCGAGCGCGGGAAACTCGTCCAGGAGCAAGAGCAGCTTGCGCTTGAGTTTCTGGTTATGGTCGGGCAATTCACGGGCGTTGAGGTCGATCGTCTGTTGGAAGAACAGATTGAGGAGCGGGCTCAGGCGGTCGAGGTTGTCGGGCGTCACCCCGAGATAGATCGACATCGGCCGCTGGCGCAGAAGCCGCAAGTCGAAATCGTTTTCGGCCGTCGCGGCGTCGATGCGCGGATTGAGCCAGAGTCCCAGGCGCGCCGTCACGGTCTTGCGCACCGAGTTCAGCGTATTCTCGGACGCCGCAAGGAAATCATTGAGCGCGGTGACGCAATGGCGCGACAAAGGCGATGGACCTGATTTTCGGGCCGTGATGATCTTGTCAAAATGCGCCTTCAGGTCCTGGCTGGAGGAGAGCTGGCGCAGGATTTCGCCGATCGTGAACGGCAATCCCGGCGTCTCGGCGACATAGCCGCCAATCGCGACGAACGCCGAGCGGGCGGCTTCGAACCAGAAGGGGTCGCCGCGGCTCTCAGCGGGAAACAGCATGACAGCGATGCGCTGCAGATCGTCGTAGAGGTCCACTGACTCGCTGCGCACGTAAGAGAGGGGGTTGTAACGGGCCGTCCGGCCGCTCTCATCAAGCGGGTCGAAGAGATGAACCTCCTGCCCATGCGCAGCGCGAAAGCCGGCGGACTTCTCCCAATTCTCCTTCTTGACGTCGAGGACCACGACCGAATCCGGCCAGTTGAGCAGATTGGGAATGACGTAGCCAACGCCCTTGCCGGTACGGGTCGGGGCATAGACGAGAACGTGCTCCGAGCCTCCGAAAGACAGAAGTTTTCCGCCCTTGCGCCCGAGCAGCAGCCCTTGGCTGGCGCGCAGGCCCGCTTCGACGATCTCGCGTTCGCTGGCAAAGCTTGCTTTGCCGTGCAGCGGCAAGGGGCGGCGCCGCAGGATCGCGCCCAGCATGCCGAAGGCGACGATCAGGCCCGCGAGAGTCGAAAGCGTCAGCCAACGATCGAGCCTCTTGTCGGCCCCATAGCGCGGCCAGGAGGCGACGATCTCGAAGACATGCAAGCCGCCGTCATGCCCGCGCAGGCCGAGCAGCAGTACATTCGAGGCCGCAAAGAGGAAGAGCGCCAGGGCGCCGAGAACGAGCGCCGCGAGGGCCGCCGCCCTAACGGGCGTGCTCGCGTTTGCGAACGGGGTCATAATAGATTTCCGTGATTCGGTAGCGTCCGTCGCGTTTTTGCATCTGAACGACCACGTCGACGAGCAGGAGCAGCAGAGAACGGATATCGTCGCGATGCAGATCGCGGCCTTCGGCGCTTTCCTTCACGAGAAGCGTCAATTGCTCAAGGGCGAGCCGGGCGCTGTCCGCATGGACCGTGGTGATCGAGCCAGGATGGCCGGAGTTGACGTTCCTAAGATAGAAGAAGGCGGTTCCGTCGCGCAGTTCCTGCAGCAGGATGCGGTCGGGGCGCATCCGCAAGCAGGATTCCAGGAGCTCGCGCGGGCCGACCTTGGCGAGGCCCTGCCCGTCCTTGGCGTATAGGAGCCGCACGCAATTCGCGTGAGGAATCACGAGTTCGGCCGCGTCTTCTATCGCGATCAGTCGCTCGTCGCCTGGGATCGCCGCGATCAGCGCTTTCGAGAGCGTTGTCTTGCCCGAGCCCGTGGCCCCGGAGATCAGAATATTGCGGCGGGTCAGCACCGCGAGCTCCAGGAACTCCCGCCATTGGCCTGATTCCTTCAAGTCGAGCAGCCGACGCTCCTCGACGGAGAGGTCTTCGCTCGCCGCGCGCACGTCGTCGAAGAGGCGCGCTTCTTCGAGCTTCTCGAGGGACATGGTCAGCGCGGCGGCCTTTCGGATCGTCAGACTTGCCGTCCCAACGGGAACCGCCGGCGGCAAGACGATCTGGCAACGCTCGTCGCCAAGGAGCGTCGTCGAAACGATTGGCCGCTCGGCGCTGACATCCTGCTTCGTGAAGCCTGCCGCGGCGGTCGCGAGATGCAGAAGATGCTCCTGTGTCAGCGCCGCCGCCTCATGCCGCGCCCAGCCGCCGGGACCCTCGACGAAGATCTCGCCGGGGCGGTTGACTATGATCTCGGTCAAGCTCTGGTCTGAAAGATAGGGCGCCAAGGGTTCGAGAAAGCGCTCGAGGACAAGGCGAGGCCCACTGCGCTCGGCGCTCCCGGCGAGTCTCATGGCTTGGTCACCAATCGAGGCGCCGCGACGCCTGTCGGCGGTCGATCGAAAGCCGGCGTGTGCGTCGCGATGGGACGAAGTCGATAAACGGAGGAAAAATCGAGATCGCGCGCGACGAACACATTGACCAGTTCGCCCTGGTTTTTGGTCAGGGTCGGCGGGATATCGATCGAGTTCTGAACGGCGACGGCCGCGCCGGTGTTCATGGCTCCGGGCGCGTTGACAATCTGGATGTCATTTGACTGCAGCTGCTGGCGGCCGATCGCGGCGGCGTCGCCGACGACCGACAGCAGGAGCGCGCCGCCAAAACGCTGCCAGAAGTGCGTGTCGATCTCGCCATCGAAGCCGGCGCGGCCGAGCGCGTCGGTTCCGGGCGACGCAAGGGCGACGATGACGCCCGTTGGGGTTTTCGCCCGTGTCCACAGCACGAACAGGCGCTGCGAACCGCGCCGGACAGTGGCGCGATACTCGCCGACGATCTGTGTGCCCTTCTCCATCAACACGACATTTCCCGAGTCGGACATGACGTCGCGCAACACGACGCAGGAGACGAAACCGGGGACGTCGGACGACATCGCCGTCTCCAGGACGCAAGGGATCGGCGTCCCTTGCGCGACGAGGAGGTTTCGATTGGGAAGGCGTGAGGCGCGTACGCCCTCGAGCGGGGTTGGCTGCAATTTGTCGAGGAGCTCGTTGTGCGGCCCCGGCCCCCCTCCCCCGTTGGGATAGAGACCCGGTTCGTCGGCAAGCGCGTTCCGAGCCGGGCGCGCCTGGAGCGGCCGGTTGTAGACGAGCACCGGCGCGCGCCGCGCGCTCTCCATCAATTGATCAGGGACCGAGGGCGTCAACGCCGCCGGCGCGGCGAGGGGAATGGAGCCTGTGACATCCGCCTCCTTTCGCGCCGGCGGCTCGCGCGCCGGCTCGAAGGCGGTCGCCTGGCGGATCATGAATTTATGGGCCGAGGGGTCGTTTGCCTTTGTCTCGCCCTTCCATGTTCCCCAGATGATCAGCGCCGCGAAAGCGGTCAACGCCGCGGCCCCGAGGCCGCGTTGGAGCGTCGCGCGCCCCCTATCGTCACTTCCCCCCGCTACCGGAGTGATGCCGCGCTCGCCCGGGAGGGCGTTGATCTGGGCTTCGGTCATTTCTTATCCTCTTGCTTACCGGCGCCTGATCGGGGCTTTCGGCAGACGCGCGACATTCGGGCTCATCGTGTTCGTGCTGGGGTTGACGCCGACCGGGTCGAAGGCTTCGTTGTAGACGCAGAGCACATCGCCGCCTTTGCGCAGCCGAAACTCCCGCGCCGTCGCATGGACGACGACAAGCTCGTCGCGCACGTCCTTGGCCGCGAGCGTTTCGGATCCGTCCGAGGCGATCAGGTAGATCGCCGGAATCTCGCGATTTCCGGCAAAGCGGAAGCTCGTCTCCTTGCCGTCGTCGAAGACCGCTTCCGGCTCGAGATCCGCCGATCCCTGCGCCGAGAAGCGCCAATTGCGCGGCGCTTCCGCGCGAGAGACGTCGAAGGTCTGCTCGATCATCGCCCCTTCGCGTTCGGCGCCCCGAGCGGCGGCCTCGAAGCGGCGGCGTTCGATCTCGTCGACCGGGTAAGCGAAGCGCACGACGAAGTAGCCCTCGGCGAGCGAGCTTTCGGCGATCGACAGCTCGAACTGGTAGGAGCGTTTGCGCCCGTCCGCCCGCGTCGTGACAACCTGCAGATTGGTGGGCGGATGCCGCTCGCGTGGCTTGAGGAACAGGATCGATCCGGCGGGCGCAACTTCCCAGGCGACCGTGTCGCCGATCGCCACATGCGCGATTTCTTCATCATCGGCGAAGACGACCTGCGTCGACGCTCGGATCACCCCGTTGATCTTGACGACATTGGCCGGATCATAGGCGACGGTGCGCACCCGCGCGTCGCGTTGACCAGCGGCCGGCTGCTGCAATGCTAACGCTGGGCCCGCACAGGCGAGCGCCAGCATGAAAAGAAAACCCCCGCGCCTCATGGCAAGACCTCCGGATCGGCCCGGTACTCCGAGACGAGAAAGCCCAGCGGGTTGATGAGGCGATCGCTCGACGACGTCGGCGCGTTGACGTAGGAGAAGGTCAAAGTCGCGATCCAATGGGTGACGCGCGTCTCTTCCCCCTTGCGGCTCTCGGCGAGATAGCGGACCGATGCGACCGTGTCGCTCAAGAGCGAAATCGCCTTGATGCGCACGTTCGCGACGCCGAAGCGGCCATGGAGAACCTGCGGGCTCTCGGGGTTGGAGCCACGATACCAGGCCGCGAAACGCGCCTGTTCGGCCGGGGCCGAGAGCAGCGAGACGGTTCGGAAGTTGGTCTCGGCTTCTGCGGCGCTATAGCCCTCGCGTGCGCGCACATAGCTCGCCAGAAAATATTTGGTGACTGCTTCGTCGTACCGCGCGGGCGTCTGCTTGAGCGCTGCGACGGTTTCGACGATGCCGGTGGAATTGTCGACCCGGATCACGAAGGGCTCCACCGTCTTCAAGGGCGCCAGCGCCGCGACCGCGCCGACGGACACGACGGCCAGGGCGCAGGCCCCGGCGGCGACGAACCAGGCGATCCGTTTGGAGCGCTGGGCGGAAAGCAACAGGTCCTGCTCCCAGCGGCGCGCATTGTCGAAATAGGCTTGCAGTTCATCGGGACGCACCATCTTCAGCCCTCCCTGCCGCAAGAGCGGTAGGAAGCGAGGTCGACGCCGCGATTGGGGTTTCTCTTGTCGCCAGCTGCGGACGCCGCCGCTGCCCCGCCTGGCGGGTTTGCCGCCGTCGGCTGGGCGCTGTCGGCCGTTCGGATCGGAGCCGAGGCAAAGGCGGGAAGAGCATGGAGCCCGATGGCGGCCGAGCCGCTTTCCCAGTCCCAAAGCGAGCGGTTGAGCGGACGCCGCGCGAGGCCGTCGCAACTGGGCGGCGCGCTCGAGAAAGTCGCGCAGCCGCCGAGCGGCCAGCCGATCAGGCACAAAATAAGCAAGCGACGCCGCATTACCTTTCACCCCAATATTGTCCAAGGGGGCGAGCGCCCCCGTTTCTTGTTGACCTGAAACCATTGATCAGACGCGCTCGATGCTGCCGCCTTGTCTGCGGACCTTCATCGCGGCGAGGCTGCGGTTCGCCGACCAGCGCGCGCCGGCATAGGCCCCCGCCGCCGCTGCGGCGGCGTTGCCGACGAGCGTCCGCGTCACCAGGCGGCTCGCCAGCGACGCGCCGCCGCCGGCGAGCCCGCCGGCGATCGACGGCAATTGCAGGGCGATATGTCCGGAAAGACCGAGCACGGCGCTAATCGCCACCGCGCCCACCAACATTTCGCCGGTGGTGGCGGCATTCGCGCCGAATTTATCGATGAAGCCGCTGACCGCGTTCAGCATCAATCCCACGAGGGCGACAACGAGCACGAGCAGGATGAGGAAATTGACGACCTGGCGGAGCCAGCTTTCGGCGAAAGGGCGGGTGGCGTCGAAGAGAGCAAGCGCAATGAACAGAGGTCCGAGCGCGATGACGATCCCGAGACCGATCTTGGCGTAGAGCAGGACCGCAAACTGCAGAAACGAGCCAACTGCGACGAAGACCAGAAGGATGGCCGCGATCAGCGCCGGCGCGATGTTGGTCAAGCCTGCCTGGTCGTAAATCTTGTTGGCGACGTCGATCCCTTTGGAGAGCAATTGGTCGAACGGCGTACCGGAAGCGACGTTGAGGCCGGAGCCAGCGATGGCGTTGCCGATCTCCTTCGGGAGAGACTCGAAAAACAGGCCCGCGACATATTGTTGGAACGACGAGGAGTTCGTGGCCAGCAACACGATCACGACAATGCGCATCGCCCGAAACGCGAAATCCAGGATTGGCTCGGCGATGGCGCCGCGCATGACGGCGAAGCCGTAAAGGATTACATACAGCATCACGGCGACGCGCAACGGACCATTGACGTAAGAGGCGAGGTTTCCCGCCGATGTCGACACGAAATTCGTGATCGGCTGCTCGAATTCGTGCAGGAAACTGTCGAAGACGTTCACGGCCATGGGGCAATCCTATTTGAGGGCGTCTTTCATTTCTTGCACCATGATTTTGTCCCGCGCCGCGCTGGCGTTGACGCAGTCGGGCGTCTTTGCGAGCGCGCCTGGATTGTCGCGGCAGGCCGTCATCGTCGCCTGCAATTCGTCGCGATGTTCGATAAACCAGGACACGGTCTTTGCCGGCTGCGAGGCCGATTGTTTCCCTGAGACGTTTGATGAAGGCGCGCGGGGCCGCCTGTCCTCGCCGCAGCCGGCGAGAGCGGCGCTCATAACGCAGGAAAGAAAAAGGAGACTGGATCGCTTCATTTCAACGCCGCCTTCATTTCGTCGACGATTTGCCGTTGCTTTTCGCGCTCGCGCTGCGCGTCCATGTCACCGCGCGCCTCCTGGATCATCGCCAGTCCCTGCATGCGGAGCACATCATTCTGCAGCAGCGCCTGCTCGGCCTGGAGCCGGGCCGATAGATCGAAAACTTCTTTCGCGTCGCTCGCCGAGCTGACGCGCTTGCGCAGTTCCTCGAGGGCGTCGATCCTTTGCGACGCCGTGTCGTAGACGGCTTGGCCGAGCGAGTGCTTGGCCCCCGCCTCGCGGGCGATGCGTTCGAGCTCGCTCTGGTAGTAGGAATTGCCGTTGCCGGCATAGGCGCGGTTCTGGGTGAGATATTGATCCACGGCATTTGCGAAACTGCCGCCGCCTTGCCCAGCGACGAGCTTTTCGATCTCCGAGAACTGCTGCGGCAACACTTTACGAAACTGCGGCGTGTTGAGGAGCGCGCCGATGTCATTGGCGTTCGTCAGCTTGTTGACGCTATCATAAAGGCGCTTGGCTTCGCTCAGCTGGTCGCGCGCAACCTGAAGCTGCGATGTCAGCGAGTCGACCTGTTTCTTCATTTCCACCAACTGGTCGAGTTGGCGCGCAAACACGCTCGGATCAAACACGACTTGCGCGGTCGCAGGGGAAGCCAAAACGCCGACGAGCGCGGTCGCGCCAATCCAGTCCGCTGTGAATTTCATTTGGCTTTCCTTCGCTCGGCATGAAAAATCGACAACCAGCAGGCAGGATCGTCGCCAACCTCTGCGCGGATACGGTCTAAGAGCTCGACGGTTTTGGTGCGGCCCGAAAGGACGGCGAGCTCGTCGTCGAAGCCCGTCAGATTTAGCTTCGCGACCACGGAGTTGTGCCCCTGCTTGACGAGAAAGCGCCGACTCTCTGGCGCGAGCTCTTCCTTGATCAGACGAAACTCGGCGTCAGTAAGATGGAAACCATCGACATAATCGGCTCTGGTCCCGCGCGCATTCGGCAGGAAGATTTGCGTCGGGCATTGCTCGACGATCGTGTGGGCGATCGGCGACGCGAGCGCGTCGCGCGGCGATTGGGTGCCAAACACCATCACACCATTCTGCTTGCGGATGGTTTTTAGCTTATTGTTCGCGAGATCGCGAAAAGCATCGTCGCCGAGCGCCTTCCAGAATTCATCGATGTCGATGATGAGGCGCCGGCCGTCAATCAGCCGCTCGACCCGATGGAAGAGGTACATCATCAACGGCGTGCGTACGGTTGGATGATCGAGAAGGTCGGTCATATCGAAACCGACGGCGCGGGAGTCGAGGCCGATGTGGTCCGCATCTCCGTCGAGAACCCACCCCAGGGGCCCGCCCTGCTCCCACCGCTCTAACCTTGCGCCGACGCCTTCCGGGTCCTGTTGCCCGAGAAAAGCCCGCAGGGCCCCGAGAGACCGCTCGTGCGGCCGGAGCCTGCCGAGCGCGCGCAGCCCCGAATCAATCCTTTGTTCTTCGGCGACTGTCAGCGGCCGATTGTCTGGCGTGACCAACTTGCGAATGAGCTGGCCAAGGAAGGAGAGGTTGACCGGCGTCAGCTCCAGGGCCTTGAGCGGCGCGCAGCCAGTCGGAACGCCGTTGCGCAATGTAAGGTAAGCGCCGCCGGCGGCTCGCACGAAAATTTCCGCGCCGCGGTCCTTGTCGAAGAAGACATAGGAGGCTCCGAGACGCTCCGCCTGCGCCAGCAGGAAATTCTGCACTACCGTCTTGCCAGACCCCGAGGGGCCGCAGATGAAGGTGTTGCCGAGATCGCCGTGATGAAAGGAAAAATAGAAGGGGGAACCGGAGGCGGTCTCGAGCATCGCCACCGCCGGGCCCCAATGATTGCCGTCTGGTTTGCCGGTGGGATAGGTATGGAAAGCGGAAAATGCCGCAAAATTGCGCGAGGTGATCGCGCCGGCGCGGGCGCGATATTTGAAGACACCGGGGAGCTGGGCCCAATAGGCCGCTTCCAGCCCAAGGTCTTCACGCGCGACCACCGCGCCGGCGTCGGCGAGCGCCCGCCGCGCCAGGCTCATGTGGTCGGCAAGCTGGCGCGGGGTCTCGGCGTAGACGAGCGCCGAGAGGTGGTGGTCGCCGAGTGCGAAGCGGTTCGATTCGAGGTCGTCGAGGGCGTCGCTCAGCTCTTCGATCTGCGAGGCAGCGGGATCACGCGCCGAGACCAGCTGGTTCTGTTTGCGCGTCAAGACGGTCTTTGCGTCCGCTTTCGACAGGAAGGCGAAGGATTGGGTGAGGACGAGCTCGAACGGAAGCGAGAGCAGGCCGTTCAATAGCCCGGGCTTGGTTGAGGCTGGATACTCCTTAATCCCGAACATGCCGGCGAAGCGCGACTCGCCGCTGCGGCGAATTTCCAGGGCTTCGCGCCCGAAGATGACCCGGTTGGTGTAGAGCGCAGAGCCGATCGGCCCTTGGGACAAGGGCGCCGGCAGCCATTCACCGGAGACCAGCGCATGCAGGAGCTCCATCGGCTCGGAAAAAACGACGCCGTGGCGCTCACAGAGTCTCAGTCGGCGCGGCCCATAGCGCTCGAGCGCCGCCGTGATGTCTCGCGCAGCGTCGCCAAGCCGCTTCAAGCCTTCCGCATCAACTTCCGAGGCGACCCCGGCCGCGCGGCCCAATCGCTTGAAGAAATCGGCGGCGGCGTCGGTCGTGGCGCGGCCCGGATGCCAAACGAGCGTGAGGTAAAGGTCGTTGCGAAAGAGCCGTTCACTCTGGAGCTTTGCATGATAACGGGCGTCGAGCGCGGCGGCGAAGGCTGAACGGAATTGGCCTTGAGGGTACTCCATCGAGCGACGGCGCACGAGATGCGCCCATAGCGCGAGACGCTCGTCGACGAGATTGCGCAGGGTCAGATTGAGCTTGGCGTGGAGATCGTTGATATCGGCCGTCGCTGCGGTCTCGAAGGAGACGCCGTCGAGCTTGATCACCGTGATGAGGGCGCGTGTTGATAGGCTGATGACGGTTCCGTCCACATGCCTCACGAACGGCAAATAGACATCCGACTCGAGCTCGCGCGCCTTAACGACAGCCTTACGCATGGGCGAAGCCCTTCGCTCGGTAAAGCCGGACGAGGCGCAGCGGCGTGCAGGAGGAGCCGCCCCACAACGCCGCGTTGCGCATCCGCCCGCGCGTCTCGAGCCAAGCGAGAAGAATGCGGAACATGTTGGGATCGTGCCGGCAGATCATCTGATTGACGCCATGAATGGGAAGCGCGACGAGCCCGTAAAGAATGCTGCCCGCCGCAAGAAAGAGAATGCACGAAAAGATCATATTGAACGCCATCGCCTCGATGGTGACCCCGGCGATCATCGCGGGGCGGGTGCAGGCGAGAAACAGCGTGTCCTCAGTGAGGCGGGGCCGCTCCATCCTCAGCGGCCCCCAGTGAGAGTCGAAACCACCTCGGAAGCGCCGAAAACGATAGCGACTCCGAGCACGACATAAGCGGCCTTGCGCAGATCGAGATGGCCAAACATCCAGGCGATGCCGACAATGATGACAGCGAGGGTCGCCAACAAACGGGCGACGTTGCCGGTCAGCATGTTGACGATGTTTTGCAACACGCCCTCGAGATTGGCCGTTTGCGCGAAGGCCGGTTGAACCAGACCGATGCTGAGAACGAGACTCACGCAAAGGAACGCACAAGATTTACGAAGAGAGTGCATCAGAGACTCCAGATTGGGCTGCGGCCGACGCGCCGCGCGGTGGTTGGGAAACGGCTGCACAGGCGGATTTCCTTAGCGCTCGTAGACGAACAGCGAAGCGCCGCGTGCGGAGCGATAAACATCGAGGCTCGCGCGCGGCTCGGTGGGTTTAGGTTCGGCCTCGGATCTTTCCTCAACGGATCCTCTCCCTTGAGGCTCGGCAGCGCTTTCGCGCGAAGGGCTATCAGGCGCGACGTGGGAAGCATGGCTGAGAAAGCTCTCGACCACGGATGCTGTCGCCTTCGCGGGATTAGGCGCTCTTGTGAGCGCCGCCGTGAGCCGCGCTTGGTACAATCCATGAAGCCCAGCAACATGTTTGCAAGCGTCGAAGCTGGCTGAGATCGTCAGGCCAGCTTGTTTGCGTTATTCAGAGTTGAGTTGCGCGAGGCCGATGCGGACGCTTTGGCCAGCGACCGTTGCTTCAGTCGCCAGCTGGACGCCTTCTTCGAGACTCACAGCCTGAATTCGGATCGGCTTCCTCCCCTCGATGGTGATCAGCAGCGGCTCGAACGCGCTTTCCTGGCGCACGATTGCGGTCAGCTGTTGAGCGGCCGCTCCCGGCGCGCAGCGTTCAAGAAGGGCGGAAAAAGCGGCGGTATCCATATCGAGTTCCTTCAGTAAGGCGTGATCAAGATCAACAAGTGTTTCGCCTTTTAGACCGGCGGCGTCTTCGCGGCCGTACGATCAAATGCGCCGCGCGACTCAAGCGCCAACCTGTGTAACAGCAGCATCGAAACGAGAACGATGTGTGAGGGGTTTCATGTCCGAATCGCTCTCCGAGCGCAGCGCTAACGTCACGAGCAATGCAGCAGGAGAATTTGGGATGTAACCTGTCACTTCAGACAGGACGCTTTTTGGGAGAATTCCTGCCGCCCAAATATCGCCCTATCGCGACAATAGACGGTCAAGCTCTTATCTTGCTTGGCTCATCGAGGCAGCAGGAAATTCCAGAAGTATTTCTGCTGTCGGAAGCCGAATGAAACAGGCTGAAAGAGCATTTCGTGAGTTCATTGATGCGGTGTATGTCGCGAACACGCCGGAGGAGTTCCAACGCGTCGGAGAAGAGGCCGCGCGGGCGCTCGGGTTTCAGTGGTTCTGCTATTTCGAAGGTGGAGACGGCGTCCCGACCCTTTTGACGTCTTTTCCGAAGCGCTGGGTGGACCGCTATAGCGGTGAGCAATATCAAGATGTCGATCCGATCCTCCGCCAGGCGCGCAAGATCGGCCCTGCATTTACCTGGGACGCGCGCGACGGGGTCGACGGGAAATCCGCGTATGAACGTCGTTTCTTTGCTGATGCTCTTGCCTTCAATATTCGGGCCGGCGTCACCGTGCCAATTGCTGCCGGTTACGGTCGCTTCGCCGCGTTCACTTTAGCATCTGATGACCGCGTTTCCGAGTTCGAGCGTCTCGCGGAAAGCTCCAAGAACCTGCTGCAGATGATGGGCTTTACGTTCCATGCTCACGTAAAGGTTAGAATGGCGGATCCAGTGGAGTCCGCTGGGGAAAGCCGCTTGCTGACAATCAGAGAGCGGCAATGCCTGGGGTGGGCGTCGGCGGGCAAGACCATGCAAGAGATGGCGATGATTTTAGGCGTCACGCCCCGCGTAGTGAAGTTTCATCTGGATAACGGCCGGAAGAAACTCGGCGCATCAACGCTGCCCCACGCCGTCGCTCTCGCCCTTCGTCGGGAATTGCTGGCATAGCGCGATCTTGCTTTCGAAGCGGCGCCGCCCACCGCCCAGGAATCAATCGAGCGATGACGAGCGCGCCTGACCGGCCGCGGTGAATGAAGGGCGGTTGTTAGAGCCTCGGTGTGGGCTTGGCGCCACGCTTATTCGGGCTTCGGGGCACGCCGCGATGAACTTTGGCAGATAAATCTTTTTGGGCGTTGAAGAGCAGCCAGATTTATTCCCATCCATCGCGAAATCCGAGCTTCCGACAAGATCTGCTTTCCTTCGTTAAAAGGCGCCTCGTCCAACACTGTGCCGCGATCTTGTCGCAAAGCGGAATGATGCTTTCACGCATAATGCCCTGATTCGGTTGAAACAATGTTCAACCATCGCTTGTTGGGGTGGAATCAAATTTTGCCTGGAAGGGCGATGCCGAGGAGAAATCCGAAAGCGTCTCTCATTTTTTCGGGCGGTTGACAGTTCAAAGGCGGATCCAAAAAGGGCGGCGCCATGAGGAATAAAACAGTCGAAGCGAATGGGCCACCCCTTGATAAGGTGTCTGCATTGCGATCGGCCTTGCGCTCGGCGCCGCCGAGGAAAAGCATGCGCTCCCGGAGCCCGCTGAAAGCCGCAGTCGCCCAATTGCTCCCTGATCTGCTCGCTTTCCGCGCAAAGGGGTATACCAGCGCGGAGCTCGCCGAGATCATGAGAGAAAACGGCTTCACGATCGCTGCCGCCACACTAGCCAAGTACATCAACGAGGCTCGCGCTCGGACTACCAACCGCCGAAAGAACAAAACGGTTGTTGCCACGGAAGCAAAAGCGACCGCCGTCAATTCTGGCTCGGGGGCTGCCGATGCGACGACAAAGATTGCGGCGCCGCCTTCGCTTTTGTCCACGAAGCCTCTGGCCCAAAATCGAAAGGCTGCGAAGGATGTTCTGGGCCATCGATTCGATTACGACGTCTAATGAAGGGGAATTAGCATCCGGATTTATCCCCGCAATTTTCCTCGACGGCAAAGGACCCTCGGACATGGCTACAACCACTGCTGAACTCAAACCCCGCCCTCGGGCTGCCGCGTTGCCTCAAGCCTTCAAGCGCGTCGCTCTTGTCGCCAATGAGAAGGGCGGCGTAGGCAAGTCCGTGTTCACGCGGACGCTGGTCGATTATCTTCGCAGCAAGGGAAAGCGAGTTGCGGCATACGATGCAGATGGCAGTGTAGGCGCAACGGCGCGGGTGTTGGGGACCCGGGACGCCAGCGGCGCTATCGAGCGCGTCCAAAATCCGGTGGAAGGGATCGGTTACTACAACGGCCGGGCCGATGATGAACGCAACATACTCCTCGACTCCATCGAATCGGGGGAAAAGCTTTACGTTCATGATCTCGCGGGCGGCCTCCTTGCCGACCTCACACGGATCGTCGATGGCGGCGAAGGGCTCGACGGCCTTCTCGACGCTTTTGAGGCGCACAGCTACAAATTGACGGTTTTCCACGTCATCTCCCCCGACGTGGGCGCGGCGCAATCCGTCGCACGGTGGCTGAGCCTGATCGGCGACAGGGCGGACCATGTCGCTGTTATCAATCTCAAACACGGGAGGCCGCCGAGCGACTTCCCGTTCTGGTACGGCTTCACGGACGCCAAAGGCATGGCAAAAGGCGGCAAGACGCGTGAAAAGCTGCTGGCTTCGGGCGGCGTCGAAATTGAATTTCCCTCTCTGCCCGCGGGTACATTTGCAAAATTGGACGCGGAGAACGTCCCCTTCACACGAGCCGACAAGGCGGGACTTCTGACGATCACCGAGCGGGCGCATGTGGCAAAATTCCTTCGCGATTTTGCCGCGGCGCTGTCGCCTGCGCTTCCCTTCCTCGGGCTTTGAGCGCCGTTTCCACAGGGATAGACTGCGCGCTATCTCTGCAGGAAAGGCGCGATGTTGCGCTGCTACCGTCTGCGGGTGAGGCCGCTGCTCTGGCGGATGAGGAATCTCCTACTCTGGCCAGGCTGGCGGCGCTGGAGATTATTCAGCGAAGACTTGCGCGCGACGGCGCGAGGATGCTGATGACGAAGGAGCAAGCGTTATGAACCCGACCGGCAACTATCTTGCAGTTTTCCTCGGCGACAAACAAAGCGCCAAAATGGCCGTCTGGTTGGCTTTGCCCGAGGCCGACCGACGCAAGCGGGAACAGGAAGGCATGGCCGCCTGGCATGCCTGGGCGGAAAAACACAAGGCTGATATCGTCATGATGGGCGGCCCGCTCGGCAAGACGAAGAAAGTTTTTTCAACGGGGATTGAGGACATTAGCAACGCGCTTGGCGCGTTCACGGTCGTGCACGCGACGTCTCCCGAAGAAGCAGCCAAAATGTTCGAAAATCACCCGCATTTCGCGATCTTTCCCGGCGACAGCGTGGAGATCATGCCGGTACTCTCAATTCCCGGCGCGTAGTCGCTCGAGACCAGCGCTGGCGCGTCGACGAAGCTGGTGCCGCATCGGCCGCATTTTCATGACGTGGAGACGTTGCGAACAAAACGCGAATTGTGGTTCACTCAGTCCCCTGCCCTACCCCTGATTCGCGAGCGCCGCGCGTGGCCTACCTCGAAAAACTCAACGCCGAACAGCGTCGCGCCGTCGAACACGGCGTCTGGGAAAAGGGGTCTGCGCCGCGCGGGCCGCTCCTCGTCATCGCGGGGGCCGGCTCTGGCAAGACCAACACCCTCGCCCATCGCGTCGCGCATCTGATCGTCAACGGCGCGGATCCGCGTCGCATCTTGCTGATGACCTTTTCCCGCCGGGCGGCGGCCGAGATGACGCGACGCGTCGAGCGCATCTGCGCAGAGGCGCTGGGAGCCAGCGCCGGGATCCTGACCAACGGGCTCGCCTGGGCGGGGACGTTTCACGGGGTCGGCGCTCGCCTATTACGCGAATACGCCGCTGAGATCGGTCTCGATCCCGATTTCTCGATCCATGATCGGGAGGACGCCGCAGACCTGATGAACCTCGTCCGGCACGAGTTGGGCTTCTCGAAGACGGAGAGCCGCTTCCCAACGAAGGGGACCTGCCTCGCCATCTATTCCCGCGCCGTCAACGAGGAGCTGCCGCTCGACGACGTTCTCGACGGATCCTTTCCCTGGTGCGCTGGCTGGAGCACCCAGCTGCGCGAGTTGTTCGCGGCCTATGTCGAGGCCAAGCAGGCGCAAAATGTTCTCGATTACGACGACTTACTGCTCTATTGGGCGCAGACGCTGCGCGAGCCGGCGCTCGCCGAGGATATTGGCGGAAGGTTCGATCACGTCCTTGTCGACGAATATCAGGACACGAACCGCCTCCAGTCTTCGATCCTGCTGGCGATGAAGCCCGACGGCCGCGGCCTCACCGTCGTCGGCGACGACGCCCAGTCGATCTATTCGTTCCGCGCCGCGACCGTGCGCAACATTCTCGACTTTCCGAAGGCGTTCAGCCCTCCCGCCGACGTTGTCACGCTCGCCCGCAACTATCGCTCGACGCAGCCGATCCTCGCCGCCGCGAACGGCGCGATCGAACTCGCCAGCGAGCGTTTCACCAAGAACTTGTGGACGGAACGCCAATCAGGGGAAAAGCCTCGGCTTGTCACCGTACCCGACGAGGCCGACCAGGCCCGCTACGTCGTCGAGCGCGTCCTGGAGGACCGGGAAATCGGCACGCGCCTGAAGCAACAGGCCGTGCTGTTCCGCGCCTCGCACCACAGCGGCCCGCTCGAACTTGAGCTGACCCGCCGCAACATCCCCTTCGTCAAGTTCGGCGGCCTAAAATTCCTCGACAGCGCCCACGTCAAGGATATGCTCGCCCTGCTGCGGTTCGCGCAGAACCCGCGCGACCGCGTCGCCGGCTTTCGCCTCATGCAGCTCCTGCCGGGGGTCGGTCCGGCGTCGGCGCAGCGCGTCCTCGACCTGATGGCGGAGCAGCCCGATCCGTTGTCTTCTCTCTCGGATATGCCGGCGCCGCCGCGCTCGGGCGCCGATTGGACCGGCTTCGTCCAAAGCCTCCAGTTTTTGCGAACGGGCAAGGCCGGCTGGCCGGCCGAAATCGCAGCCGCGCGCCACTGGTACGAACCGCATCTCGAGCGCATTCACGAAGATGCGGCGACGCGCCTGGCCGACCTCCTGCAACTCGAACAGATGGCGGCAGGCTACCCCTCGCGGGAACGCTTCCTCACCGAATTGACGCTCGACCCGCCGGACGCCACGAGCGACCAGGCCGGCGCGCCGCTTCTCGACGAGGATTATCTGATCCTGTCCACCATCCATTCGGCTAAGGGACAGGAATGGAGATCGGTCTTCGTCCTCAACGCCGTCGACGGCTGCATCCCGTCGGATCTGGCTGCTGGCACAACCGCTGAAATCGAAGAGGAACGGCGGCTGCTCTATGTCGCCATGACGCGGGCGAAAGATAGTCTGCATCTGATCACACCACAGCGCTTTTTCACCCATGGACAGCACCCGCAAGGCGATCGGCACGTCTACGCCTCGCGAACCCGCTTTATCCCAAAAGCTTTGCTGCACCATTTTGAATGCGTGACATGGCCGCGGACTGCGGCCGCCTCGGGCGAGCGGCAGAGCGCAAGAGGGACGCGCGTAGATGTCGGCGCCAGAATGCGCGCCATGTGGCGATAAGGGAAGGCCGCATGTGCAATCTCTACTCGATGACCAAGGGGCAACAAGCGATCCGCGAGATGGCCCGGGCCACGCATGATCGGACTGGCAATCTGCCGCCCTTCCCCGCCATCTTTCCCGACTACGCCGCGCCCATCGTCCGAAACGGCCCCGAGGGGCGGGAGTTGACCTTGGCGCGATGGGGGATGCCTTCGCCGGTGCTCGCGTTGAAGGGTAAGAAGTGCGATCCCGGCGTCACCAATGTCCGCAATGTCAAGTCTCCGCATTGGCGGCGTTGGCTCGGGATGGAGAACCGCTGCCTGGTGCCCTTCACCAGCTTCTCAGAAAATGAGGCGCTCCCCGATGGCGCGCATCCGACGGTCTGGTTCGCCCTCGACGAGACGCGGCCGCTCGCGTTCTTCGCCGGGATTTGGACCCGGTGGACCTCAGTGCGCAAGGTGAAGGAAGGCGAGACGACCAACGACCTCTTCGCGTTTCTGACCACAGAAGCGAACAAGCTTGTTGGCGCGATTCATCCGAAGGCCATGCCCGTCGTCCTGACGACGCCCGAGGAAATTGACCTTTGGATGACCGCGCCCGCAGAGGAGGCGCTCCGGCTGCAGCGGCCGCTCGCTGATGACATTCTCAGGATTGTGGCGAGGGGCGGAAAGCAGGACGACGGAGGTCTCGCAGCCTGAAGGCTATGCTTGCGTCGAAAGAGGTTTCCTACGAGACTCTGGTGAGCGTCCCTGTAGACTGCGAGCCCCGTCGGCTCTACGAGGCATGCCGCCACTCGGCCGCTGGTTTCGCCATTCTTGCACGAGTAAGAGTTCTGAGAGGTCGCCCATGACGAACGACGCCATTGCTCAACTCTCAATCCTCACGCAAGCGTTGACGAAGATTGTCGACTTGGCGACAGCGCGGTCAAGTTCGGTCGCTCTGTCGAATGATCTGCTCGATCGAACGGGCGAAATCGCTGCGGGAGCGCTCACAGCCGCCGCAACCTACGGGCAGTTGCCGCCGTTTCCGATGGAGATCGGTCCTCGGAGGGAGACGCTAAATTAGCGTCGCTTGATGGCAGGCTTCAGCTTTCTTCGATTAGCGTAGTTGAGGAGTCGGCGAGTTGAGCGTCGACATGCACCGCTAGCCAAACCGTCGGCTGGGTCGCATCGGTCCATTCGACCCGATGCCGACGGCGCGCCGGGATTTCCACATAGTCCCCTGGACGCAGAATGCGTGGAGCATCCTCCCCCTCGAACAGCAATCCTGCTGAGCCCCTCAGCAGAACGACCCATTCGGTCTGCTCCTGGTCGTACCAGAAGCCAGGCGGACTTGCTTGCCCAGTCGAGACGATGCGTTCGATCCGCCCCCCGGGGAACTCGGCAAGGACAGTGAACTGCTCCTCGGCCAGACGCTGCGGGATCTTCGCGAACAGATTGCCGGCGACGACCATCGCGTTCCTCCTTGTGACGGCATTCCTTACGTCTTCATGCACCCCGTGGCCCGCCAAATGGAAGTAGTCACGCTTTCCGGTGAGCATCAGCGCAAGCCCGTCGATCGCTGCGACGACGGTCGACGATGAGTGATACAAAGGGCCGCAGATCTCCATGCGCGACTGTTCGCGCGTGATTTTCTCCCGGCAAGCGCCGATCGCCGACAAGAGACGTTCGCGATCGACGAAGCGATCCGACCGGCGGTTCGGTTTTCGGGGCATGGACAGGGCCTCTGGTGTTCTGCATTTGTTCTTATACGAGCGCGGCGGCGTGGAGAAGGCCGAAAATGGGGTTGAGGGCTTGGAAACGAATTGGGGGCGGCGTGGTCCTGGCGTTTGCGGCGCTCGGTCTCCTCCCCGTGTTCGCGCCGCCAGCCAGCGCCGGGGAGGTGGAAATCCACTATGCGCCTTCCGAGAACCTCGAACACGTGGATGTCGGTCTGCTGCGCTCGGCGCATGCGAAGATTGACATGGCGGCTTATTCCCTGACCGATTGGCCGGTCATCGACGCCCTAATTGACGCCCGCAGGCGTGGCGTCGCCGTCCGCATCATCCTCGATCCGAGCCAGCAGCATGCCTTCGACCGACTCCGTGAAATCGCAGGCACCATCCGCATGAAGGCGCCAGGGCCCTATATGCATCTCAAGTCCTATGCGATCGACGGCCGGATCCTGCGCTCAGGGTCGGCAAACTTGTCAGCCTCGGGCCTGAAACAGCAGGACAATGACATCCTTGTCGTTCGTGAGCCTTCTGCAGCCAACGCCTTCGAGGCTCGCTTCGAGCAAATATGGGCGGGCGCCAATCCGCTGCCGCCTCTCGGCAATCAGTTTGCGAATCCCGCCCCTTCCCCCGCGCTAAAGTCGGAAATGGCGGGGACTGAGAGCTGCCTGATCAAGGGCAATATCAGCCGCAGCGGCGAGCGTATCTATCATGTGCCGGGAAATCGCACATACGCTCGCGTGCGGATGGATAAGGGGCGGGACAAGCGCTGGTTCTGTACCGAGGAGCAGGCGGTCGCAGCCGGCTGGCGGAAAGCTTCGACTTGGTAACTCTACCAAACCCCGGGTGCGAACCGATATTTGGTCCGTTCCGCATAGGCCGCATATTTGGGGAACCGATCGGCTAGCGTCCGCTCCTCGAGTATGGCGCGTACCGCCAACAGCATCACCAATGGCGGAACGAAAGCGAGCCCATAGAACGACCCGAGTAGCAACGGCGTCCCTAGCAAGAAGAAAATCGCTGCGCCATACATTGGGTGGCGTACGACGGCGTATGGACCCGTCGTTACGATCCGTTGGCCTCGCTCCTCCTGGATTCTGACGACGGGCGCGGCGAAGGAGTTCTCCGCCAAGACGCGCCAAATGATTGCGTAGGACGCCAGGATGCTTACGGCCCCAGCGGCCTCGGTCCAAACCGGCATGTGGCTTGCCCGCCACCGAGTTGCGTCGAGACTCATGACGACGAAAGACGCCAAGTAAAGCACAAAGAACAGCGACAGGATGACCTTGTCCCACGCCGGCTGGCCGGCCTGGAAGGGCGAGGCCAAACGTTCCCTCAAAAGGCCGGGATCGTGACGAGCGAACCATAGCCCCGCGGCCGCGCCGATCCCTCCAATGATGATTAAGTAGACCCAAGCTTCCGGCCACGCGATCGTGTCGGCCGGCAGGAAAAGGAGCGCCGCAATGGCGACGAGCCAGATGGACGTCTGGAAGAAAAGGCGGGTCAGCATGATTGCGAATCCAAAGGGGGCATGCCGAGATCGGAGAAGGGCCATGAGGCGACCTTGCGCCTACCGCCGGTCGGTATTGCGACAACGGCGGAGGCTTCAGGTTTGCGATCACCACCTCTCGCCGGAGGGACGGGCTTCGACCTCGAAGCTCCACGCCGTACGGTCTTGCCGGATAAGAGAAATCGCGATGTCGGCTACGGCTGCCGGTTTGACGAAGAAATCGTCCGGCTTGTCGGGGAAGCTGTTTCGCGTTTCCGGTCCCCCAACCACGCCGTCGATGATGATCAGCGCCACGTGAATGCCCTTCGGCCACAGGTGTCGAGCGAGCGACTGCGTCAGCGACCTCTGGGCCGCCTTGGCGGAGGCAAAGGCGGCCGTGCCGGCCATGCCGCGCAGCGAAGCGGTCGCGCCCACGACGATGATGGCGCCACGCCCGGCTGCGGTCATGGCCGGAATCACCCGGCGCGCCGTCAGGAGCAGGCCGAGCGTATTGATGCGCCAAGCCTCCTCGAAGTCGGCGGGGCCCACCTGCTCAACATCGCCCCAAACGCCCTTGCCAGCATTGTAGATCAGCGCCTCGACTTGCCCGAGTTCGGTCTCGGCGGCGGCGAAGGCGGCCTCCACGGAGGTTGCGTCTGTCACGTCGCAAGCAAACGCGCGAGCGTTCGGCAATTCTCCTGCGAGTGATTCGATCCGATCCTTCCGACGGGCGAGCAAAGCCACGTTGTAACTCTCGGCGGCAAAGCGCCGAGCGAAGGCCTCGCCGTTGCCCGGCCCGACGCCAGCGACCACGCATGTTGGGCGGTTATCAAGCTCGTTCATAAGGCGGAGCCTCCGCGGGCGGATCGGATCTTGGCGAAATGGCGTGTCTTCGATCTTCGCTCGAAACCTAATTCGGGTCAGGCGCAGGGGCAACAAGAGGTTTTTTTGGCTGGGGCGCGGAGAAGGCCCGCAAAGGGCCCTACGCGGACGGGCTATCCAAACAGCCGGAGCAGGATCAGGTGCGTTGGCAAAAATACCAGCAGCGGCAGCGCCATCATTTTGAGGGCCAGATACGAGGGCGTTTCCGGCCTTTCCCCGAGGGCGGGTCTCCGGCTTTGAGGCCCCTTTGATTTTCCGTTGAGCGAAAGAGCAACGACGTCGCCATAAGCAACTCGCTACCCGCCAACTTCTTTCGTCTGCCCTAAGCTTGCAGTTCGTGAAAAAGCCCACCTTGCGGCGGGCTCTAAAATCATTTTGCCGGAAGTCGCTTTCGTCCTGGAGCTGAAGTCCTTACGTCTCAGAATTACCAGACGCCGTTGAAGGCCGCTGCTTCATGGCCTTTTGCGCAATCTTCTCGTTCACTTTCTTGAGCTTCTCGGCGGCGCGCGCCTCGGCGACGACAGCGCGATCATAAGCCTTTTTGGCGACAGTGAGCTTCTTTTCGGCCACCTGGTGGGCGGCGCTCGCCGTTGCCAGGGGGTTCCGGGTCCGCTTCTTTGCCGGCGCTTTGCGCGTGGCGTTTTTGACAGCAGCCTTCGCAGTGACTTTCCGAGCGGCTTTCTTCGCCGGGCCTTTGCGAGCGGCTTTCTTCGTGGCGCCTTTGCGCGCAGTCTTCTTCGCAGTCGTTCTTCTTGCCATTGTGCACCCCAGTATTTGCGTGAACGAAATGTTCGCTACAGCATTTTCGTCAAGCAGTCACGTGATTGCTAGCAGAATCCCCCTTACGTTTTGATGGGTTTTCCAACCGACGCCCGTATCGGCGAATCGCTGCGAGAACGCCGACAGCAGCGGCGCCCTATGGGCGGTTGCCGGCCTTTCCTTCCGAGACCCGTCTTCTCGGAATGGGGCTGGGCCGGCTCCGCTCATTCGTCGAGGCTTGCTCTCGTTTGTTAGCGCCTGCACGAAGCAGCGTGCGCATGCCAGAGGGGACCCATCCTCCCCGCGCCGAAAAGCGCAGAGACCGGCGTTTGCCTTGCTCATGAGACCGACGTCGCATCCATTCCGCGCAGCCGTTCGCATGGAGAGCCCAAATTGATACGACCCACGCGAGCGCTAATTGGGAAGCAACTGCTCCGGACGCGAACATGCTCTCTCTCCCAAGCTTGGTTTTCGCTGCTAGCGCCTTCATCGCCCCTTTTGGCCGCTTATGCGCTGCTGGGCCTTGTGAGCGTTTCGCCTGTCGAGCTGGCATGCCCAACCTGGGATAGATCGAGTCGCGACGCCGATAGCAGGCCTCGCCTTGTAAGGACCGCGACAAACGCCAAACCAGAGCCTTTAGGCGGCGCAACCGCTGCTATGGCGAGCGACGACGTTCGCGTTGATATCAAGGAATGGCGCACGCCCACGGCTGGCGCGCACCCACACGATCCGCTTGTGACGAGCGACGGGGCCATCTGGTACACCGGCCAAATGGCCAATCTTCTCGGGCGGCTCGATCCAAAGACCGGTCAGTTCCAAGAATACCGTTTGAAAACGCCCGACTCGGGGCCGCATGGGTTGGTCGCTGATGCAAGCGGCGCGATCTGGTTCACGGCAAGCTTCAAGGGCTACATCGGCAAGCTCGACCCCACGACCGGGGACGTTCGCGAATTCAAGCTTCCCGACCGGGAGGCTCGGGATCCTCATACTCCCGTCTTCGACCACAAGGGGATCCTGTGGTTCACCGTCATCGGCGGAAACATGCTCGGCCGTCTCGATCCTGTGACGGGCGACATCAAACTCATCCCCTCCCCGACAGCCCATTCTCTCCCCTATGGCTTGCTGGTGAACTCCAAAGGGGTTCCCTTCTTCGCCGGGTTCGGCTCAAACAAAATCGCCCGGGTCGATCCAGTGACGTTGAAGATCGAGGAATTCACCCTGCCGAATCCAGACGCGCGCCCGCGTAGGATCGCGGCGACGAGCGACGACACCATTTGGTATACGGATTACGCCTCGTAAATGCAGTCTCTCCAGATCAGGAGTAGCGATGACACGCCCCCTTTCGGCGAAAGAGAAGGATAGACGGGCTCGCATGCGTGCCTAAGACGGGGCTGGGTATTGCCTGGCGGTGACGCAGAAGCAGCCTGATGCGCTGGCTGTAGTCGGTTTTGACATGGGCGACCTTGAACAGACCGGCGCGCATCGCCTGCGCGATCAACCGCGCATCCCGCCGATCCCGAGTTCACAGCCAAGTTGCGCGACATCGTGGGGCTCTATCTCGATCCGCCGGCGCACGCCATCGTGCTCAGCGTAGACGAAAAGAGCCAGATCCAGGCGCTCGATCGCACCCAGCCCGGGCTGCCGCTCAAGAAGGGCCGCGCTGGGACCATGACCCATGACTACAAGCGCCACGGAACCACAACGCTGTTCGCCGCGCTCAACGTGATCGACGGCACAGTGATCGGGCGCAACATGCAGCGCCATCGGCATCAAGAGTTCATCCGCTTCCTCAACACCATCGAGGCAGAGTGTCACGTTGCACCAAATTGTGAGAATGCGCCGGTTCACGCGCGTTGCTGCAGCTAATTGGGTCTTCCTCACTTCCTGTTGCAGTGACCGCTACACAGGAAGCAGGCGGGCCCGGAGGAGCTCTGGCCCCGCTCGCCCATACATCGTTCGTTTGAGCGCTTTCAAACGATTGATCTGTCCTTCCGTCTGGCCGTTGCTCCACGGCTCAGTGATCGCATTTCTCACCGCGTCGATGTCTCTCTGCGTCGTGCGAGCGAAGCGTTGCATCGCGTACAAGCCCGATTTCTGGGCGTCTCTCAGCCAGCTGCCGAGCTTGCTGGCGCTCTTGCTTTTCATCAGACCCCTGAAGCGCATGGCGAGCCGACGCATTGTCGCGAACTCTGGCCAGTCTTTTTTCATGGCATTGACTTTTGCAGCTTGATTGAGGGTCAACAGCCCACGCGGCTTGATGCAGAGTGCGGCGGCGACGATCGGCGAGATCGAACGTCTAGTCGCGGGATCAACGGGTCGCGGATTCGGAACAGTCGATGTGGTCTTTACAGTTCTGGATCTCGGATTGCGCCATTTCGCCAGCAGCCGTTCGAGATTTGAGAAGCTGCCCGTGTAACCGCGTGCTCTGACTTCCTGGAACAGGCGCCGGCCGCGCACGCAACCTTCCGACCAGCGGCGCGATAGATATTCTTCGAAATGCCGCGGAGACGTCATCTTCGGGGCCGAAGCGCTCCGTTGAGGAAGCGCTTCGGCTCGGATCCATTTGGCGACCGTGCGGCGATCGAAGCCCGTCTGTCGCGCGATGTCCATCACATTTCGACCCTCCTTGCGTAGCGCGCGAACCTGATCGAAAACCTCTTGCCTTGAACGCTCGTTCGCCACTCTGGTGAGGCGGCGGTGTTCAGCACCGCCGTGCTTGTCTCTCACGCTGGCAATCTCTTCACCTTCGGCCGGTAGCAATGGACGTGCGGAAAACCCCGCCGCACGGCCGAGTTGCGCTTGGACGGCTTCGCGCGGGTTCTGCAGGATATGAAAGCGGTCGGCGATTTGCCGCGCCTGCGGCGCGCCTTCGTGGGCCCCTTGGGCGAACGAACCGCAGCGATCGCGGCTGATAATCTCGACGCCGGGATGCCGCTTGAGCCAGTCCGCGGTCATGCCTGCGGCGCGTTCGGGAAATAGATCGAGCGCCTCCCGTCGCTCCAGGTCCACGATGATGGTCCCGCGTAAGTGGAGCCCTTGCGCCAAGCCCAATCATCGACGCCCACAACCCGCGCCGTCTCTTTCGAGCTGCGCGCCTTTACCCGTCGTTTTAGACAGCGCAGGATCGTGTCGTCGCTCGTCGGCATGCCAATTCGCTTGATCAGGCGCTCGCCCGGACGCCCGCCCGCGCCATGGCCGAGAAGATAAATGATTTCGGTGGCCCGCTCGGTGCGGCGCGCTCGAGGCGCCGCGACCTCGGGCAGCAGCGCGGTGAACGTCTTACGCTCGCAGGCTTCGTTTCGACACAGCCAGCGCTGGAGGCGAAGCTTCACAGCAACTGGGGCGCCTTGCGCCGGCAAATCTTGTAGATGGCGCTCATGCCAGCCGTATCGGCGCGTCGAGCGCTTCCCGCAGTCCGGACAGACACCAGACCCGATGGCCGCCGCCGAAATCAGCCATTGGTCATCTATCTGTTTTGCGTCCAGAATTCGTGCGCCCTTCCCCAGGGACCAAATCGATCTTCTTGCCACGCGGTCAAGCTATGGCCTCGCTCCCAATCGATCAAGGGCGCAACACGAAGTGAGGAAGAACCTTTTAGATGTATATTTTCTTGGCGCATGCCAGGAAACGTTTGGGATCCAAATTCTCGAATTAGGCGTACATCAGCGGTCGGTTTTCTCAATTCAGATGCATATCCTCGACCTTCCTCCGCTCAGCAACCCGTTGAGTTTTAAAGGACAGCGTCATTCTCACCGAAATGATAATCGACTTGAACCAGTGACCGTGCCAATTTGGGATGAGCGGCACGGCAATGGAACGAAATTAGTCCGAATCATGGACCTTCCATTCGCCATATTCAAAGGTTGAAAAAGGATTATCCAGACGGCGCGAGACGATTCGCTGCCATCTCGGTTGGAATGGATCACTTTTGATGCGCAAGCCTGTTCGTTCATTCATTCGGGAATACAAAAACCGCTCGTCTCGGTCTGTCATCTCCAGGGAGATGATCGAAAGTGTTTCCGAGGTTCCAGAAAGAGTCTCGGCAATCGACGCCACGAAACGTGTTCCGCAAACCAGCTCATCAAAGGCGGCTTTTGACGTGGCGAATGCAATATTTCGGACAAGCGTCAGCAGTGACGCTCCCGCGACGCCTGAGAAGATAGAAACTGGTCGTGTGCTTCCTTGCCTTCGGCGAGATATAAGTCTTCCAGATGAGAACGTGATAAATAAGGGACCGGCACGAACACGCGTCGCGAGAAGAGGGGCCGCGAAAGCAGCGCGACCAAAGCCTGATCTCAGTAAACCAATCGCTGCACCTAGGCCCGCAGAGGCGGCAAGCAATATAGCGCCAGCGCTCGAAAACAGCTCGGTGGTCATTGAGGAGATCGAGAGGCATCCGAAATCGCGTTTGGCGAGGCGGAAATGGACGCGAAAGAAAGGGCTTGGTCCCGGTCAGAAGTGGAAGCGACGCCTGTCAATCTATGCGCGTTGAGGTCCGCGGGAATCTGTCTATGAAGTCCGACCGATATGGGCCCCATCGCGCAATCCAATTGAAGCGATTGTTTGTGATTGAACGATAAGCCTTCGCCAAGCGTCGCAGCCGGAGTCGAAGAGGGCGTCGTAGGCCCCTAATACACGGTTCGAAAGTCAGTTGGCGCGCCGACATTTGCGCATGAGTGCAGCCATCATCCCGCTCTCAGCGACCACCGGCAAGGATCGGTGCGACGAGACAGAGATATTCCCACGCCATCGTCGCGCCCACGAGCGCGGTGATGTCGGAGACGTCGTAGGGAGGGGAGACCTCGACGACGTCCATCCCGACGAAGGCGTGCGACCCGAGCCGGCGAAGAATGGCCTGCGCCTGCCACGTGGCGAGGCCGCCGATTTCGGGCGTGTCGGTTCCCGGCGCAAAAGCCGGATCGAGAGCGTCGACGTCGGAGGTTAGATAGACCGGCCCGGCTCCGACCGTCTCGCAGACGAGACGCGCTACATTGTCGGGCGTCGAGGATTGCGCTTCCTCGGCCGAGACAATCGTCACTCCCTTGCCGACCGTCCACTCGTAGACTTCGCGCGGCATGGGCGATCTTATGCCGATCTGGACCATCCGACCCGGATCGACGAGCCCTTCCTCGATCGCATGAAAGAACACGGTCCCATGGCCATAGACCTGTCCGAAGGTCTCCCGCCAGGTATCGACATGGGCGTCGAAATGAACGAGCCCGAGAGGGCCATGCCGCGTCCGAAGCGCCCTCAGAAGGGGCAGGGTGATGCCGTGATCGCCGCCGAGCGTTACCAGATGGGTGTAGCGCCCCGCCTGCTTTTCGATGAGCTCGTAGCTCTTCGTCAGATCGCCGAGCGCGATCTCGAAATTTCCGACGTCGGCAATGGGCAGGGCCGACGGGTCTATCCAATGGGGCGGGCGCCCGCCGCCGACGAGCATAGCGCTCGCGCGTCGGATCGCCTCGGGGCCAAATCGCGTCCCGGCACGGTAGCTCACGCCTATATCGAGCGGGATCCCCGCCACAGCGACCGCGGCGTCCGCGTCGCTGCGCTGCGCGGCGAGAAAGGTGGATCTCATGGCGAAAGTCGGCGCGTCGGTCATCTGGCTGCCTCTCTCTCCCTTTCTGGCTTCTTCATCCTGAGCGTAGAAAGGAGCATAATCGCGGCACGGACCGCCGCGCCCGGGGTCCGGGTGGGGGCTCGAAATCGTGAAAACTGTCTTCGACGCCATCATGATCGGTCTCGGCGCGATGGGCTCCTCGGCCTGCTGCCATCTCGCGCGGCGCGGTCTTATGGTCTTGGGCCTCGATCAGCACAGCCTCGTTCACGATCGCGGCAGCTCGCATGGGGAAACGCGGCTCATTCGCAAGGCTTACTTTGAAAAGCCCGACTATGTGCCGCTGCTGTGCATCGCCTTCGAGCTCTGGACACAGTTGCAAAGCGAATGCGCCGAAGCGCTTTTCGAATGCAACGGCCTTGTTTCGGTCGCCCCGGCATGAGCAGGGTCTATGACGGGGCGCTTTCAAGTGGGCGGACCTATTCGATCCCGATGGAAAAGTTCAGTCGCGACGAAGCAGCTCGGCGCTGGCCGATGTATCTGGCGCCGGAAGGCTTCGCCGCGGCATATAAGCCTGGGGCCGCCTTCCTTCATGCTGAAAGATGAGTTCTTGCGCACGCCGCAGAGGCCCGCAGGAGTGGCGCCCTTCTGCGCGAGAACGAGACGGTTGTCGAATACAGCTTAGCGAACGGACGGTTTGATGTGCGCACGAGTCAGGGGCGCTATTCGGCCGCGCGGTTGATCGTCGCGGGCGGCGGATGGAGTTCTCGCCTGCTCGCCGATCTCGGACTGCCGCTTGAGCTGCGCAAAATGTTTGTCGGCTGGTTTCCCGCGCCGCTAGCAGGCTGTTGAAAAACCCCTCGCTCTGGCGGCGGTGATGTGATTCCGTTCTCTTGATGCAGGGGGAGCGCGGAATGCGTGGCGGAGACGATCGGTCTGGGGCGCTGTTCAGCTATGTGGACATGGAGGCGCGCGTTCCGCAGTCGCATCCCTTGCGGGTCATCCGCGACCTGGCGAACGAGGCGCTCGCCGCCCTGGCGGGGGATTTTTCGGCGCTCTACGCCTCGACAGGCCGGCCGTCCATCCCGCCAGAGAAGCTTTTGCGCGCCATGCTGCTGCAAGCCTTCTACTCGATCCGCTCGGAGCGCCAGCTTATGGAGCGGCTGGATTTCGACCTGCTGTTTCGCTGGTTCGTGGGGCTCGGGATCGACGATCCCGTCTGGGATCATTCGACCTTCTCGAAGAACCGCGATCGGCTGCTCGACGGCGACGTCGCGGCGAAGTTCCTTGCAGCCGTGCTGGCGCAGCCGCGCGTGAAGCGGCTTCTGAGCAACGACCATTTCTCGGTCGATGGCACGCTGATCGAAGCCTGGGCCTCGATGAAGAGCTTCACGCCGAAAGGCGCGACCGAGAGCCCGGAGAACAAGATGGACGATCCGTCTTCGGGCGGCGGCGGATCGCGCAATCGCGAAGCGGATTTCCATGGCGAGAAGCGTTCGAACGACACGCACGCCTCGACGAGCGATCCGGACGCGCGGCTTTATCGCAAGGGCGCCGGCAAGGAGGCGAAGCTATGTTTCATCGGCCATGCGCTGATGGAGAACCGCAGCGCGCTTTTCATCGACGCCTGCCTGACGAAAGCCGACGGCCACGCCGAACGCGTCGCCGCGCTCCATATGATCGAGCCGCGCGCCGACCGGGCGAGACGGATCACGCTCGCCGCCGATAAGGGCTACGACGCCGAGGACTTCGTCAACGAGCTGCGGTCGATGCGGGTGACGCCGCATATAGCGCAGAACGTGAGCGGCCGGTCGTCGGCGATCGACAGGCGCACGACGCGGCATGACGGCTACGGGCTCAGCCAGCGCATCCGCAAGCGCATCGAGGAGGGCTTCGGCTGGATCAAGACGGTCGCCGGGCAGGACAAGACGAAGTTTCGAGGCTGCGACAGGGTGGGCTTCGCGTTCACCTGCGCGGCGGCCGCCTATAATCTGGTCCGGCTGCCAAAGCTGCTTGCGGCAGCGTGAGGCGAGGGGCCGAAGGCCAAACGCGCGCGCTTCCCGAACCTAATCAACCGCGCCCACCTCCCCCTGAAAAATTCGCTCCGGAACGGAATGCCGTCGGCGCACGGTCCTTTTTCAACAGCCTGCTAGAGCATTGGGCAAAGCGAGGCGCGCCCGGATTCGTGTTCGATCTCGACGAGGTTTTCTACTACGGTTTCCCCAGCGTAGACGAAAGAAGCATAAAGGTCGCTGGCCATTGCCGCTTCGAACCGCTTGCGCGCCCCGAAGAAAAGGACCTGTTTCCGCCGGCCGCCGAGAGGGTTGAGGCTTTGCGCCGGTTTGTCCGCGAGCGCCTGCCGCTGGCGTCGGACCAGCTCGCGCGGTTCTCGACTTGCATCTACACGATGACGCCGGACGAAGATTTCATCATCGACCGCCATCCGGAAATATCCGGGCTCGTTTTTGCGGCAGGTTTTTCCGGACACGGCTTCAAATTCGCTTCCGTCGTCGGAGAAATATTGGCCGATCTCGCAATCGAGGGCAAAACAGATCATCCTATCAACTTTCTGTCCGCCTCGCGCTTTCGGGCGCGGGGATCCTGAAGCTGTTCGGCGACTGCGGCAAGCGGAGCGGCGCATATATGCTGGGCCGCCGCGATCGGTATTGTCTCCTGCCGGCCACGGGAGCCGGAAGGGAGCGACACAGGACCGTATGTGAATGCTATCATCATTCTGTGCAGCGAGAAAGGAAAGCTGCTCGTTCTGTTCGGGGGAGGCGCTCAAGATGCGGGCGGGAAAAACCAATCCTATTTCAGTCAGCGGCTTCTGGTTGCTGCTTTTTGTTTCGGTCGGAACGCTGGCGCTCGGCGCCTTCGCCTCCCTATGGCCACTCAGCGAGACAACCAAGGGAAGCCTGATCGAGATACACATTTCGCTTGGGCTGACGGCAGGGATCTTCCTAGTCCTCCAACTTCTGCTGATTTCGTTTCCAGCGGCTTTCGGTGCGGGAGACCGCGAAGCAGATGGGAAGCGGCGGACAGCGGCGAAATTGCTGCGGGGCGTGCTCTATCTGCTCATTCTCGCCCTGATCGCGACGGGACTCGCCGGCACCTATTACCGAGGCGACACTCTCTCATTTTGGGGTCATCCGCTCGCTGCTTGGGAATATGTCGATCTTTCGACCTCCGATCTGTTGCAGGCTGTCCATCGAGACGCTGGCTATGCTCTGGCCGCTTTTCTCGGAGCCTATGTCGCACTAGCGCTCGCCAATCTTCTTTGGCCTGCCTCGCCCCCGCCAAGTCAAGGCGAGCTTGCGACGGTTCATGCCGCCGGCCAATCTGATCAAATCGGACGATTGATCGCCGACGGCTTATCGCAAAATTTTCGATTCTTCGGCGCTGCGGTTTTTTGGACCCAGCTTTGTCTCGGCGTCGCATCCGGCTTGCTGCTCGCCTTCGGCTATGTCGGCCATACTGTAAGCCCGGGCGGTTCTCGCTTCGACGCCATTACTTGGGCTTCCGTAGCGTTGGTCCTCCTCGTGGTCTCGGCCTTCTTCACCCGCGCTTATATGCGCGCAGCGCGGCGTCTCAAGACAGATCCCTCGCGTTATCTCGGCTATGATCGGCGCGGAAGTTTCTGGTTTGTGACGCTTGGCGGCGTCGTAAGCGGCCTCGGAGCGTTGATCTCCTTTATGGGCGTTGGGCTAAGCGTGGCGCTGCTCATCGGCAAAACCGTTTCGCAGCCGCCAGGCATCGCCATCACCGATCCCAACAAAATTATCCGCGCCCTCGACGTATTCGTCCTACTCGTGAACTTCAGCCTGCTTTTCGCACATTTCATCGGCTTCGGCGCCGCCGCCTGGCTGAGCATCAGCGCGCTGAAGGCGCGACATCATTACGTAATGGCTCTGGACGCCGAGAAATCGGCTGGCGCATGATTGGACGCCCATGCATGAAGAAGAGCCGTTGCAGCGACCGTAACCCCGCGCGAATCCCAGCGTGCGTGAAAACGCTGGGCGGGCCCTCTCCAATAGGAGGCGCTATCCGAACCGATAGCTCGAGGTTGTGACGCCCCCAAACAGATCCTGTTCATGATAGATCAGCGTCGCCGTCTCATTTTCAGCGGCGCCGACCGCGACGAAAAAGGGAGCCAAATGATCTGCGCGCGGATGACCGACGTATAAGGAGCCTGCGCCCTAGGGACTGTGGCGGACATTGTGGGATCCACAATCCCCGAGAGGGCGCGCCGCCCTGCCTTCGGGTACCATCGGTGCTGCCGCGACGCTGTTGTAGTTTATTTGAACGAACGGCGCGCCATATACCGGACCCGCTCGGGAGTTTGGGTGCTGTTCCTGGCGCGATCGGCACGGCTCTCGGCGGAGCGTTTTTCGGGCTTTGGTTCTATCTAAACGCGGGTCCGGACCGCCGGTCTTTTTCGTTCCCTATTCCCCAACGTCTACCTCAACCCCGGGCTACTCGCCCGATCATGTAGGCGCGCTAAATCGAATTTCGGATGGGGCGAGGTGAGTAAGCCCGTGTCTGATGAAACAACGGCCCTAATCGTGGCTGCTGGGGCTTTTGCTTATGACGCTCGCCATGTGGCGTGTCATAACGGCCTAACACTACTTTGGCAGATTTTTAGGAGGTCGGGCACTTTCGGGATTCCCTCAGATCATTTTGCGTGATTTATGGGTGGTCGGCGTTTTGGAGGGCCGGCCATGGACGAGAGCTGGAAGTCCGATCTCGAACGGTGGCTCGCTCGTTTCATCGACGCCCTTCGGCACAAGACGCGGGCACGGATGTGCCCGGTTTATGTGGCGGGGCTGATCGGCGCAGGCGATCGCAAGAGCATGCACCCGATGGCGGCGCGGGACGGCGACGTCGGCTACGACCAGCTCCATCACTTCATCGCGAGCGGCGTGTGGGACGCAGCGCCGCTGGAAAACGCGCTGCTTGCCGAAGCCGACAGGATGGTCGGCGGCTCCGACGCATGGCTGATCGTGGACGATACGGCCTTGCCGGAAAAGGGCGCGCACTCGGTCGGCGTGGCGCCACAATACGCCTCGTCCCTCGGAAAGACGGCCAACTGTCAGTCATTAGTGTCGCTTACCCCGGCGTCGCGCGAGGTTCGGGTGATGGTGGGGCTACGGCTCTTCCTGCCCGAGAGCTGGACAAGCGATCCTCAGCGCATGGCGCAAGCGCGCGTTCCGGAGGATAGACAGGTCGTGCTGAGCAAGCCGGAATCGCGATTGAAGAGATCGACCGCATCATTTCCTCTGGCGTGCGCTCCGGCTGCGTCCTTGCCGATTCAGGCTACGGCTCCAGCGGGCCTTTTCGTCAGCCGCTGAGCGCGCGCGATCTGCTGTGGGCGGTGGGGCTGTCGCGGCGCCAGAACGTCTACCCCGCCGACGTCACGTTGGCTTTCCCTGTTGCGAAAGCGTGGAAGCCCCGCAAATATCACATCCCGGAACAGCCTGCCGTCTCCGCCGAAGCGGCGTTATCCGACGCGAAATGGCAAACGGTCAGCTGGCGCCGGGGAACGAAAGGCCGCGCGACATGTCTTTTCGCGACTCGACGTGTTCGCGTTGCGGACGGCCATAAGCACCGCCTGCGCGACAATCGCATGCCGCGCATGCCGGTCGAGGAAGTCTGGCTTGTCGGCGAACGCCGGTCGACGGGCGAACAGAAATACTATGTGTCCAACCTGCCAGCCGATGCGAGCCTCAAAAAGCTCGCCGCGACGACCAAAGCCTGATGGGTTTGCGAACAAGCCCATCAGCAGCTCAAGGAGGAACTGGGCCTCGATCACTTCGAGGGCGGCTATAGGTATCAGTTATTTTGATGTGAACAAACACGGCAAGGAAAGCGTCATCACCATGATTGGCAATGCGCTCCACGGTCTCTCTAATGCGCACGCTTGGCCTTGAGCATCATCTCGATTTTTAGTCTCACGGTCCCGTCCCCGGCTCTTCGCCTATTTGCGCCTTTCCAGTCGGCTATAGGCTTTGGCCTGGCAGCTCGCGCAATAAGGATCCCCGATCGGCGTGACAGCTCCACAAAAGCGTTCGGGCGGCTCTTCGATGCCGCCTAGTGGGAATTTGCAGCGGCCCTCTCGAAGCTGGAAAAATGAGACCCCAGCTCGGCGCTCGCCCTTCGATCCCTGAGCACTGGCTATATTCGCCGAGTCGGTCATTGTCTCTCGTCCTTCCTGAGCCTGATCCCATCTGCGCCAGCGAAATCAATGCCGGCGGCCTCCAAAGCGACTTGGATTGTCGCGACCAAGCAGTCGTGAACCGGCTGCCCAATTTCCAAGTCCTGTATGGTCGAAAGGCTGAGATCAGCCATCTCGGCGAGTTGCTCTTGGGTCAGTCCGAGCAGCTCTCTCGCTGCGCGTGATTTTGCCGGGGTCATATTGCTTTTCTAACCCGATGGCTCCGGCTGTCTCAAGCCCGGCGACGCCTGACGCGCGAAACCGGCCATGGCGAAGATAAGGCCCTTACTCGCAGCAGGCTATTCGGCCATTACAGCTTCTCCCCGCCGAGGAGGCAATTATTGTCGCCTTCCGCCGTCACACACTACTGCCCTTGGACGACTGCCTCTACGCGCTACAGGCGACGCTTCCGCATCTGACGCGTTCGTCTTTGCATCGCTGCCTTCAGCGCCACGGTATTTTCCGGTTGCCGAATGTCGAGGGCGAAGTTTCCGCGAAGCGGAAATTCAAAGCCAATCCAATCGGCTATTTCCATATTGACATCGCCGAAGTTCGCACGGCTGAAGGCAAGCTCTACAGTATCGCTCCGGCGAGGGCCGCCTGGCGTTGAATGCCGGTTCCTGGATAGCTGTCTGACGATGGCGCGGTGATCGTGTCCATTTCAAATACAAGCGGACACTATCAGCGATGTCGACAGACCATCATGACGAGGATTCCGTATCACCAGAGCGCCGCCGCCGCCGATCTTGGACCCTGGAGGAGAAGCGCGGCATTGTCGGCGAATGCCTCGAGGGCGGCGCCTCGATCGCCGAGGTCGCGCGACGCCACGACCTCAACGCCAACCAGCTCTTCTCTTGGCGTCGGCAGTTTGGCGTTGAGGCGGCGGCGCCGAAGGAGCTCGCGCCGATCCTGCCCGTAACAATCTCGCGGGATGCGACGGCGGACTATTCCGATCGAGGGTCGAACGGCCAGATGGAGATTGTTCTCGCCGGGGGCGATCGGATCCTCGTGTGGGCGGACGTGGAGCCGGCGGCGCTGTCACGGGTGCTGGAGGCATTGTCGCGGCGATGATTCCGGTTCCGAGCGGCGTGAGGGTCTGGATTGCGACCGGCCATACCGACATGCGCCGCGGCATGCAGGGGCTGGCGCTGCAGGTGCAGGAGCAATTGAAGCGCGACCCGCACGCGGGCGATCTCTACATCTTCCGTGGCCGCCGTGGCGATCTCGCCAAAATTCTCTGGCATGACGGCGTCGGCCTGTCGCTTTACGCCAAGCGTCTGGATCGCGGGAAGTTCATCTGGCCGTCGGCGACGGCAGGGGCGGTTTCGATCTCGGCGGGGCAGATGGCCTATATGCTGGAAGGGATCGATTGGAGAAACCCGCAACTGACCTGGCGGCCGGAACGCGCCGGATAGAGCGCTCCCGACCGAGTAAAAAAAGCGTGGTCGCGTGCATTTTAGGGCGCTTCAAATCACGCGATTTATGATTCACTCCCTCTCATGGATGCCGCTGACGCCGAGCTTGCCCGCGAGAACGCCGCCCTGAAAGCGGCGCTGGCCGTCGCTCAGACAAAGGCCCTGGAAGTTGCGGCGGAATTGGCGGTCGCCCGCGCGAAAGCGTCGGAAGACATGGCGCTGATCGCGCAACAGAAGCTTAGGATCGCGAAACTGGAGCGCCAGATCTTCGGGCAGCGGTCTGAGCGGTCCGTGAGATTGATCGATCAACTGGCGCTCACCTTCGAGGAGTTGGAAGCTGCGGCGACGGAAGACGAGCTTGCGGCCGAAAAGGCTGTCGTCAGGACGACTGTCGCAGGATTTACGCGCAAGCGTCCGGAGCGCACTACATTCCCCGACCACCTTCCTCGCGAGCGCGTCGTGATTGAGGCGCCGACGGCATGCGAATGCTGCGGGAGCGCGCGTCTGCGCAAGCTCGGCGAGGATGTGACGCGCACATTGGAAACGACGCCCCGTCAGTGGAAGGTGATCGAGACGGTGCGGGAGAAGTTCACCTGCCGGGATTGCGAGAAGATCAGTCAGGCGCCGGCCCCATTCCACGTGATTGCGCGAGGATGGGCGGGGGCGAGCCTGCTGGCGATGATCGTGTTCGAGAAGTTTGGCCAACACCAGCCTTTGAACCGCCAGGCCGAGCGCTATGCCCTGGAAGGCGTGCCGATCGCGCTGTCGACGATGGCCGACGCGGTGGGCTCGGTCTGCACGGCCCTCGATCCTCTGCTCCGCCGTGTGGAAGCTCATGTCATGGCGGCCGAACGCCTGCATGGCGACGACACGACCGTGCCGGTTTTGGCCAAAGGCAAGACTGATACCGGGCGGTGCTGGATTTATGCTCGAGACGACAAACCGTTCGGCGGCGCCGGGCCGCCGGCGGCGATGTTCTACTATTCGCGCGATCGCCGGGGCGAACATCCACAGGCGCATCTGGCGGGATATTCCGGCATCCTGCAAGCCGACGCCTATGACGGCTACAACAGGCTCTATCTGGCGGATCGCAAGCCGGGTCCGGTCAAGGAGGCGGCGTGCTGGGTTCACGCACGGCGCCCGTTCTTCGCCATGGCGGATCTGGATGAGAACGCGCGCCGCAAAGCGGCGGGTAAAAAGGAAATCCCTTTGTCGCCGATCGCGATCGAGGTGGTGCGCCGCATCGACGTCCTTTTCGAGATCGAGCGGTCCATTAACGGTAAGAGCGCCGAAGAACGCCTGGCGGTTCGCCACACGCTGAGCCGACCGCTGGTCGATGATCTGCAGGACTATTTGCGCACGCAGGCAGCGAGGCTCTCGCGCGGGCATGATCTGGTCAAGGCGATCAATTACATGCTCAAACGTTGGGCGGCGTTCACGCTGTTCCTTGAAGATGGACGCGTGTGCATGTCCAACAATGCCGCGGAACGAGGGCTAAGGGGCATCGCGCTCGGAAGAAAATCATGGCTGTTCTGCGGGTCGGACCGCGGAGGGCAGCGGGCCGCGGCCATGTATAGTCTCGTTGTCACCGCACGGATGAATGGCGTCGATCCGCAGGCTTGGCTCGCCGACGTCCTCTCGCGCATCGCCCTCCATCCCGCACACCGCCTCGATGAACTGCTGCCCTGGAATTGGGTGGCAAAAGGTCCGGCAGCCTTCGCTCGTGTCGCCTGATAATGCACGTCAACAAGGTCTCTCACATCACGACGATCAGCCAGGTCGCCAAAGAACTTGGTGAGAACGAGGATTGGCTGTTCGACGTCGCTGCCGAGATGGAGCCCGAAGATGGTCTCATATGGGTCCACGGGATCACGTACGACGGCGTGATGGCGTTCACCGACTTCGGAATCGATAACCTGATCGAGCTGATCAAAATGTATAAGGCCGATCCGACACTCCTCAAGCGTTAAAACGCCCCGACGCCGACACCTGCGGCCTATGCCGGATGGCTACGCTCTACATGTTCATGGCGATCGACCGAACGTCGAAATTTGCCTTCGTCGAGCTGCACGATAAGGCGACGACGCGTATTGCCGCCGATTTTCTGTTCGCGCTGATCAAGGCCGTTCCCTACAAAATCCACACAGTGCTGACCGACAATGGTACACACTTCACCGATCCCGGCGGCGAGACCTGGACCCCTGTCGAAATCAAGCAAATGCTGGCGGAGGGTAAGTCCTTCCGGGCGCATGCGTTCGAGCATGCCTGCGCCCGCGCCGATATCGACCACCGGCTGACCAAGCCCAAACATCCTTGGACCAACGGGCATGTTGAGCGCATGAACCGCACAATCAAGGACGCCACGGTCAAGCGCTACTTCTATGAAAGCCACGCCGAGTTACGAACGCATCTCGCCGACTTCGTCACCGCATACAATTCTGCACGCCGGTTGAAGACGCTCAAAGGCCTCACGCCCTACGAGTTCATCTGCAAGCTCTGGACGAAAGAGCCTGAGAGATTCATACTCGACCCACTCCACCAGATGCCGGGACTAAACATCTAGACCGGCGAGTGCTAATGGGCGGCTACTCATAGCCTTGCCGTGCGGTGGCACAAAATGGGATGATTTAATATAGCATTTATAATGACATATGAATCTTAAGCGACAACAGTCCCACTTTTAGTCCCACACTCAGCGGCTGTCTTGACCAATCTGCTTGCGTGACACTTGGCCACTTCGACGGCACACGCAATCCTGATAAACTCTCCTAGTTGATTAAGGAGTTAACGCCATGCTTAAGATAGCCCTTCCCACGCTGGCCGCCGGGTTGTTGGTTTGCGGGACAGTAAGCGCGCAATACTACAACTACGGCACAGGCTCGAATTCCAGTGACCACTATGTGGATGGCCACTACAACCGCAACGGGACCTATACGCAGCCGCATTATCAAACCAATCCGGAACGGCAACACGCACGACAATTATGGGGCCGCAGGCAACTACAATCCCCACACGGGAGGCTATCGTCGGAGCTATTGACGGCTCAGCGTAAAGCTCCCGCGCGCAAAGCCATAGCCTAACGCAAAGGCTGTGGCTTTTTCGGGAAATTACTCGCTGAGGAACGGGACCCAAGATCGGCTAGAAGAGTCCCAAACCTTGACCGTCTTGTCCGCTGGATTGGCCTTGAAAATAAAGCCACCACTTTCCCTAACCGCGTCTGCCAGCGGCTGCGAGACTGTACGGGTGCGCGGGCTAGCAATGACACTGAATGAAGTGCCTGTTACCTTTGCGATATCCCGCTGCAGCCGCAACTGGCGAGTTAGCGAGATATTGAGAACGTCTTTAATATCACCAATCGGTGCATTTCCGCCATTAGCGATATCCGGAATGGTCGGGTAAAAGGCCCCCGACTCAAGCTCTGGTCCAACCATCGTGTTATTATTTCGTTCAAGTCCAAAAGCTTCCGTGACCGCCCTTTGAAAGGCATTTCCGCGCCTTGAGTTTTCAGAGAGGATAGAGTCGGCTGTTCGCACATTTGGGAGCGACGATTCAACTTGCGCTGGAAGGGTACTTTCGATCTCCGCTCCCACACCGGAGAGAGCACCTGTCTCGGCTCCGAACGACATGAAGATCGGAGAGAGCAGAGTGTCCAACACAGCTGGGTTTTTGGAAAAAGCGGACCACCAAGTGGACACTCGTGCGGAGATGAATTCCAGCGCAGGGCTTGCCTCGATGGCAACCCCCGCCGCACCCATTGTCGGAAAAACGTATGCTGCGTCTCGATATTCCACATTTATAATACTGTGGCTCAGGAAATCATCAACAACGATTTGCCCGGCCCGCGGGATGTTTACCACGGCCGCTAGGGCATTAATCCAAGGCAGCAAAATCTTGTTCAACACGACGTTCAAGGGTCGGTTGCCGGTGTCGACGCTGGTTATGGGCTGCCAAAACAGTCTGGGATCGGGTTCGAAACGCCACTCGGTTTGCGTCGTCCAGTCTGGGACAGCACCAGGCATCGGTCCCGGAGGCTTGGAAGCCAGCCGACTATTGTCCAGCTTACTATCGTTTAGCGACGGTGATGCGCCGGACGGAAATCTATTAGGTGGGAGACTGCGTGGTGCTGCACCGTCAGGGCTTTGTACTCTTACTATTGGGAAAGGTGGGGGGGGTGGAGGGGGCGGTGGAGGGCGGTGTGGTCCAACCTCAACAATTTCATTATACGGAATGCTTTCTCCGTCCACTATAATCGTGCCGGGACCCCCGACGCTAGTGACGACGAGGCCGCCGCCTCCTCCGCCGCCTTCCCATTTTGTGCCATTATTGGGGTCTTGATTACGCATGGGGGTATTCTGTTTAGGGTTGTCTGCCCGGTGCCCAGAGTTCAGCTCACGAATTCAGGGACTGGCGAAGCAGGAGAACTCTCGGAACTGAAGATTTCACAAGGCTCAAGTCCCTGCGCATTCCTTGCATCCTTTAAAAGTTCAACTCTGACCAACTCAGAGAATGTTCACCTCAACATTGTCGTAGTCGAAATTGTAGCCAAGTGGAAAGATCTGCTTGCCGGCGGCGTCGCGGTTCGGTTGCTTGGCGACAACTTCCCACAGGTCAGCCTCGCTCTGGCCCCGGACTGACACGATGGGGGCTTCGACGACCACCGCAGGGGGGCCCGGAGTGTCGAATAAAGTTGTCTTGACTTGCAGGATGGAACCAATCGAAATCGGTCCTCGGCAAACCACTCTCGCGACGATGAGGACCACGGCATTGTTTTCCACGCGAAACACTGGCTCGCCCGCCGTTATTGGATCGCCAGGGTTCTTGAAAACGCCAGTCACAATGCCGTCAATGGGCGACATCAAGATCGTATTGAGATATGCGACCTGCAACTGGTTGACATCGGCATCTATGGAATTCAATTCATTTTGGTATACGTCCTCTATGCGGTCTAGGAAGTGGGTTTCCTTCACGAAGGACAGAACCTCTTCGCCGAGGCCGATCTGGACCCGGGCATCTCGCGCAACATTTTCATGGTTAGGCGACCTGTATTCGAGCCCTCTTGATTCGGACGTTTGATTTTCCTTGCCGGAATAATCATTCGTTGCTGTGTTAAGCACCGTTGCATCGGGCCCCTTCGTCACAGAAGTTCCCTTATTGGGGCCTGACGTCCCACTAGTCACCGTTAATGTCTTCTTTAGCACTGTGTTCACACCAAAATCCTGAAGATATGCAGCCTCAAGCAAGTCCCTCAAGCTGGTAGAAAGCTCGGACAGGCGGTTTATATTCTCGCCCCTTTGAGGCATGACTTGTCTCATAGCGTCTGCGATTTTCGGAGTACCTCCATATTTCGTGATAAAGGCGTTCGCTCGCGCGTTGACTGCCTTGCTCAAGGCAGCCTTGGAGGTTTCCGCGCGCATCGCTGCCAGCGCCTTTCCCCCGAAACCCGACAAATCAAGAACGGAGCCGGGATCGCCTAACGGAGGAGGCTCCTCAAACGGGTTTGGGGGCGATCCCGAGTTCGGCGCGGGTTTGGTCGCGTCATCGATGCCATCCGAATCGTACTTCAGGCGACTGGGGTCACCCGTCGTGGCGGGATGAACCGTCCGAATAAGAGTGGCGTGAGGGCCAGGGACAGTGGTCACGCCACGAAGAGCCATATAGAATCGGTCGAAATTGAAAGCACCTACTACTGAGCCCAGCTCGACGAAGGACTCTCCAAGAATGCCACCGACCTCGAAGCAAAGATTTGCTACTTGGAACGGCCTTACCGACAGGGAAATGGGTTTCGCGGGTACCGGTTGCATATGTTCGTCTCTTGTTCGATCATTGCAGCAAGGTCTACATGCCGCTCCACCATCACTTGATCAGGCAACATACGGTGGAGTCCTGCTCGCAGGAGGCAAAAACGCCAGCTATCCCATGAAGGGGGATCGAGACGCATTCTCCGGGCAGAAGAGTTCCTATGATTTCTTCGGCTCCCGAGGCCTTCCGTGTTCCGAAGGTTATCTTTTCGCCGAATAGGTCGTTGTGAACGTGCAACACGAGCGGCTTTTCGAATATGATGTCTTTCGTGATGCCCGCGGAGCCCCAAAGATGCATCGTCCCGCGAACTTTAACCTCGTAACTGGGCTGAGCCCAATCGTTGTAACCGCTGCTTGAATTGCCCATACGGGTTGCTCTCATTCAAGGTTTGTTACAGCAAGAACATGACAAATGAATTTGAGGCGGTTGGCTGTGCCACAGTTACATAACCTAATGCAGAACCTATAAACTGTCTATTCTGTTTTGATAATGCCACTGCCAAAGACGTCCGTTTCTCCAACGACGCCCGCGATCGTATCTTGCGTGGCGTCGAAATTCTAAATAACGCAGTGAAGGTAACGCTGGGTCCTAAGGGAGGCAACGTGGTGATCGAGAAGAGCTTCGGCGCGCCCCGCATCACCAAAGACGGCGTCACCGTCGCCAAGGAGATCGATCTCTCCGACAATAACGGCGCCGGTAGAGGCGACGATCCGACCCTAATCTAGGCTACAAGAAACCTCGCGAGCGTGACGGCGCAGGGCCGCAATGGCTCTCCTCATGGCGATTGCCTCACAGGTATATCGCCCGTGCTTGTAGGCCCCGTTTGCCTTGCCCTTGGGTGCGCCCGGGGTTGGTTCCCCCGTGCATCCTACAGCGACCTTTCGCCATCCCCGGCGCTTCGCATGGCTGCCCCAACCGCGTCTTCGCCCCGCAGCGCTTGCTCAGGTGCACGGATGGTCGCCTTACAACCACCCGCGCGATGGCTCTCGGCGCTGCCCGTAGTAAAACAGCTTTTTGGCCTCATGCCTCCCATAGAGGCTCCCTGCGATCGCACCAAGCATCCCGTGCCGCCCCGCGTAATGCCCGAGGATCCCACCGGCTATCGCGCCCTTGATGCATCCCTTTGCGAGGGCGTCCCCGCTCGGCAGCGACATGGAAAGAGCCAGCAGAGTTCACATCTTTAGTCTTGCGATCCAGCAATATGATCTGCAACGACTTTAGCTTTATGTCTGTCGGCCCCACAATTGAAAGCTTGAAAATGCAGGAGGTAGTTCGAGAATCTCGGCGCCCAGCTCGTCCGCGAAGTCGACTCCAAGCAGCATGACGCTGCCGGCGACGGCACCACCACCGCGACCGTGATTGCGGCGCCCGCGCCACGATCTGAACCCCTGCATCGCTCGCTCTCGCTTTCGTAGCGGGACATGGGAGTTCTCCGCGCGGTTGTTCAAACCCTTGTGGGATCGATGCTCGACGTTCGGCAGAGTCTTCCGTTGCGCAACGGCATACGAGCCGAGCTTGTCGGTGACCATGCGGCGCGGGCGGCAGCCTTGCTTATGGAGGAGGCGCTTTAGCAAGCGCTGGGCAGCCTTGGCGTTGCGGCGGACCTGGACGATTTCGTCGAGGACGTAGCCATCTTGGTCGACAGCCCGTTAGAGTTAGCGCCTCTCGCCGTTGATCGAGACGATGATCTCGTCGAGATGCCAGACGTCGCGCCTGCCGGGCTTCTTGCGCTTAAGGCGATGGGCATAATCCAGCCCGAATTTCATGGCCCAGCGGCGGATGGTTTCATAGGAGAGAACAATCCCGCGCTCGAGCAGCATTTCCTCGACAAGGCGCAGTCTGAGCGGGAACCGGAAATAGAGCCAGACGGCGTGGGCGATGATTTGCGGCGGGAAGCGATGGCGCGTGTAGCTCACGGGCGGCGGGGTCATGCCGCCTGAATGGCCGACCAAAGCCTACCCGCCGGTTAATGTGACGTCACCGGCCAGCTTGAGCCGGCAGGTTCTACAGTCCTTTCAAGCGTCTCTCCGCAATCTTCGCACCGACTATCTGGACGGCCTCGTTCTCCACTCCCCCTACCCCGACGACAGGGATACGCTGGAGGCGTGGCGGGCCATGGAAAGCCTTTATGACCAAGGCAGCGTCCGCCAATTGGGCGTCAGCAATTGTCACGAACTTCCACGACTTGAAGCCCTGTGCCGGAACGCCCGGATCAAGCCCGCGACGATCCAGAACCTTTTCTATGCAAAAACCCATTACGACACGGATATCCGGGCCTTCTGCCGAGAGCATGGTATTGTTTATCAGAGCTTCTGGACTCTGACCGCCAATCCCGAAATCCTTGCCGCGTCCGATCTGATTGAACTTGCCACTAAATACGGGCGAAGCCCGGCCCAGCTCTTTTTTCGCTATCTGACGCAGCTCGACATGGTGTGTCTTACCGGCACCTCGTCAAAGGACCATATGGAGCAGGACCTGTCCATCTTCGAGTTTCGCTTGAGCTCAGCGGGATGCGAGACCCTGGCCGCCCTGCTGCTGCAATCACCGTAAATGGGTGTCCAGACGGCCTTGCTTACTGAACAGAGATTTCGGCTATCAGGGATGGGGTTTGCCGATCTTTGGTCCGGGCTGCCGGCTTCTCATCCGGCGGCGCAGATCGTCGAGAAGGGGCTCTGGCTGCGGGCGAAGCTAGGGACACGCGCAGCCTGATTTTGAAAGCCATCTTCTCCGATTGCGCGAAACAATGTTCCGATCTCGAAAACTTCGCCAGCGCCGAGGCCCATCGCTTGCTCCCGCCGATGCTTGACGAAAATCGCAGAGCCGGCGGGGGCGACGACGGCTGCGAGCAGCGCTTACAAATCAAGCACCAGCATATCGCTTTTGGCGCGCGACACGCAGGCCAGGAAATAACCTTCCGCCTTCTCCTGATCGGAGAGGCGCTTGTCGCGATGGTCGGCTTCGCCTTTAATTACCTTGATCTTGCATGTTCCGCACATGCCTTGTTCGCAGGAAGTGGGAACCTTTACACCCTGTTCCTCTAGGAAAGCCGTGACGGTCTTGTCGCCGGGGACTTTGTAAACGGCGCCCGTGCTGGCGATCTTGACTTCGAAGACCTTGTCGAGCGCCGCCGGCGGCACTTTCGTCGTGAAGCATTCGACATGGATGCGTTCCTTGGCCCAGCCCTTCTGCTCGGCAATGTTGATGATCGGATCCTGCCACCAATCTACGCCACAGATGAAGAGCTGCGTCTCCTCCGGCTGATCCGCCAAAATCGCCGCTGGGTTGAGTAATTTGTTCAACTCGCTGGACTCGTAGTAATATTCCACGTTCTCCGCGAAACTGGATGCGGCGATCACTTCGCGGAACGAGCCCGGCGACATCATCGCATACACATAGTGCAACGTGAAAGGAATGTCTTGACGTTTGAGGTGATCGGCGATGCTCAGGATGGGCGTCACGCCGATGCCTCGCGCCATCAAGATCGCGCGCTTCGTTCCCCGCGGCACGCGAAAGCGATTTCTCGGCAAGCCGACATGCAACGTATCCCCCACTTCAACTTGCGCATGTAGCGCCTTGGAGCCCCCGCGGCTGTTGGCGTCGTTCCACACGCCGATGACGTAGCGATGGTGTTCTGTCGCGCTGTTGCACAAAGAATATTGCCGGACCAGACCGCCGGGAACAGTCACGTCGACATGCGCGCCGGCCGAGAAGGCGGGCAGTTCCGCGCCGGCCGGATCGACTAATTCGAACGAGACCATATTGTGGGCCTCGTTGGTTTTCTTGGCGACAATGACCTCGTGAAGGGTGTCGTTCATCGTCTTGTCCGATCGAGAATCCAGAAAGCGCCCGACGTCCAGCAAAAAGCATACCAAGAGCAATTCTTACGCGCGGCGTTGGCTCATACGCTGGCGGTCATGACGCATAGATCGCGGCATTTGGCAGGCCGGCGCGATAGCGACGCCACATTGCATGAAACAGCCCTTCGAGCGCGAGCGTATAGGAGTGCACGTCGAAGAGCGGTACGCTGGCGCGATTTGCCGCAAGCTTGTCGCGTAACGCCGCCAAGCGCGCGGGCTGCATTGCGAGCGCCAAGGCGAGACCGAAATAATTCTCCTCATCTTCGACAATCAGCTCTGGCAGGCCGACCGCATGCAAGAGGCTGCCAGCTATGTGCGACGAAAAGGTCGCGCCCGGCCGCGTCACTACGTGCCGACCCCACAGCGCGTCGCTGGCGTTCGTGTGCGCGCCATAGGGCGAGGTGTCGAGCACGAGATCGGCAAGTTGCAGCCGCGCGAGATGTTCCGCTTGCGCCATGTCCGGCGCGAAGACAAGCCGCGCGCCATCGACGCCGCGATTGCGCGCTTCGTTACGCAAATTGCCCTCGGCTTCGGGCGAGGCCAACAGCCACACACGCTGTCCGGCGCCACGTTGAGCAGTCGGCACCAGACGTCGAAAACCGCTGGCGTGAATTTGAAAGCCTGATTGAAACAGCAGAAGACGAAGCCACGCGCCGGCAGCCCCACCTCGGCGCACGTCGGCACACCCTGATCAGCCCGTGGCGACCACGCGGTTGGTAGGAGTGCGGCAGAACGGCATGCGATTCCGCGTAATCGACGGCGCTGGCGCACGGCGTGACGAAAGAGTCTGTGACGATGTAATCGCACAGGCCGTCGCCGAGCGTTCTTGGATAGCCGAGATAGTTCACTTGCAGCGGCGCCGGACGCAAGGCGAGGATCGAGGTGCGCGTCGCCTGCGTGAAGCCTTTCAGATCGATCAGAATTTGGATGCCGTCGGCGTGAATCTTCTTCGCCGCCTCGATGTCCGAAAGCGGGCTGATGTCGCTGAAGCGATCGAAGGCTCTCCGCAGCCGTGGCCGCATCTCCTTGCCATCGTCTTTGCCGTAGGAATAGGCGTAAGTTCGAAAAGCGAGCGGTCCTGAGCTTCCAGCATCTCGACGAGCAGCAGCGCCGTCGCGTGATCGTGAAAATCGTTGGAAAGATAGCCGAGGCAGATTTTCGTGAACGGCGCATCTGAGAAACGGAAGTTTAGGCGCTCACGATCGGGCGTCGCCGCTGCGATGCATTTGCGCATCCAATTTTCTGAACAGGAGCGTTGCTCAGCCGCCGTCACACCCGGCTCCGACAAGAGCTGGAAAGGGGGCATCTGCTCGCCGTCGGGATCCGCCAACCTCGCGCGCGCGAAAGCCAAGCGTGCCCCGAAATTCTCCCAGTCGCACATGCGGCAGGTTCGAATGAAGGATCGCATCGCGCCTTTACGACGAAACCTGCCTCGCGCTCATAGCCCGGCCCGGGGGATGCCGGCGCGCCGCGCGCTCCAAGTCAAGCAATCGCCGAGCCAATATGAATATTAGCTGCGCCGAAAGCAGCCAATTCGCGCGCCAGCTCCGCCGTTTCGCTCCAATCCAGCGCCACATCGGCGTAACCATCGAGCGTGATAACGACGCCGCCAGTTTCGACAGTGGCCGTGAACTCGCGATCGCTGGCGATCGGACTCATATAAACTTGTCGCTCTGCGCTGCGCGCCGTAGCGACCGCGGCGAGGGCGCAGGCGACTATCTCGACTTCTTGCGCCGTGAAGCGCCGCGGCGGCTGGCCGGCGACCGACAATGTCAACAATCGGCCAAATGCCTGATGTTGCATCGCCGCCAGAGTGAAGTTTTCCGACATTTGTTGCGCATTTTCTCGACACGGACCCGCGCCTTCCCACGCAAAAGCGTTGATCCGATTGGTTTTCGCATCTCGCGTCGCCGCGGGCGCCCTTTTTGAATCTAAGGAGGCCAGCGAGGAAACCCGATGACCGAAGCTGAAATCAAAATCCGTGCCCAGTCGAGCGGCGGACATCCAACCGACCGCGACTCTTGGCCTAGCGACATTCGCGGCTACCATAAGCGCACTAAACATGCGCCGACGCGCTATGCGCTGGGGCCAGCCTTTCTCGATTTGACATCGCAGCCCTCGCCCTTCCGGCGCTTCGCCGGCGCGCCCTTGATTGACCTGCCGTTGCGTGATCGTGAAGCGACGGCGCCTTTTCCCGGTCCAGCCCCACAATCTGCGCCGTTGGAGCGCGCGGCGCTGGGCCTTTTCCTCGAACTCGGCTTTGGCCTCAGCGCCTGGAAGAGCTTCGAGGGCTCGACTTGGGCGTTGCGCAACAACCCCTCCTCCGGCAATCTGCACCCGACCGAAATTTACCTCGTGACCAACGCCGCCGAGGGCCTTGGAGACACGGCGGCGCTCTATCATTACGCCCCAGAACACCATGCGCTGGAACGCCGCGCTAGGTTCGAAGCCGCCGTCGCTTTGCCCCAGGGCGGATTTCTGCTGGGATTGAGTTCAGTGCCCTGGCGCGAGAGCTGGAAATATGGCGAGCGGGCGTTTCGCTATTGTCAACTCGACGTTGGCCATGCAATCGCCGCGGCCGCGCAGGCCGCCGCGGCGCTCGGCTGGCGCGCGCATCTGCTGTGCGAGCCCTCGGACGCGGAGGCCGCGGCCTTGCTGGGCTTGGATCGGCCCGACGCAGCGCATCGCCGGGAGGAGGAACACCCCGATGCGCTGCTTTGGATCACGGTGGGCGCCGACGCGCCGACCCGCGTCGACATCGGCGCGGTGGCGCAGGCGCCACGCCAATGGAGCGGCGCCGCCAACCGCCTGAGTGAAGATCACGACGGTTGGCCTCTCGTCGATCTGGCGGCGCTGCTTTGCCGCAAGACCCGTACGCGGACTTTGGAGCCTTTGTCACACGCTGCGCCGAAACCCGCGTTCCCCTTCCCGTTGCCAGACATCGGCCGCACGGTGAGACGGCGACGCAGCGCGCAACGCATGGACGGCGTCGCGACGCTCTCGCACGAGGCCTTTTGCGCCATGCTGACGGCCACGCTGCCCGGCGCCGAACCCTGGCTCGCCCCTTTCCCCTGGCCGCCGCGCCTCAACCTCCTGCTCTTCGTGCATCGGGTCGACGGGCTGGAGTCGGGTCTCTATCTGCTGCAGCGTGACGCCGAAACCACGGCGCGGTTGCGCGAGAGATCGGCGCTGGCGCTGCTTTGGACGCCGATCGAGATTGGCCCTCTCAAGCTCTTCCGCCTGCGGCGCGGCTCCGTCGAGCGCGACGCGACGATAAACGCCTGCCGCCAGGCGATCGCCGGCAAGGGCTGTTTTGCCGTGGCGATGATCGCTGATTTCGACCGCACGCTCAAAGAGGACGGCGGTTTCGGCTATCGCCGACTGCATTGGGAGGCCGGCGCAATCGGCCAGGCGCTCTATCTCTGGGCGAGCGCCATTGGCCTCGCCGGCACGGGGATCGGCTGTTTCTTCGACGATGAGATCCACGTGATGCTGGGCCTGCCGCCAGACGAATACGCCTTTCAGGACCTCTACCACTTCACTGTCGGCGCTGCGCTCGAAGACCAGCGCATGCTGACGCTTCCCGCTTATCCCGAAGCGATGCGCGAGCGAGCATGAACATTCAAATCGAAAAGCCGCATGTCGAAGCGCTGATCGCGCGCTTTCCCGCCCATTCGGGGCTTTCTTCACAACTGCGCTTCGGCGACAGAGTCGAACTCGATCTCGCGCATCTCTCCAGCGCCGAGTTCGACTTCCTCGAGGAGCTGTATCAGCAATCCGGGCCTGAATTGCGCGCGCGCCGCGCAACTCTCGACGCTGCGCGCGGCGCTGGAAGCGGAGGGCAAGCGCTTCGAGGCTGGCGATCTTGAAGAGGTGCTGCCTGCATTGATCAAATATCTGGCGACCGACGCGCTGCGCGGCTGGCTGTTCACGGCGAGCGTCGCCGCCAAGGCGCTGCCCTATGTGGTGACGCGTTTCGACTATGCGCCGACCTCTAACGACGAAGCCGGCAAGATCCTGGTGGAAATGAAGGCCAATGCCAAGGGCACGCTGCAAACCAATCTCATGCGCATCATGGGGCCCGACGTCGCTGGGAGGACGATCAGCGAAATTCTCGCGGCCAAGGGATTTTTACGGGAGACGCCGGCCTTGATTGAGGCCTTCGACGCGGCGAGCGAAACCTATTTCGATTGGCGCGGCCGCTATGGCGAACAATTTTCCGGCAAGGGCACGGGCTTTCACGCCGAAGACCCGAACGCCACGCATCGGGACACGGATTGGACCCGCAAAGACGTCATCGTACTCTCGACGAGCGGCGGAGAGGCGCGTCTCGTCAACGACGAGGCGGTGCTCTCTGCGCGCAGCCTGACCCTGGAAGCGCCCGGCGACGTGTTTGGGCATTTTCTACGCAAGGCTGGCAAGAGCAACCCTTTTTCGGGCGAGGACGAGATCGCCGAAATCCGCGCGCAAATCCGGCCGGGGCTCTTCACGCAGATTCCCGTGCACCCTTATATTCTGATGTTCCATCTCGATCTGCATCACCATGTCTGGGTGCATGTCGACGAGATGCGGCTCTATCGCTATCAGCCGGAACTGAAGAGCAAACTCGTCTTGCCAGAAGAGCAGACGGATTTCATCGACATTCTGACCGCCGAGATGGACGTGCTGATGGACGATATCGTGCAGGGCAAATCAGGCGGCACGACGGTGCTTTGCGCCGGTCCGCCCGGCGTCGGCAATACGCTGACGGCGGAAGTCTATTCGGAGATCATCCAGCGCCCCTTGTACCGTGTCCATTCTGGGCAATTGGGCCTCAACGTCTCGACGATGGAGACGGCGCTGAAGGAAAGTTTGACGCGCGCGCAACGCTGGGGCGCGGTCATGCTGATCGACGAGGCCGATGTCTACATCAAGCGGCGCGACGACAATATCGCGATGAACGCCGTCGTCGGCGTGTTTCTGCGCGTGCTCGAATATTTCAACGGGCTCTTGTTCCTGACGACGAATCGCGTCGACGACTTCGACGAAGCCATCGTCTCGCGCTGCATCGCCTTAATCAAATACAACCCGCCCGACGCGGAGGCGAAGCGCCGCATTTGGCGCGTGATGTCCGAACAATTCTGCCTCGCCGTCGACGATCGCCTGATCGACGAACTCGTCGAGATTTTCCCCGCCGCCACGGGGCGTGATATAAAGGGTTTGGCGAAGCTCACGGCGAAGTTCTGCCACCAGAAGAACGTGCCGCCGAGCCTCGCAGTGTTCCGGCGCTGCGCAATCTTCCGCGGCCTCGACACGGCGCATGCGGCGTAGCGGTTAGGACGAGAGAATGGAAGACGCGCGACTGAAGGCGCCCTCCGTCGCGCGCAATCACAAGCCGATCCTGACGGTCTTGCGTCAGCTGTTGCCGCCGCGCGGCGTCGTTTTGGAAATCGCCAGCGGCTCGGGCGAACACGCGGCGTTCTTTGCGGAAAGTTTGCCGCATCTCGTCTTTTACCCCTCAATCCCGATGCTGCGGCGCGCCGCAGCATCGCGGCCTGGAGCCAATCGCTTGGCCTGGGTAATTTCCGGGCGCCGCTGACGCTCGATGCGCGCGAAGTCGATTGGCCCATAGACGCAGCCGACGCGATCCTATGCATCAATATGATCCACATTTCGCCCTGGTCGGCGACGGAAGGCCTGCTAAAGGGCGCAGCGAGACTCCTTCAAAGCAACGCGCCCCTCTATCTTTACGGCCCCTATCGGCGTGCGGGTGTCGAGACTGCGCCGAGCAATGTTGATTTCGACCAATGGCTGAAGACAAAGGATCCGGCTTTCGGCCTGCGCGATTTGGAAGCCGTGGCTGCCTGCGCTTTGCATTACGGCTTCAGGCGCCCCGCTGTCGTCGAAATGCCAGCGAACAATCTTAGCGTGATCTTCCGCCGCGCATAGGACCGTTTCAGCCGCCCACCCCCCCGGACAGGCGATCACGCCAGCGCTCGCGAAAGGCGTTTGCCAAATCTTCACTGGCAAAGACGACCTCTATCGACCATTCGGTGGTGCGCGTATTGTCGGGCCACGCCCGTTCCGCGCTGCGCCAGATAAAGTCCGGCCAGTCGGGGTTGCGTTGCGGCTTGCCGCCGTCGCGCGACGACGGCCGGCCGACGCGGTCGATCAGCCACTCCATGATTTCGGGCAGAAAGGCCGCGCCAAAAAAGACAGCCCATGCCGACTCAAGCGATCGGGGGCGCGAAAGATGCGCTGATTGATCCAGGCGAAGGCCGGCGGATCAGGATCGTTGTGAAAACACCGCAGCGCCAGCAGCCGGAACCCCATGGGGATGGAATGCGCCGGCACGGCATTGACGCAGCCTGCAGCTTCCCGCAGCGCCGCTGTGGCGGGCTCATGATTGTGCATCCTCACGGGCTCGCCCTCCACGCCTCGGGCGGCGGTCGATCGACGGCCTTCAGCGCGTCGAGCACGGCGGCCAACGCGCGGCGCCCGTCCTCTACTGCCTCCGCTTCCGTGTCGCCGACCCCGAGGCAGCCGGGAATCTCGGGGTAAGACAGGACGAAATAGCCGCCCTCCTCCGCCGACGCACGGCCCAACTCGGTTCGATAGGCGGGCCCGTCGCTCATTTGTCCAACTCGTCCATGAGGTCCACCGTTGCGACGAAGGCCTTAATGTGAACGCCTCTCACCTTCGCCTTCAAGGGGATCGTTACGCAATTTGACACGCAAGGATGCGTGAACACGACATGTGTTCCCGTGACCTTGCGGAACTTGATCGCATATTGCGAGGCGGTGATTTCGAAATCGGCGGGCGTCCAAGCGCCGGCGGGATCGTTGCGAAATCGCCTCCAAGCGTTTGTTGTGCACGGCGTCGTCTCCCGTCGGTGACGGCTCGAATCTTGCTCGCCGTCGATGCAAATTCGCAGCCAGCCTTATGGAGCGCTCTCATGTTCGTTCGCGTCTGCAAACAAGACACGCTCACGGAGGGCGGCATGCGTCTCGTCATCGCCGACACGCAACTCGTCGTACTCGCTTGGCTGGAAAACGGCGTCGTAAAGGCGTTTCAGGGGGTGTGTCCGCACACCAACATTCCCTTGGCGGACGCCGATTTCAACGGGGCGATGCTCACCTGCCCACTGCATTTGTGGTCCTGGGACATGAACAGCGGCCAGCCTACTCATCCCCATGCGACGCCGCTCGCCGAATATCCGACGCGGATCGAAGACGGCGTCATCTATGTTGACGCCGAGGGCGTAGCGCCGATCTTCGCAGAACCCTGAGCAGCGCTGGCCTGTATATTGCTAAACGAGCCGCGAGAGGCGCGGCGGCAGCGATCGCGCAAGAGAAGGCGAGCGAGCATGGCGGTGGATCTGAAGACCGATTGGACGGACACTGATCTCGCAAGGCTCCTGGCTTCCGTCGAAGACGACCGCGACTGGCGTCTCGAGGTCAGCGCCGCAGGGATCGCCGATCTTTGCGACAAAACGGCCAATCCCACCGGCTCGGATTACGACGATGCGCTGCATTGTTTCTTCGAAACCTGGATGCAGGGAACGGATTTCGTTGGCGTCTCGGCGGCCGCCGACAAGACGCTCATCGGAAAGATCGCGAAAGCCCTGCGCGAAAATTTTCCAAAATTGAAGACGGGGAAATTCGTTTATGTGGATCTGTAGCACCTTTCGGCGCCCGCTTGGCGATCCGCGCCGCTCTAGCGGCTGGCATGCTTCTTGCGTTCGCCAGTCCAGGGAGGGGCGATGACATACGTGCGATTCCGCGAGTTTCTGTCCAATCGAAGCGCGCCCTTCGTGATCATTTTGGGCGCCAATGAGATTGCTTCTGCGGTCGCTGCGCGTCTGACGCAGGAGGGCTGCCGCGTCGTGCTCAGTCACGACCCTTACCCGCCGGTCATTCGGCGCGGGATGGCGTTCCACGACGCTCTCTTCAATGATCACACCGAAGTCGACGGCGTTCAGGGCTACCGCGGCGAGACTACGCTGGAAATCGCGCGGATATTGACGATAACGGGCGTCGTCGCTGTGACCTCGCTGCAACTCACCGATCTCATGGCGCTCCGCACACCCGATATCTTGATCGACGCGCGGATGCAAAAACGCCGCATGACGCCCCATCTGCGCAACATCGCCACACTCTCGATCGGACTCGGCCCGCAGTTTGCCGCGGGCGTGAACTGTGACGTCGCTATTGAGACGCATCCCGATCATACCGGCGAGCTCGTGGAAAGCGGCGAAACTCGGCCCAACGACCATATTCCACGCTACCTCGGCGGCGTCGGTCGCGACCGCTTCGTTTATTCCGCCCGCGCCGGCGTTTGGCGCACGCCGCTCGACATTGGGGCGCGAATCTTCAAGGATTACCTGATCGGCCTCGTCGACGGCCACCGGGTCGTCGCGCCGATGGACGGCTTTCTGCGCGGGATTGCGCGCGACGGGGTCGTCGTGCCGCAAAACGTTAAACTCATCGAGGTTGATCCCCGCGGGCGCGCCTCCAGCTGGACGGGAACCGACGAACGTGGGCGCGCCATCGCCGACGCCGTCTATCGCGTGATCGCCAAGGCCCCCCTGATTTGCTGGGCGCTGCCGGACGCCGAGACTACCTATCATTGACGCGTAGAGCCCTGACGACGACCATGCTCGAGAATCCGACGTCTATATACGACCGCATCGGGGGCTTAAAAACGGTCGACCGTCTGGTTGAAACCTTTTACCGTAACATGGATGAATTACCGGAAGCGCGCGGCATCCGCGCCGCTCACGCGGACGACTTGGGGCCGACGCGAGTTATTTTGAAGGTCTATTTGGCCGAATGGCTCGGCGGCCCCAAGGACTATTCCGCCAAGAAAGGACATCCTCGCCTGCGCATGCGGCATGGGCATTTGCGCATCGGCCCCGCGGAGCGCGACGCCTGGATGCTGTGCATGAATGGCGCGCTCGACGCGACGATCGAAGACCCCGGCATTCGCGAAGGCCTGCGCGAAAATCTCGCCAAGCTGGCTGATTGGATGCGCAACGATCCCGACAATGCCCATGACAAGCGACACTGAAGGAGCAGGAATAGGAGAAATGCCGGAAAGAACGATCATTGGTCTCCTGGCGCTGAGCGCTTCCGTCGCCGCTTCCGCGCAAACGACAGCCCCCATGGCGGACCATATGACGATGCACATCTCAGCGCCCGACACGCGGAAAGCCCTAGACTGGCCGCCGCCCATGCGAGCGCATCTCCTCGCCAACATGCGCGGTCATCTGGAAGCGCTTTCGCAGATCATGGCGGCCTTGTCGGTAAGGGACGGCGCCAAGGCGGGACAAATCGCGCGCGAACGGCTGGGCCTAGAGTCGCCCGGCGCGGGCGCCTGCGTTCCGCAACACGGGAAGGTGATGAGTTCTCGCGACGATGCCACTGTGATGATGGCCATGCATCAGTCGGAGTCAATGCCCGAAGAGATGAAGGCGCTCGGCTATGCCATGCATGAGTCCGCCAGCACATTCGCCATTGATGCGGCGGCGGTGAAACCCGGCGGCGACGTCTCGGCGGCGCTGACCGCTTTGTCGCATGTCGTGGAAAACTGCGCCGCCTGTCACGCGGCCTATCGACTGAAGTGAGCGCGCCGAATCAGCTGCGATAGCCTTCTTCGGCGAGCACCTGCCGCACGGCCGGGCGCGTCTTCATGCGCTCGTAATGGGTCTGGCAATTGCGCGGCAGCGCCATGCCAGTCTTGTCAGCCCAAAACTCGACATAGAACAGCGCCGCGTCGGCGATCGAAAAGTCCCCGGCGACATAGTCCTTGCCCGCAAGCTCCGTATCGACCGCAATCAACGCGCAAGCGACGATCTCGCGTCCTTCCGCCTTGATCGCCTCGACGTCTGGCTGTCGCCCGGCGTAGCGCTCCGGCGTGAACACGCGCCGAAAACCTTCGCCGTGAATTTGCTGTACGCAAAAATGCATAATGGCCAACGCCGTGTCGCGGGCGTCTGCGCTCTCGGGCAGAAGCTTGCGGCGTGGATAGGTCTCCGCCAGCCATTCGGCGATCGAGAGAAAATCCGTCAGCGCGACGCCGTCGTCGCGCAACAGAGTCGGGATCGTCCCGTTTGGGTTGATCGCCAAATAGTCCGGCTTGAGGTGCTCGTCCTTGACCAGATTGACGATATAGGCTTCGAAGGCGAGCCCGATCTCTTCCAGCAGGATATGTATGCCCGTGGAGCAAGATCCGGGTGTCATGTAGAATTTCATTCTCGACTTACCTTGCCGTTTTTTCGGCGCAAACCGCTCAGCCGAATTTGAACAGCACGCCATAGCCGCCGCGCGGATAGTTCCATTCTATGTCACCGCTTGGCTCTGCGACGATTCGGCAGGTTCCGCATTCGATGCAACCGTCTGTCGCGATCTCCACCTGTCCGGCCGAGTTCATTTCATAGCAATGCGCCGGACAGAGCTTCAGCAGGCTAAGCAGCGCCGCCGAAGGCTTGGCGTGCGGACGCACCTTGATGTGGGCGCGGCCGGAGTCGACGAGATAACGATTGAGGTAAAGCTTGTCCTCGACCCGGACGGCTGCTTCTGCGCTCATTGCCCTTCTCCGTTGCTAGAGGGTTCCGCCATCACCTATCGCCAAGCGCGCGCCAACCGCACCGCGTCGCCGACCAATCCCATGGGCGAACGCGCGGTAAGGAAGGAGCGAAACGTGGCTTTCTCTTTTTCCCGCTTCGGCGTGCCGTCGACGCGCAGGAAATTCGTCATCGCCTTGGAAACGAGCTGGGGATAGGTCAGGAAGAAGTTCTGCGCCTGAATGTGCAGCAGGTCCGGCATGTCGCGATATTTCTTCAAATCCTTCATGACGAAGGATTCGTCGAGCATCTTCTTGTAAAGCGCCAGATTCTTCTTGGTCATCGGATCGCGGCGCGATTTGATCTGGAAGATCGCTTCCGCGGCGAGCCGCCCGGACGTCATCGCGAGATTCGAGCCTTCGCGATGCACGGCGTTGTTCAACTGCGCGGCGTCGCCGACGACAACCCAGCCGTCGCCATAGAGCTGCGGGATCGCCTTGAAGCCGCCTTCGGGAATGAGATGTGCGGCGTATTCCTTGACTTCCGAGCCGGCGATGAGCGCCGCCACCGACGGGTGCTGCTTGAACTTTTCCAAGAGGCCGTAGGGGGTTTGGCCGGTCTTTTCGAAATCCGCGACGAGACAACCGATGCCGAGTGAGATCGACTCCTTATTGGTGTAGATGAATCCCATCCCGGTCATGCCCTGCGAGATGGTGCCGACCGCCTCGATGACCGCGCCTTCGTCGCCGCGCAGATTGAAGCGCGCTTCCAAAGTCTCTTGCGGGAGGAAGTGCATTTCCTTCACCGCCAGTGCGACATTATTCTTGTCCGGCATCTTGCGCAGGCCAGCTCTTGTGCCAAGCAGCCCGCTGACGCCTTCCGCCAGCACGACGACGTCCGCGCCGATCTTTCCGCTATTACGATCCGTGCGCACGCCGATGACTTTGCCATAGGCGTCCTGCAACAGCTCAAGGACGGTGGTTTCACACAGCACGACCGCGCCGGCCTCTTGGACTTTCTTCGAGAACCATTTGTCGAATTGCGCGCGAATGATCGTGTAGCGATTAGGACGCTCCTCGTTGAACTCGTCTGAGCGATAGTGCAACCCCGTATGGGAATTGTCGTCCATCATCCAGAAACGCTGCTCGACCAGATGGCGCTCCAGCGGCGCGTCGTCGCGAAAGTCGGGAACGAGCTTTTCCAGCATGTCTGCATAGAGGATCGCGCCCTGCACGTTCTTGGAGCCGGAATATTCGCCGCGCTCCAACTGCAGGACCTTGAGGCCTCTCTGGGCGAGCGTCAAAGCGGCGGCGTTGCCGGCCATACCCGCGCCCACCACGATGGCGTCGAATCTTTCGTCGATCATTCGTCTCTCCTCTAGCTCGCTAGACGGTCGCGCTGATGCGGAGACAATCGTTTCGAGAATGCTTCCGTGAGGGTAGGCAAAAGCCGTACCGCGTCCGTGACGATGCCGACATGCGCGAAATCGAAGATTGGCGCATTCTTGTCGGTGTTGATCGCGACGATGTAATCCGCGCCCTCGACGCCGACGCGATGCTGGATCGCGCCGGAAATGCCCGCCGCGATATAAAGCTTAGGTCGGATGGTTTTGCCGGTCTGGCCGATCTGCCGGTCCGAGCTGACCCAGCCCTTTTGCACCAGCGGCCGCGAACAACCGAATTCGGCGCCGATCGTCGCCGCCAGTTGGCGGATGAGTTGGAAATTTTCCGGAGAACCGAGGCCGAGGCCGCCGGCGACGACCACGTCGGCGAAAGCGAGGTTGGATTTCGACGAATCGCGGTCCGGCAGAAAAGACAACACTTTCGTGACAATGTCGTCTTCCACCATGCCGAGTGGATGTTCGACGACGCGGCCGAGCGGCTTTTCGACTCGCTCCGGCATCGGCATCACGCGCGGGCGCACGGTCGCCATTTGCGGACGATAGTTCAGCGTGAAGATCGTGCAGAGTAGCGAGCCGCCAAAGGTTGGGCGCGTCGCGGCGAGTGAGCCCTCCGCATCGACGTCGAGTTCCGTACAATCGGCGGTGAGGCCAGTCAGCAGCGTCGTCGCCACCGATCCGGCGAGGTCGCGGCCGAGCGTCGTCGCGCCGAGCAGCAGGATTTCCGGCTGATACGCGTTGACGAGATCGGTCATCGCTTTTGTGTAGCTCTCATTGCGGTAATCCATGAGGATGTCGTCCGCGACGAGATAGGCGAGATCGGCGCCATAGTTGAAGCTTTCGCGCACGACCGCTTGTGTCGCCTCGTTGCGCGCCCCGACGACGACCGCGGCGAGATCGACCCCGAGCTTATTGGCCAGAATCCGTCCCGCCCCCATCAGCTCCCAAGAGACGGGATGGACTTGCCCGCGCTCCTGCTCGATGAAGATCCAAACGTGCTTATAGGCCTTCAGATGTTCGGGCAGCTCCTTCTTGGCCGCCGCGCGTCCCGCCGAAGCAGGAGCCTTTGCCGTGTCGTTCATCCCTTGCGCTCCTGTTTCGAGATCAATAGCCGCGGGTCAATTGCTCGAGCTCGGTTTCAAGTTTCGGCCGGCGCTTGAACAATTCCTCGACGAAGGCCTCTCCCGGCTTGTCGCCGAGTTCGATGAATTCGGCCCTTTCCGCACGCGGTTTCGGCGCGAAAACGCGCTTGACGATCGTCGGCGAGCCGCGCAGCCCGCATTTGGCGATATCCTCAACGCCGGCGTCCTGTGCGCTCCATTTGACGATCGTCGCCCGCGCGGCCTTTAACGCGTCGGTCAGCGAACCGATGCGCATCTCGTTGACGCCTTCGAGGATGGAGATCAGGCAGGGCATTTTACTGCGCAACTTCTGCACGCCGCCCTCGCTGCGACGCTCAACCTCGATTGCGCCGGCCTCGAGATCGACCTTGTCTATGTGCGAGACATAGGTGAGCTGCATCAGCCCGAGGCGCTTGGCGACGCCCGGCCCGACCTGCGCCGTGTCGCCGTCGATCGTCTGCTTGCCGGTGAAAACGATGTCGGGCGGACCGAATTCCTTGCCGATCTTGCGGATCGTCGTCGCCAGCGCATATGTGGTCGCCAGCGTGTCTGCGCCGGCGAAGAAGCGGTCCGTCAGCAGCACGGCGCGGTCGGCGCCGAAGCTCAGCGCCTTGCGTAGGCTATCCTCGGCGGAGGGCGGGCCCATGGTGAGGATGGTGACCTCGCCGCCGAATTGCTGGCGCAACCGCAGCGCCTCTTCGATCGCGAAGAGATCATAGGGATTGATGATCGTCGGAACGCCCTGGCGCATGATCGTGTTCGTCACCGGATGAACACGGATCTGCGCCGAATCGGGCACTTGCTTCATGCAGACGACGATATGCATTGGACTGTCCTTTTAGTTTCCCAAGCGTTCACTTCAGAACGTTGAGCTGCACCAGCGATGGCGGCGGCGGCGGCTTGACGGCGTCCTTGTGGACTTTGAACAGGCGCTCGTCGATCGGCGTCGACTTCAAGAAGTCCTGATAGGCGCGCTCCAAAAACTCCTTGCAGCGCTGGGCCACCGTGGCGTCGTCCAGCTCGCATAAATCCTCGCTGAAGAGATATTGCCCCATGCGTCTAAGAATATGCAGGCGCGCGACATTGACGACCTTCGGCTCATAGTCGACGCCGAGCAGCGCGAAGAAGTCTTCGGCGCAGGACGCCTTTTTCAATTGCTCCAGAATGGCGGGCTCGGACATTTCGGTCTCCTTCATAGGATCTGCGCCGACCCGGCCTTGAAGGCCGCGTCATCTCGCGTTCTGGCGTTTCTCTCGTGATCGCGCAGACGCTGCTGCAGATGAGAAACGCGCGTTTCCAGAAACTCGACGCGGTCAAGCAAAACCGCAAACGCCTCCCCGACGGGGTCCGGCATCAGATGGTGGTTAAGGTTGATGCGGCCGTCGAAAGCGCAGCGACCGAGGTCGCGATGCACGACTCTTGCCGGGATGCCGACCACGGTGGCGTCGCGCGTCACGCTTTCGATCACCACGGAGTTCGCGCCGATACGCGCATTGCGGCCAATCGAGATGGGGCCGAGTATTTTGGCGCCCGCGCCGACGACCACGCCGTCTTCGAGGGTCGGATGACGCTTACCAGGGGACCAAGATACGCCGCCCAACGTCACGCCGTGATAGAGCGTCACGTCGTCGCCGACGACCGCGGTCTCGCCGATGACGACGCCCGCGCCATGATCGATGAAAAAGCGCCGGCCGATCGTTGCGCCGGGATGAATATCCACATTGGTCAAGAAGCGGGCGAACCAGGAGACCAGTCGCGCGCCGAAACGACGACGGTTGACCCACAGCCAATTAGCGAGGCGATGCCAGATGACGGCGTGCAACCCGGGATAGGTGAGCAGCGTCTCAAAACGTCCGCGCGCTGCGGGATCGCGCGTCGCAACGCACGCCAGATCCTCTCGGATCAGTCGCCAACGCGTCGGCTCCCTCGCCACTGGGGCTTGCGCTGTTTCGTTCGTAATCGTGGCGACTCGTTCGAGCATTGACGCCTCACATGCCTCTCGCGTCGTTGCCGCTCGCACAGACGCTACGCCAGATTGAGGTCAAGGCCTCGCCGCTGACCGAGCCCTTGTGATCAAGCGCATGGGCGCGCACGCAGGAGACGATCTCGCCAAGTTCCTCGGCGCTCACCGGCAAATGCAATTGTCGCAGCATCGCTGTGACAGCCGCCGAACCGGAATGCTTGCCGATCACAATCCTATGCGCGCGGCCGAGCATGCTTGGGTCGAAGGCTTCATAGGTGCGTGGGTCTTTGAGCAGCCCATCGACATGAATGCCGGATTCATGGGTGAAGACGTGTTCGCCGACGATGGATTTGTTCAGGGGGATCGGCCGCCGCGCCGCCGCGGAGACGAGCGCCGCGACATTGGGCAGTTCCGTGAGGACGATCCCGGTTTCATATTGGTGCAACTGACGCGCCGCCACGGCGACTTCTTCGAGCGGCGCATTGCCGGCGCGCTCGCCAAGCCCAATCACGGTGACCGACGCATGCGTCGCGCCCGCCCGAATGCCCGCCAGAGTGTTGGCGGTGGCGAGACCCAAGTCGTCGTGACAGTGGATTTCGATTTCAAGGTCGCTCGTCGCGCGCAGTATAGAGATCAAATCGTATGTGCTGAAAGGGTCCAGCACGCTTAAGGTGTCAGCGATCCGAAATCGGCGGGCGCCGGCGGCTTGCGCGACCGCCATCGTCTCCATCAAGAATTCCGGCGCAGCGCGCGACGAATCCTCGCCGCCAACCGCGACGTCCAGGCCTCTGTCCCGTGCGTAAGCGACGACGCGCCGCGTCATCTCCAGCGCCTGGGCGCGGCCGCCACGCAATTTCGCGCCGATTTGCGTGTCGGAGACAGGCACCGACAGATTGACCATCGTGACGCCCGACGTCAGCGCTGCGTCGACGTCTTCGACGCGCATCCGGCACCAGGCGATCGCTCGTAGCGGCAATTCGGCGTCGACGATCGCCCGAATCATCGCGATTTCCACGTCGCCCATCGCCGGCGTTCCGGCTTCGAGCTCGGTGACGCCGGCGCGCGCCAAGGCCCGCGCGATTTGAAGCTTCTCTTCGCAGGTAAAAGCGACGCCTGGGGCCTGTTCGCCGTCCCGCAGCGTGGTGTCGTTCAACACGACATCGAGCGCTCCCTGTATCGGCGAAGCGACGCGACCAAACGAACGTTTTCGGGACATATATGTCGTCATCGACTCATACGAGCGTCCTAGACACCCGCTCCACTGCGACGAAGGAACAACCGCACCACCGTTTCACACAGTCCGGAACATCCATTCAGTTGAAGGATTTCTGACAGCCGCAGGTGGAGCTGGCGTTGGGATTTTCAAAGGTGAAGCCGGAACCAGTGAGATCTTGGCGATAGCCGAGGGTCATCCCTTCAAGGCGCGGGCGCGAGGCCGGATCAATCAGCACGCGTATGCCGCCGGCTTCGACGACAATGTCGTCGTTTCTCTGCTGAGGATCGAGATCGACGACATATTGATAGCCGGCGCAGCCGCCTTCCTTGACCAGGATGCGCAGGCCCCCCTCTCGTTGAGCGGCCTTCGCCATGGCATCCTTTACCGCGGCGATGGCTGCCTGCGAGACCGTGATCATGTTGGAACCTCCGAGCGAAACTCCCTTATGCTCGTAAATAAGCAATCGATATGCCATCACGGCGGCCTGCCAAAAAAGCGCCTATCTGGCAGGCAGGCTATGAGATTGTCAAAAACTCGACAAAAATCTGTTGGAATGACCTTACACGGTCCCTGCGGCGGGCGTCAGAGGCAGTTCCGCTGCCGACGCGACGCGACTGGTTCCCGTTTCTGCGCCATAGCAGAGCTCGTAATCGGCGCAGTTCGAGCATACCGGTGTGCTGCACATGACCAGGCCGTCGTCCTCGCACATGAGGCGGTAGAGGAACCTTTTCCAACGCATGTTCTTGTCGTTGCGTCGGGCGAGCGGGGCGAAATGGCGCGCGATCAGCCGCGTCAATTCCGATCTCTCGCGAAGCCCGAGGTCTTCCCAAAGATGGTTGGGCTCCATCGCCCGTCGCGCGATCATGCCGGCGAGCCAATGGCCGCAGTCTCCCTCGCTCGAGCGGTTGGCCAGGAGAAGCTCGCGCACCATTTCTATTTCGTCGGCGTCGACGAGGGGCGCCGCGCCTTCGCCGGAGGATTCGAGTCTTGGCGCGGCGAAATACTCAAAAATGAGATCGCTGAGTTCTGTTTCCGTCAGGCCAGTTTGCGACGCCAGACTTCCGCCCTCATGAGACGCAATGGCGAGGATAGAGGCCAAAACGTGGCGGTCGAAATTCGCATCGTCTTCTATCTTCGCCGCCTCCGGCAAAACCCCGGTTAGGTCGCGATAGGCGCTTGCAGCGCCACTAACGCTTCGTCCGTTCGCCGTCGCCACAGACGCGAAGCCGCCCTTGGTCTCGTTGTCGGGGAAGGCGCGAACCGTCACGTCACGCTCCACTGAAAATGCGTTATCGACCTCCCGCAGACGAGAGGTCGACGTTCTTGCATTGAAGACTTACGCGATCGCCGAAAGCTCAGCGGCGGTCTTGCCGATCTGACTCTCATCGACCGCCTTCATGATGCCGTGCTCCATCAGCATGTCTTCGAGCTCGTCCATCGTGATCGGCGTCGGAATGATACCCTTGCCCTGGTTGGCGTGGATCTTGGTCGCCAGATTGCGGTAGTGGTTAGCCTGAGCTGAATCCGGCGCATATTCCAGCACGGTCATGCGGCGCAGCTCCGCGTGCTGAACGATATTGTCGCGCGGCACGAAATAAATCAGGCTTGTGCCGAGCTTCTTCGCCAGCGCTTCCGCAAGCTCCAGCTCCTTGTCGGTCTGACGTTCGTTGCAGACCAGCCCGCCCAGGCGCACGCCGCCCGAATTGGCGTATTTCAAAATGCCTTTGGAGATGTTGTTGGCCGCATACATGGCCATCATCTCGCCGGACATTACAATGTAGATTTCCTGCGCCTTGTTCTCGCGGATCGGCATGGCGAAGCCGCCGCAGACGACGTCGCCGAGCACGTCGTAGGACACATAGTCAATGTCCTCGTAAGCGCCATTTTCTTCGAGGAAGTTGATCGAGGTGATGACGCCGCGGCCAGCGCAGCCGACGCCCGGCTCCGGACCGCCCGACTCGACGCAGCGAATGTCGCGATAACCAACCTTCATCACTTCTTCGATTTCAAGATCCTCGACGCTGCCGGCATTCGCGGCGAGGCTCAAAATGGTGTCCTGAGCCTTGGCGTGCAGAATGAGGCGCGTCGAGTCGGCCTTCGGGTCGCAGCCGACGATTAGAATGCGATGACCCATTTCGGCCAACGCCGCGAGAGTATTCTGGGACGTCGTCGACTTGCCGATGCCCCCTTTGCCATAAAATGCGATTTGCCGTAGTGACGACATGTCTGTCTCCTGTTGAGCCCTTCGACTTCCACCCAGACGCGGTGCTGGGCAGTTCCTATAGGTGAGAAACTAGTCGCGGGTTACGGGAAGGAACACATCGCTCGTCGTAGCGTAGGCGTGCGCTCAGCCCTCACTCGCATCAGCCTAAAAGCAACCCCCATGCCAGCCCGACGATCCCAAACAAGGTGTTGTTTTTATTGTATTTGACCAATCTTTAGGCTGATGGCATATTAAGATTTACATGTGAGAGAAGCCGACAGTCCCGACATTTGTTCAGAACAGAACATCCCGCCCGCGCTCTTGCATCCTCGCCACATGGAACAGGGATTGCTTCTTGACTGCGCAGATCATTAGCTTGCGTAAGTGGAAAGGAGCAGGGATGCAAATTGGCGTCGAGACCGCAAAGGCGGTCGATCAGCGGCGGGTGTTCGTCCTCGACGAGGATGAGATCGTGCGCGCCGCGCTTCAGTTCATGCTGCATGACGAGATCGAAACCCACGAAATCGCCAGCATCGAAGAAGCCTATGAGAAAGGCGTCGGCTGGTTGAAGCCGGATGTCGTTTTGCTCGGCGCGTCCTTTCTGAAGAGTAAGGGCCTCCCGGTCCTCGTCGATTTAGCGGAGCGTTTCGGCGGCGTGCGCATATTGATTGTCTGCGATAAGGCCGACGAGGCGCTCGCCGTCGACGCCATGAAGCATGGCGCGCATGGAACATTGGTGAAACCGTTAAAGATCGAAAGTGTGCGGCAAAAGGTTGACACCGTGCTTGGGCGCGGCGGCGCCAAGCCGCTTGTGCAATTGGGGCTGCTTTAGTCATTACACGCCGGCAACTTAGTCGGCGGGGTTCGATGGAGTGATGGCGTGACCTCGCAGCTGGCCCAATGGTTGACGGCGCAAGGCTTTGGGACGCCAGGCGTAAACTCCGCTGGCGCCGATGGGCTCACGCCGCTCCTCAGAGCCGCGGCCGAGGCGAACGTCTCGATTTTGCGTGAGATCATCGCGGAGGGCGCAGATCTCGACGCCACGACACGTGACGGCAACAACGCGATATGGTTGGCTTGTAAGCACGACGCAGTGGAGGCGATCGAAGCGCTCTCCGCCGCCGGGGCCAATGTTCACCATCGCAACCCCGACGGCTCGACGGCGCTGATTTATGCTGCTTCCGCTGGCAAACCCGCGGTCGTCGCGCTGTTGCTCGCCCTGGGCGCCGATCCTCTGCAGGAGAACGTCGACGGATTTTCGGCGCTCGATCTTGCGGCGAACATCGAATGCCTGCAGTTGTTGCGCGCGGCGGCTCGTCATTGCCGCGATCAGCTCAAAGTTGAAGGATGGCTCGAAACATGACAACGATCGACGAGATCATCGAAAACTTCTCCCTCCTCGAGGATTGGGAGGACCGCTACCGTTATGTCATCGAACTCGGCAAAATGCTCGAGCCGCTTCCCGACGCCTTGAAGACGGATCAAAATAAGGTCTCGGGCTGCGCCAGCCAGGTTTGGCTGTCGACAACAACGATCTCCCATGCAATCGACGGTGAACCGGTGTTGATGATCCACGGCGACAGCGACGCGCATATCGTGCGGGGCCTCGTCGCGATCTTGCTGGCGCTTTGCTCGGGCAAGACCGCGCAGGACATCCTCGAGGCTGATCCGGTAGCGCTGTTTGAACGCCTCGGCCTGCGCGAACATTTGACGCCGCAACGCTCCAATGGCTTCAAATCGATGGTCGGGCGGATCCGCGCGGAGGCGCGCGAGATGCTCGCAACTTCCAGCGCGGTATCCTAAAGTCATGGACCGTCGCCGACGGTAGCCTGACGGCCGTCAGCGCGACAGGATCATCACCAGACGATCGACGCGTTTGCCGCCCTTGAGATGCGATGCGTAAATTTCGTCGATGTCCTCAGGCGTCGTGGGGCGATACCAAACGCCTTCCGGATAGACCACCATCAACGGCCCGGCCGAACAAAATCCCATGCAGCCAGCGCTCGTGAAGCCGATCTCGCCGCCCCCGTCGGCCTCGACCAATTTGCCGAGTCGATCCCAGAGAGGCTGGGTGCCGGCCGCGCCGCAGCTGCCGCGCGGATGGTTCGGGGGCCGTTGCGTGAAACAAGCGAAGACATGCCGCTTGTAGAGTTGGGGCAACTCAAACTCTTCTTCCTGCGTCTCCGACATACTGCACCAAGCCTTTGTGATGATTCTCACACGGCCTTGCTCTAACAAGGCTCCGCGTATTCAAATAGACCAACGGCGACGTCGTTGGCGTTCGGAACGCTTGCAAATTTCGGTCCATTGCGCCGTCGCCGTCTGGCGCCTTACTTGCTGGCTGACTGCAGAAGTCGAGAATGCGGGTCACGCAACCATGCAGGAATCTCACATGGCACCACAAATCGAAATGACAGAGCTTTCCGAGCCGAAGTCCCCCGTCAGCCGGACCGATTCATCACCGGAAGCACAGGCGCTTTACGATGAGATTGTCGCGGCGCTGCGAACGGTTTTCGACCCCGAAATCCCCGTGAATATTTACGATCTGGGATTGATCTACCGGATCGACGTCATCAACAGACGCGACATCGACATCGACATGACGCTGACGGCGCCGGGTTGTCCGGTCGCCGGCGAAATGGTTGGGATGACGAAGAAGGCCGTCGATGCGGTCGGCGGCGTCGCCAGCGTAAGAATCAATCTCGTGTTCGACCCTCCGTGGCATCAGAGCATGATGTCCGACGAAGCCAAGCTGGAATTGGGATTCTTTGACTCGTAAGTCGAGGGGGCCCGACGGGCGGAAGCTTCGAACGGTGCGTCTCATAAATACAGGCATGATATTCGCAACGGCGTGAATTGGCGTGAGATGACTCCGCCGTCTCTCATTGAGAGCTTTCGCCACCTGCCTGCATATCGAGGCCGTCATGATCGAACTTACTTCCGGCGACGGACATAGTTTTTCCGCCTACCGCGCCGAACCTACTGAACCTCCGAAGGGCGCCGTCGTCGTGCTGCCGGACGTCTATGGGGTCACGCCACATTTGCAAAAGGAAGTCGACAGCTTCGCTGCTCAGGGCTATGTCGCGATCGCGCCCGCGCTCGTCGCTCAGGACGGCGAGAACGACGGCGCTTCCGTCACGACGGCCTTGCAAGAGGTTCAGGCCGCCGTCGACGCCGTAAAGAGCGCCGGCAAGGTGGCGATCGTCGGCTATGATTGGGGCGGCTATCTCGCCTATGTCTCGGCCAATCGTCTCAGCGACGTCGCCTGCGCGATCAGCTATTATCCAGCCGGGATTTCAGAGGAACGTTGGGTGAAGCGGAAAATTCCCACGCTGCTGCACCTGCCTGAGAACGACCCGTCATTGCCGTTGGAAGAAATCGTCCAGTTCCGCGCCCAGCGTCCCGACGTCAGCGCCTTCTCCTATCCGGACGCCCGCAACGGCTTTAATTTCGACGCCGCGGAGAGCTTCAACGAAGCTGCTGCGCAGTCGGCGCGCGAGCGCACTTTGTTTTGGATCTCGCAATATGTCGAGGGCCAGAAGCCGATCGCGTTGAAGAACTCCGGCTCTTATGCACAGGCTAAGGTTGAAAAGAAAAAGAAAAAGAGCGGTGGCGACGACATGGGTCCGCCCGACGCGTGAGGCTGCGCTTCGCCACGAGGCGCTTTGACTCATGTGGCGACACTGTTCAACCTTTTCCGCACTCAGCATGCTCTCGCGGGTGAGCACATCACGTTAAGGCTTCTCGAGACGTCAAGGCTTCTTGAGATAGTCAAACGCCCCGACCGTTTCCTCTCCTGCCCTGGGGGGAGGAAACGAGGGGTTCCAAATTCGGTCTATTGAGCGCGATCCCTCAAACCCGTCGCGCCAGCGAGCGCAAATAGCCTTGCATGTCTTCGCCGAGCTCCATGTCGACCGCCGGCGCCATTTTAAGCAAAAGGTTGGCGATGAAGGCTTCGTCGTTGCGAGGTTCGTCCAAAACTTGGCGCAGCACCGGCACATTGTCCTCGATGTGATGCAGGAAGGCGACGCCCTTCTCCAACACCTCCGTCCAGCGCTCGCGATGCCATTTGGCCAGCGGGAACATGATCTCGCGCACGAAATTGGACTTGCGCGCCTTTTCGAAGAAGCGCAGCCCCGCATTCCAATACTCCTTGGCGCGCAGCGGCGGCGGCGGCAAATCCGCGAGAAGCATCTTTTTGCCGGCCTGCCCAACGAAATCGTCAAGCGTCACCGGGGCGTCGATTTGCCCGCGAAAATTCCATAGGGCGTTGAAGCCTGGAAACTCCTTGCCGAAACGTTCGATCAAGGCGCTCTCGACCTTGTCCACGGCGGCTTTGTCGCCCTTCAAGGCGGCGGTCATGCAGAAGGCGAAGATGGCGTCATTGGCCACGCTGGTCACGGCGTCGCTCTTCAACTGTCTTTCACCGAGCTTCGGCGTCACCCCATCCGAAGGGGCCGTCGCCTCGCCGGCGCGCTGCGCCGTGATAAATGCGGTGATCTCCAGCCAGGGCAAGAAATTCGCGAGGAAAGCATCGGGATCGACATAGACGATCGCCAAATTCATCGGCTTCTTGCGCAGCTGCAATTCCGTCATGTCGGTCATTCTATATCCTCTCCTGGATCGCGACGCATATCTTTCGCTTGCCTCAGTCAGACGTGATCATGACCTCTGGAGCGTCGTCCGGCTCTTCGAGCCCCAGCCCGTCTTCCTCCGCGAGCTGCACGCCAGTGAGGCAAAGGTCGCCGTCGTCGATGACGATGTCGATGGATTTCAGCTTCTTGCCTTGGCAGGGCCCGATGAAGCAATGTCCCGTGTCGAGATCGAACTGCGCCTGATGATGGGCGCAGGTGAGGAAATTCCCCTCTTCGTCGAGAAAATGCCCTGCCTCCGCGTCGAGACGCTCGCCCTTGTGCGGACAGGCGTTCTCGAAGCCATAAAAATTATTCCCCTTGCGCGTTATCAAGATGGGCCAAGGCTTCGGCTCGCCGGTCTCCTCAATTCGCATCAGCACAAATCCGGTGGCGTCGCCGTCCTCGATCTCGCCTGTCTGACAAATTGCGTAGAGTTCGTTCATCCACCGCCTCCTCGTTTGGCGCGCGGCTTGCAAAACCATGTTGCCTCACCGACGCAGGCATTCTACCGGTGCAAATGGCGAGCCATGCGTTGCGCGCCTGAAGTGAAGATTGAAGCCCGTTCGAAGTTTGAGCCCCAGATCCGGCTAATAAGGGAGCTACGATCATGAGCGTCATCGAACATGATTTCGGATTGGCAAACCGCTTGACCGAGCGGCGCTTCGGCAAATTGCTGGAGCTGGACGCGCTGCATGAGGCGAATATTCGCGCGAATCCGTTGCCCTATCTCGAACGCGCCAGCGAACGCATCTTCCGCTTGCAAGCGGCAATGTTTGAAGCGATTCAGGCCGCCAAGCCGCCCACGTCCGGCGCGGCGCCGGGCGTGGAGAATGTCCTGGTCGACAAGGCGGAGTATCAGCGCCTCATGACCTGTCTCGCCTTGTTAGAAAAAGCTTACGCCGATTATGCAGCGCTTGACGAGGAGACCTAGAGCGCGCGGGCAAAAAGCGGTATCGTGTTTTCGCAGGAACGCGCGCTTTACGCTTGGGGAGCGATCCAAAAAGTCTTCGCGATTGAGCAATTTTACCCAATGGCCGCGTCGTCTAAGGAGCGGAACGGAGCAGCAATTTTATCGACGAACCGGCGGCCGCCCTTTCCGCGGTTCCTGTTCAGGCGGCTTTAGCCTCAATTGCCGGCTCCCATTTATAAAGCTCGGCGCCGTCTTCCGCCTTCGTCAAGAAGAAGCCGCAGCCTTTGAGCTCCGCCGCCAGCCCCTGCGCTTCACCAGCTTTCACTTCGACGTAAACCGGCGCATTGCGCTTCAATATCGCTTCAATGAGCATTTTGAACACGCCATGCTCTCGATGGGCGGCGGACACCGCCGCCAGTGAGACGTTGATTGTTTCAGCGTTGCGCAGACCCCAATCGAGTTCATCGCGGCGCGCGAGCAATGCCCCGACGAGGTTGCGCTTCGCATCGAGAACGATCGGCGAGAATTCCGCCGTGCAGCACTTCATGATTTCGGCCAATGCGCGCTGCTGATCGCTTTCGCTGTCGATCGAGCAAGGAATGTCGGCGGCGGTCTGCCGCATCAACGCCCAAAGGCCTCGCATATCGTCGAGCGACGCATTTTTCTGCGTGAGGTTAGCCATCTGTATCTCCTTCGAAGGCGCGCTTGGAATGCTTCGCACGCGAACGTTTTCCCAGGCAAGCAAGTCGCGTTCCTGGCCGCTTAGGCGAAGACCTTGGCAAGAATGTTGCTCACCTTCGTCACACGGATTCAACCGAGAAGGTGAGGGAACATGGCTGACGAAGGTTTTTTTATCGACTGGGACGGAAATGCGCGCCGCACGAGCGATCCGGGCGGCGGCTATTTGTGCGAAGCCGACACGGTGGCGCGCTATGTGGCGATCATGACCAAGAGCGGCGCGCTCATACATGAGGGCACTTATTACAAAACCCTCGCCGACGTCGCAAAGGCGGGCATTAAGGCGTCGCTGGTCCCCGGCTCGCACCCTTGGGGGAGCAAGGCGGACGGATTTTGATTGAGGCCAACGGGAGCTTCGCTTATGCTGCCGACGACCATTCTGATCGACGAAACCCCACGCTGCGTCGTACGACCCGTCGACGCCAAGGATCTCAACCGATTCTTGCGTAACGGCAAGGTGTTTCTTCTTGCCGAAAAGCCAGCCGGCAAGGTGACGCATCGCGCCGCGACGGAAGCCGAGCAAACGCAGTGGCGCGAAGCTTTCGCTCTGCATAAGGCGTGGGGCGGAGAGGACGAGGCTTTCTTCGGAATACCGCTGCAGCGAGAAACTTCAACGAGACCGGATTGAAAGCTGAACTGGCTTCGACATTATTCGTCGATGCTGGGCGCGAGGATGACTTCGGCCGGCGCGCCCGGCCCCTGCCCCTCGATAAAATCCAATCCGCTCACGCGAGAAAGTCCGCCGTCGCTGTCCATCAGCACTACGGCCTCCTGCGATAATTGCGATAATTTCGCGATCAATTCCGCAACCGTCATCACGCCCCTCTCTTAATCGCCGACCTGTTGAGCATTCACCCCGGATGGATCATGATCTCCATCGTTTCGTCGAGATCGTCGTCATCGGAATTCTCTTCCTCGGCGAGTTCCACCCCGCACAGGCATATGTCGCCGTCCATGACGACGAGGGCGACGGGTTCGAGCACTTTATCGACGCACGGCCCCTTAATGCATAAACCCGTTTCCATGTCGAATTCGGCTTTATGCCGACCGCAACGCAGTCTTTGACCGTCTTCGCTGAAGAATCTCCCCTCGCCGATGTTCAGCCAGGAGCCGTTATGTGGGCAGATGTTTACATAACCCACGCATTGATCGTCTTCCGTCCGCACGATGAAGATCGAAAAGGGCCGCGTTTCCCCTTCTTGCGTGATACGCAACAGGCTGAACGGCATGGCTTGGCCGCGCTCAAGACTGTCGAGCGCGCAAATGACGTAGAGATTCACATCGTCTTGCATGCCAAGTGCTCCGTCAGGCGCCGATCCGCTCCCCTACACAGACATCGCCCCCAGGCCAAAGGTCGGGCTCCGATAGTGTCTGAAAGACGACAATTCCTCGGCGCGCCGCTTCCAACCTCCGAATAAGCATTATTCTTGCCGTCTGGCCGCCCCCAGCGTGTTTCTTGCTTCGTCGCCCACATCGAGGGCTTTCAGCGGAGGCGAAAAGTGGTCATGCTCCAGGTTGACGAACGCAATCAAGACGATCTCTCGCGCCTCGCCGGTTGTTACCTCTATACCGGGACGCACATCAACGTCGAAGACGGCGCCGTGCATCGCGAGGACGGCCCGGCAGTGATTTTTCCCGATGGCGTGATGCGCTGGTATGTGCGCGGCAAGGAAGTCACCCGCGCCGTCAATACGCTTTTTTACGAAAACAAATGGCCGATCGCGAAAGGCCTCGATACGGCCGAAAAGCGCGCGCGCTTCGCGGCGACTTTCCTGACATGAATGTCAAGCTTCCCTTCCGCAAGAAACCTCCTGCGGAAGGGAATTGATTTCCGTCGATCCGCTACGCCCAATTAGGCCGCCGCAGTCTTCGCGCCGATCCCCGCGCGGAGCTCCTCGAGCTTCTTACGAGGAATACGGAACACTCCCCGCCCACCGGAAAGCGCTTGGTACGCGTCGGGCGCATTCAGACTGATCCAGTCGAACCAGGCCTGCGCCGAATTCGACGTCGGTCGTTCGCTGATCTCCACGACGCCGCCGTCGGGTGCAAAGCGAACGTGAAGCATCAGAATGTCGGAAGACATTTCCTTCTCCTACCTTAGAAGCCCGACGAGAATCCGAGCAGTTCGACCTTGATGTTTTCGGTGCCGAGAATCTTGGCCTGGCAGGCCAAGCGGGATTTCGAGCCGACGCCGACAATGGTGTCGAGCCTTTCGTTCTCTTCGCGCGCAACCTTGGAAATACCCTTGCGACCCTCATGCACGAAAATGTGACAGGACCCGCACTCCGCCTTGCCGTCGCACTTGTGATTAATCTCTTCGCCGCTGGACATAATGATCTGCAGCAAGGTCGCGCCCTCCGCGGCGTCCACCGTCTTTCCGGAGGGCATGATAGTCACGGTCGGCATTTCTATACTCCTGTTGGTTGAGAGGCTAGTAAATGGCGGCGCCGGCGCCGACGTTGATCGACGCTTCCTTCATCGTCTGCACGATAAAGGCGATTTGGCGCTCTTGCAGATGGACGTGAAAAGGCATGGCGACGGCGCGGTCCGAAACCTTTTCGGCGACGAGAAAACTGCCGCGACGGTAGCCGTAGTCGAAATAGCGCCGCTGTGTATGCAAGGGATTGCTGTAAGCGGCGGCCTCCACCTTTTCGACGAGCAAGTCCTCGACGATCGAATCACGGCTGGATTTGCTGAAGCGCGTGCCGAGATGGACGACATAGAGGAACCAGTGAACCTCGTCCACGTCGGGCCCGATGAAAGGATCCTTGATGCCTTCGAAGGATTTGACGTGCTTGAAGTAATAGTGCTCGATGAGCTTACGCTTCTCGAGGATTTCGTCTAGCCTGCCCAGCTGCGCCAAGCCCAGCGCCGCACTCATGTCGCTCATCGTCGCCTGATAGGGCGCGCTGGAGCTCACCACGACCGACGCTCTTTCGCTCGGTCTGTGCGCGCGGAAGCGCCGCATCGCCACGGCAAGGTCGATGTCGTCGGTGACCACCATGCCGCCTTCGCCGCAGACCAGCGGCCCCGGCTGCGAAAAATCGAACACCGAGGCGTCCCCGAAAGTGCCCACCAGCGCTCCCTTGTATCTGGAGCCAATCGCTTCGGTGGAGTCTTCAAGCAGGATGAGCCGATGCTTGTCGGCGATTTCGCGCAGCACCGTCCATTGCGCCGGATGGCCATTCGTGTTGCCGCCCACGATTGCGCGCGTCTTATTCGTGATCAACGCCTCGATTTTTCCGATCGCGATCACGCCAGACCAATAGTCGATATCGGCGAAAACCGGCTTGGCGCCCGCAAGGGCGATCGCATGCACGGTTTCGCGGAAGGAGTGCGGCGAGGCGATCACTTCGTCGCCCGGGCCAATGTCGTACGCCGCGAGGGCGAGCAGCAGCGCCATCGTGCCGCTTGGCGCAGCCACCGCATATTTGCGGCTGAGATAGGCGGCGAAGGCGGCTTCGAAAGCTTCCATAACCGGGCCGCTGGACAAGCGGCTGGAGCGCAACACAGCGTCTACCGCGGCAATGTCGTCGAGCGTGATGTCGGGGTCGGAGAGTGGAATCAGATCGCCGCCGGAGGCTTCTACAGGCGCCTGCGTCTCGTCTTCAAGTTCGACGTTTACTTCGACAGGCGCATTCATCATGAAGCGCTCCGATAGGCGATGATAACGCCGGTGGCGCGCGCCGGGTCATCGGTGACGGTCACGCAATGATCGGCGCCGTCGAGCAGATGCAGGTCGCAATGCATGAAGCTCCGGAAGGGCGTTTCGATTACGTCCGATTCGTCGCAGCGCGTCCAGGAGAGATGCAAAAATTTGGCGCGCAGCTCAGACAGCACGGGCGTTTTCTCGGAGCCGAGCAGTGTTTCGATTTCCGTCAATTCCACATCGCTGATCGCCATGGCCTATCCTCGTTCGAGATCGAACTCACTGCCAGAAGCGCCGCTCGGCGTCTTCGGTCAGATGGTCGAGCAACTCTGTAAGACGCGGAAACTCGCGATCGAGCTCCCATACCCCGACTGTATGGTCCTTGCGAAGAAGGCGCCACTTGCCATTGCGTTCGTCGAAGAGCAGCAAGGCGATATCGATGACGCCGCCGTCAGGATCGACGTTCCGCGAACAACAAGGGCTCTGAATGCGGTAGCCGTTCGCGGTCTTGAGCAAGAGCGGCGTCACGTAGCGGTAGCGTCGTCGTTGCTCCAGCGCGCGCTGGATGCGCTTGTAGTCGAATTCGTTTGGCTGAGCGGAGGCAGCGCCGTCGTACATCGTCGTGACCGTCGGTCGCATGCTCGCCATCGCTCCTCTTACAAGGGCGCGATCTCTTCCTCGAGACAACCGACGACGCGGCCGTCGCCGAATTCCACGAGATAAATCGGCGTGTTGGAGTCGGTGTGCGATCCAACCTGGACGATTTCGCCCAATCCACCGTTCGCGACGAGCAGCGCGTCCGGTTGTGCATCCGGATAGCTCCCGTCATTGAGCAGATCGACGAGCGTTTTCACGCGTTGTCCCCATTGATATTTCGCCATTCGTGGTTCAAACACGTTCAAATACTCCTCAAGGCGGCGGCAGATCGACGTCTTCGCGTGGATTGGCGGGATCGAGCTCCTTGCGCTTCATGCCGACTCGATTGCCGCTTCCGACGAATTCGACGCCATAGATGTAGAATTGTTGGAGAAACGTGCCAATGCTCACGACGTAGCCTTCTTCGCCTTTCTTGGCGAGAATTTCGCCGATTTCCTTGCCGGCGTAAGTCCCGTCGTTGCGAATTGTGCGCTTCGCCTTCACCTTCTCGCCGAAAGAAAACACGGGCGGGGTAGTCAATTCACATACTTCGCTGTCGCGAACGATGTTGCTCATCCCTGTCTTCTTCCGTTGTGTCGGCCCCACTTGCGACGACCGCACGCGTGACCGAGGCTTGCCTCTCGTCAGCGACTTTGCGGCGGCGGCGTCGAAGCTGTGCGACGGAGCCCGAAAGCCGCATTGTCGGTCTTCCGGACAGAACGCAACATGCGTGCCACACCGGGGCGTCGAGAAGTGAAACGAAGCGCCAGGTCGCCTGTTAATTTGCTGACAAGCGACGCGGGAGCCGAGACTGCATGTTTAATATGCGACATCGCTCCGAAGTCATTTCATTGCGCTTTCGCGCTGGAGACGTAGCGCCAGAACCGGACAATTTATCTTTAGTGCATGAATCATTAGGGCGCTTCAGCGGGTCTAACCGCTCCAGCGCCCCGGCCTGAACCTGTTTTGTATCCACTCAACCAATCAGGATCTCGCAAGCGCGCTCGATGGACAGGGCGATCGGGATGATCCCCTGAATGGTGAGGAACTTCAGCTCGTTTTTCGTCAGCACGCCCGGATCGACGATTGCGTGATGCGTCGTCGCCGAGCGTTTCATGATCTGCCGGGCATAAGTGCGCAATAATTGGTCGTGAAAACGACAGCCGACGAACAGAAAGCTACGCTCGGACCGGCGATTTTTTACCGCTTCCGGCAAAGGCGTCTGTATGTCAATCTCCGTCAACACCTCGACGTAATCTGCGTCGGAGATCAGAAAATTCTTGGCCGGCGCGATGCTGCCATGCGGCTTGTAGAGGAGAGTCCGCCAGGCCTCGGCTTTTTCCTTGGTGGTTTCGGTTCCGTCCGCTTCGTAGAAGCGGAACCAGCGGTCCTCGCCGATGCCGGCGCGCGTAATGCCCTGGATCTCGCCCCAGTCGCCGCGGCCTTCGAGCGCCGAACGCATCGTGGCGTCGTACCAGCTGTCGACGATCATCGGCAGCTGCAGCGACGCAAGGTAGGCGTGCAGGGGCGTCGGCGCGATGCGGTCGGCGAAGGCCTCTGACATCAAGGCCGAGACCGTCGAGCGATGCTTCATGCTCTCGATGTGCTGCGCGCTCGCCCAGGCGTTGCCCTTGGCGCGCTTTGGCAACGCCACCTTGGTCCCGAAAAACGCGGCGAGCGCCTCGGGCGTCATCGGCGCCTGGGTTGGCGACAGCTGAGTCAGCCCCGGACCAATATAGGGAATAATGGTCCCTGTCTTTAGCTCGGCGGCAATTTTGCCGAGGGTCGCCTCGGCGCTCTCGCCTTCGAGGAGGACATGGCCGTCAAATGGCGCGTTCATCGCTTTCACTCCTCTTCGCCGCGCTTGCGCGCATTGACCGTAATCGGCAGCGAGGTGCCGGCCGCCATTTCGGGTAGATCGAGAACCCAGCCGTTAGCAATCTTGATCCAGCCGCCCCACAAGCTTTCATGCTCGCTTTCGACGATCGGCTCCTCCAAGTCCTTTTTGGGGACGTAGATCGACAAGCCGGTCTCAGGCGAGCGGCGGATCATGATCTTCATTATGTCAACTCCTTTTGCGCGGTCATCGCACCCCGCGCTAGTTGGTGAGCAGCGGCGCTCCCGGATGGCGCGACGCCCGTGCGATTTCTCTTAGCTTCCCGACAATGCCGGGCAGCGTCTCCAGCACAACGTCGACCTCCTCGATCGTGTTTTCCCGAGAGAAGGAGAAGCGTACCGCGCCACGCAGCGCCTTTTCCGGCAAGTTCATCGCGCGCAGCACATGCGAGGGTTCGGTCGAGCCCGCCGTGCAGGCGGAACCCGTAGAGGCGGCGATGCCGGCGCGATCCAAGTGGGTCAGCACCGCCTCGCCCTCTATGTCGGAAAAGGCGATGTTGGACGTGTTGGCGAGTCGATTGTCGACATCGCCAGAAACGTGACAATGGCCAATCCGCTGCCTTATGCCGCGTTCGAGCCGATCACGCAAGGCGGCGATATGGGCGGCGTCTTCCAGCAGGCGCAATCGCGCCAATTCGGCCGCCGCGCCGAGTCCGACGATCCCAGGCGTATTCTCAGTCCCGCCGCGGCGCGCCCGTTCCTGGTGGCCGCCGCGAACGAAGGGCGCGAATTTCGTTCCTTTGCGCATGTAGAGCGCGCCGATCCCCTTCGGCCCATGGAGCTTATGCCCGGAGAGCGAGAGGAAATCGATCTGCGTGGCCTTCAGATCGATCGGAATCTTGCCGACCGCCTGCACGGCGTCGGTGTGAAACAAAGCCCCTGCCTCATGTGCGAGGCGCGCCAATTCTTCGACCGGAAACAGCGTGCCGGTCTCGTTGTTGGCCCACATTGCCGAGACGATCGCGGTCGTCGGCCCCAACGCAGCGCGAAAAGCGTCGAGGTCGATGCGCCCGCGCGCGTCGACGCCAATGAAATGCACTGTGACGCCGCGGGTCTTCTGCAAATGTTCAATGAGCGACAGGATCGCCGGGTGTTCGACGACGGTGGTCACGATCTCGTCGCGACCCTCGCGCGCGGCGAGGCCGGCCATGATCGCCGCATTGTCGGATTCCGTGCCGCCCGAGGTGAACATGATCTCGTGATCATGGGCCGCGCCGAGCAGCAACTGCACGCTGCGCCGCGCGTCACGCACCGCGGTTGAGACCTCGACGCCGAAACTGTGCGAGGAGGAAGCGTTGCCGAATTCCTCGCAGAAAAACGGCAGCATCTTCGCCAGGACCTCTGGGTCGGTGCGCGTCGTGGCGTTATTATCGAGATAGACGCGCCGCATCGACAGACTCGCTCAATGACGCGCCGCAGCGCCCGGCACTGGCACCAACCGCACGAATTCGCCAAGCTTTTCGACCAGCTTAGCCTGTATGCCTTCGAGCGTCGCGCTGCTCAGCTTGCAGAGCACGCAGGCGCCGGTCAACCGCACCATGATTTTGTTGCCGCAGATCTCGATCAGCTCGCAATCGCCGCCATCGCGGCGCAGATTGGGACGGATTTCGTCGATCACGGCGCGAATAATCTGCTCGCGCTCTGGCGACGCAGCCGCTTCGGGCTGACCGACTGTTTCGATCGTCTGGGCGTCTTGCGACATCGCTTAGTCCTTCCGCTGCGCTGTCCCGCGGACGCGCTTTCATGAATGGTGGAGTCGATTTCAAATCATCCGAAGGATTTGCCACAGGAGCAGCTCGATTGAGCGTTCGGATTGTCGAAGGTGAAACCGGAGCCCTGCACCGCAACGACATAGTCGATGGTCGTGCCGGTCAAAAGCTCATGGCTGGTGTTGTCGATGAACACCTTGATCCCGCCGCGCTCAATCACCGTGTCGTCGGGATTGGCTTCGCGGACAAGCCCCATTTTGTACTGATATCCGGCGCAACCGCCGGCCTCCACCATGATCCTCAGCCCGTCGACGGGATCGGCGGCGCCGGAAATGGCGGCCTGCACTGCGTTTAGGGCGCTGTCTGTAAGGTTGATCATGTCCCTCTTCCAGTGTCGAAATGCGGCCTGCGCCTCTCGAAGCAATTCATGTGCCGCGACAATTGCGCTTTGATCAGCCGGGGAATCTCGGAATTTCGACCAGTTTTGTCTTGTTTCGTACATTCGCCATCCGCGCCCTGTCTAACTTCCATCGCAGCCGTTCGCTCGGTCGACGCTTCGACGCTCCGGCGACGTTTTTGCATAAGGCGTGGGGTGACGAAAATCCCCCGCATAGATGCGGCGAACGGATTGCAAAGCGGAGAACTGTCGATGACTCAAATTGAGAAGACTGCCCTTGCTCGGCTGGATCGGGAGGGCCGCCTGCTCAACGCAGTGCTTAAAGGGCCAACCGGCCAGCCGGGGCGTTTCGGATTTCGGGGCGACATCGCGCTCAAATTTCAGGCGCAGGTGGCCGACGAGAAGCGGCCGCCGGATTTTTCCATCGAACAGGTTCTGACCTTCGCGAAGGAAGGTGAAGCGACGATCCCAATCCTTGCCGGCTATTTGCATAATTTCGCCTATCTTGAAACGGCGCATGAAGTGATCGGCGACCTCCTCTCGCCGACAGGCGCTTACTTCATGTTCTGCAACAATATCGACCTCCTCTCGAAATTCCGTGTCAAGCTCGGCGATATCACTTACAACATATTGCCCTGCGATGAGTCGACGGTGTGGAAGGAGATGATGGATCTCGCCATGGTCGACAAGAACGACATCAAGAAGCTCGACACCGGCGGCAAGCTCGAGGTGCTGCTCGATGCGGCGCTGAACTTGAACGATGCTTACGAGGTCATCGCCTATCAACAGGGCGTCGACCGCATGGAGCCGGTCAAGAATCGCAACGAAAACCGCCCGGTTTGAGGCGGTCGCGCCGTGAGGCCCGAGGGCGGTCGATCGTGCCGGCGCCGACCGCCTCGTGCTTCTATCCCTGGCGCTAGAGGATTCATTCGAAATCCAGCGCGGTTCTGGTGGGGAGACTCGGACAAGCTGGGTCGACCCCACCCGATGCAGCGACTTCGGCCCAGCTTTCCCACGGGAGGAGGCCGATCACGTCCGCGTCATTCGCCAGCGCATTCGCCTTCCTCTGCATCTTCGTCGAGATCCTCCGCCAGCGTCACGCCGACGACGCAGATGTCATTATCGACCACTGCGAGATCGACAGGAGTCAGCCCACGCCCTTTGCACGGGCCCTCGACGCACATCCCGGTGCCGAGTTCGAACAGGGATCCGTGCTTGCCGCACATCAAGCGCAGGCCGTAATTGGGTTCGAGGAAGGTATTGCGCTCCCAATCCAGGTTGACGCCGTCATGTGGGCATTTGTTCACATAGCCGAAAACTTGCTTGCCCCAGCGCACGACGACAATCGGAAACGGTTTCTCTTCGCCGTTGTCGAGCCGGACGAGATTGAAGCCCCGCGCCTTTTGGCTGGGAATATCGCTCATCGCGCAAATAGCATAGACGATGACTTCCGGCGCCGCATCATCCTGCGTGACCGTTGTTCCCTGCTCGTTCATCCCTTCGTCTCCCGCCTCGGCGCTTCGCGTCGCTTCGCCAGAAGCAGTCCATTCGCCGCGAGCGAAAATTCCCGCCAGGCCGCGGCGATGTCCTGCATGATCACCCGAATGTAGTCCTGCGACAATTTATGTTCGCCCGGAAAGTTGGAAAGGGCGCAGGACGTCTGGTTGAAGGCGACCACTTCGTCCATGACCGACTGAAGAAAGTCGCCAAAGGGTTTTTGGATGTGCGGCGTCAGCGCGGCGCGGCCGCATTCGACCGCAACGTCGTCCATCTCGAAGGGGAGCGTCGCCAACCGGCGTAGCGCCTGTTGGAACACCTCCTCTATCGCCCCAAGCACGGCGACCTGCGTGAGATTATCGCGCTGCTGCGACGCGAGGGCGCGGTTGAGCCGCCGCCGATAATTTTCGAACGTCTCGTTGGAGCGGGCGTCCACCCAAGCGGAGAACCGCGCCAGACTCGCCTCATTCACCGACATATTGTCGAAAACGGCGTCGCCGGAGGCCGTCTTCTTCGCCTCGAGCGCCACCAAGGCGCGTTCGATGCGTCGCGCGGCGTCCAAAGCGCCTTCCAGATAACCGGCGTTGCGCGCCGCGGTCTCGGAGCCGCCAAGATATAGCTTTTTATCCCACAGCGCTTGACGCAACAAGGGATTCGCCACGTCGCCCGACCCGTCGCCGCTGTGCTGCGTCCGATCCGCCGCACTGCAGGTTAGTCGCTCCTTCGCCCAGTCTTGATAGTCAATCTGCAGGGGTTCGACATTGCGCCCGAACACATTGCAGATTTGACTCTCAAGCAACATCGGCAGACCCACCCCGAAGGCCTCGCGCAAGTCGGCGTCCAGGGCGAGAAAGCCCCCGAGCGCATGAAGACCCGCCGTCATGTCGCAGGCGTCGAAGATTTCACCGATTACGGCTTGCTCATGAGTGACGAAAGCGGAACCGGAGAGGCTCTGCTCGCGCCAAAAGGCCTCGCGATATTCCAACGCCACCTTCGCCTGCGCCGCCATCCACGTCTCGGCGCCGAGCATGGCTTGATCCATCGCCTCGTCCAAAGGCGGCGTGAAGCTCACGGTTTCGCGCAACAAGCGCGGCGGCAGCGCCAGAACGACGTGGCGAGCCGCAATCTCCATCGGCTCTACGCCGGTCTTGAAAGCGAGCGCCACATGGTCGCCACAATCGCGCAGGCCCGCCAGCTCGTGACCGAGACGCACGGCGTCCGCCGGCAACGCGTTGGCCAAAGCCCTCGCCAAGATCGCCATCCCGCCGTGCAAACGCCGTGCGTCGTCATAGAGGCGCTTGTCTTCGATGCGTTTGGCGCTTTTTTCGGCCTCGCGCAAATGCAGCACGGCGCCTTCGTCATGCTGCGCGAAGTCCGGCAGCGCCAGTTCTTTGACGAGTTGCATGATCAACGGCTGCGTTTTCGGCCAAAACCAGGTCGGACCGAGGTCCAAGCCGCCCCCGCCCCCGCGCGCCATCGTCAAAATGCGCCCGCCGAGGCGGTCGCGCGCCTCGAAGATCGCCACCTCTCGACCGCGCTGGTGGAGCTTTCGCGCCAGCGCCAAACCGCATAGACCGCCGCCGATGATCGCCACGTCAAACATGTTGCGTCGTCCGCTCCCTGTTCAACGTTGCGGGTAGCAATTACTGTGCAAGATTCTTCCCGCTACGCGATCTTTCCGAAACAATCCGGCGTCATGGCACGAAAATTGAACTTCCGGCTGGAGTGGCACAGCTAAGGAGTCGAAGATGAATGTAGCCAGTGAATTCGCCAATTGCTCGCCGGACGAGTTGAAAGAGTTGCTGAGCGGCGGCACGTTGACCGTTTATTCCGTGGCGCGCCCGGCGACCGCGGACATAGCGGTCGACCGCAGCGGCGTGCTCGCGACCTTCACCTTCGCCTCACCGGCGTTTGGTCCTTCCAGCGAGGGGGCCGAGGCTCCCTGCTTCGCCGCCAATCCCGTCGCAGCGAGTACGACCGGCACGCCCGGCTTCGCGCGCGCGCGCAAGGCGGACGGCACGGTGGTCGCGGATTTTTCCGCCGGCAGCGGCGATCGCGAAATCAAATTTGCCGAAGTCTCCTGCTCGCCCGGCGCCCCGGTGAAAGTGGTCAAATTCACGATCAAGCACGGCGATTGGCCGGAGCGGCCCGATTATTACGGCACGCGTCCGCGCTCCGGCTATCCGCTTCCCGTCGCCCCGTGACGTAAACCGACGCGCGACGTTTGTGAACTTGCAGACAAAGAGGTCCGACCGATGGCTGAAACCCTGACTGGGGCGCTCGTCAGCGCGGCATGGCTCGCTGAGCATCTAAGCGACGGCGAGATTCGCATTCTCGATTGCACCTGGCACCATCCCAGCACCAATCTCGACGGCCGCAATCAATATCGCGGCCGTCATTTGCCGGGCTCCGTGCATTTTGACGTCGACCACATAGCGGATCCGAACTCCGATCTGCCCCACATGCTGCCAAATGAAGCAGACTTTGCTAAAAAAGTCGGGCTGCTCGGTGTCGGAGACGGCGATCGCGTGATCGTCTGCGACCGGCTCTTCGGCGCTTCGGCGGCGGCGCGCGTATGGTGGATGTTCCGCGTCTTCGGCCATGACAACGTCGCAATGCTCGACGGCGGCTTCAACCAATGGGTCGCCGCCAAGCGCCCGACCGAAATGTCGCCGGTGCGTCCGCAACCCAAGACCTTCACGCCGAAGTTCAGGCCAGAACTTGTCCGCGGCTTCGACGAAATGAAAAGCAATGTTACGAAGGGCGGCGAGCAGATCGTCGATGCGCGCGGGCCGGGCAAATTCGACGGCTCGCAAGCCGACGTCTTCCCGTTCAAGAAACTGGGCCATATCAAGGGCGCTGTGAACGTGCCCTGGGCTGATTTGGTCGATCCACAGACCGGCGTGTTCCTCGACGCCGCGGCGTTGCGCGCGCGTTTCGAAGCCGCTGGCGTCGACCTCGCCAAGCCGATCGTGACCACCTGCGCTTCGGGCGTGACGTCTTGCATGGATGCGCTCGCGCTTTATCTCCTGGGTCGAGCCGATATCGCGGTCTACGACGGATCATGGGCGGAATGGGAACGCGCCGAAGAAGCGGCAGCGGCGGCGGCGTAAAAGAAGGAATGTAGCGCGTGTGCGATCTCAGCGACCATCAGCTCGAAACGGGGGAAGAATATACTCTGTCCACTACGCCGGATCGCACGCGCTTCACCCTCCACAACAAAGCCGAGGGCATGATCGCAGAACTGCGTGACGACGACGCCACGCGGTTTCGCCAGGACTACGATGAACTGAAGACCCAGTTCCCCGATTGGAATGCTGATCAGCTGCTCGCCCAACTCTGGGATCAGGGCGGCTACGGCTGGCTCGCGCAACAGGAAGACTAACGATGACGACTCTCGTGAAGATCACTGAGGACGGACGAAAACTCGAAGTGAAAGGCTTTGCGCTCTATCTCGACGGTGTTCTCGAAGCTGTCGATCTCACCGAGGTGAAGATGCACCCCGCGAAGCGAAAAATCTGGTCGATCATGCCGGACGCCACCCATGTCGCCGGCCGCGTTGCGCTGAATGCGGAAGAGACCGAGATCGTCAAGAAGGCGCTCAAGGAAGCCGAGGCGATGATGCTGGCTAATCCGATCGCAATCGCCGAGCGTTTCCGCATCGCCGCCATGTGGAAGGCGCGCGAGCAAGGGATCGAATGACATTTTTTGGGAAGGATGATGGACGCTAGGAAACAAACGCTCGGACCCTTGGATGTCCCCTTGTCATAGGCCGCATGCTTCTGGTCAACGGACGTCGTATTTGAGCCGTCGGTTCCAATGCGCCGCCGCTACACCACCCGCCTGCGCTGATAAGCCTCCATGCGCCCGGCCGGGTCGTCAGACGGAAAATTGCGGCGCGCTTCGACACGCGCCGCTTCGTCACTCAGACCAGTTCCACTGTCGCGTCGTGCGTCTGGCAATTGGTTGGGCAGACGCGTGCGCACGCCCCGCAGCCGATGCAGGCGCCGATATCATTCATGACCATGATCTTCTTTTCGACTTCATCGTCCTCGTCGTCATCGAGAGCAACGAGCTCGCCATCCTCGTTCAGGCCCTTCAACGTCATGACGTCGCGACCGCACACCTTGAAGCAGCGTCCGCATCCGATACATTTCTGGGGATCGATTGCAACAAGGTATTCGGGACGCCAGTCGCGCCCGTCGCGCGTCGCTTGAGACATGGCCGCAGACTTTCCTTTTGAGTTAAACGGCTTCGAGGGATTTCAGCGTCGCACGCTTGTTCTCTAGCTCCGCAAAAGCCTCATGCGCCCTTTGCGCAACCGCAGGGATGCTGGTCCAATTGATCGGCAACTCTTCCGAAAGATCGTGCAAATCCATTTTAGCTTGCATGGCCTTGGCCGAGAGCTTCTTGATTTCCGCCTTCAGATCGTCGATCTCGCTCATTGCTCGCCTCAGTATTTCGCAACGTCGGGGAATTTCGCGATCATCGCGACGCCGGACTGAACATATTTGTCGCCTTCCGCTGCGAGCTTCTCGAAACTGTCGAAGCCGAATCGATGCACGTCGCGCAGCTGCTTGTTGACGACAATCAAGCGTCCGCCGATCAGCACCATGCGGCCGAAACCCTCATGGCTCATCTTCAGCATGGGCGAGATCATGACCCCGGTGGCGCGTTCGATGGAGAGCGCGACGGCATTGAAGAAGAGATCCATGCGCCAGATCGTCTCGGGGTCGGGATCGCCAATGATCGGCAGCGCGCGGCGCGCCTCTTTGTCGAGGACATAGGGCGCCAAGAGATCGAGGTCTGACTTCGTCTCCCATGTCCCATGCGTGTCTTGAGCGCGCCAGATTTTGATGAGCTCCTTCATGAACGGCAGCTCGGCGACCGAAGCTTTCTCCAGCACGTTGGCAGGTTCAGACATGTATATTCCTCACTCTTCAAAATCGAGCACGCGCTCTTTCCCCTTGGTCAGGGCTTTGCGCAGCCACGGCGGCGGCACGCCTCTCAGCACTTCCTGGAGCTTGTCAAGAAGATCCGAGATCGCTTCCGGCTGATTGACCTTCATTGGATGGATGTTGCTGGCGACGACGCGCGCCGCACCCGACCCGCCGATCGCGGCGACGTAAAGAATGGCGCAATCCTTGATCGCGTCGATCTTCGGCGCGAGCTTGTCTTCATTTCCATCTTCCTTGAGATCGCCGTCGAATTGGATCGCCTCGACGAATTGGTGACCCTCGGGGTCAATCTCATAGATCGCGATGTTCTTGGCCCAGCCGAAATGCGCGTCGACGCGTTTCAAATCCTGAGTTGCGAATGCGACTTTCATGGCGCCTCCGTTTTGTCCCTAATGCGCGGCTGTTGCGTGGCACGAGCTGAAGCCCTCAAGCCAAGTCTCGGGTGTGGGTTCGTGGTTTTCTTCGTGATCGGCCATCAACAGATTGCTGATGTTGAAGATCAGATCGCGAGCGCCGCGATAGCCGACCATCAGTTGATGCCCGCCGCCGAGGCGGTCGAACATTGGAATGCCCATGCGAAAGAAGGGTATCTTCAAGCGAGAGGCCGCTTGCCTTCCGTGCGAATGGGTGACCATCAGATCGCAATCCTTGGCCTTAGCCAGATTCTCGAGATCTTCAAGATCTCCGATCAGCACCTCTTCGGTCGGCAGTCGTTCGAGCACCGGCGATTGCGTGGTCGTTACGGCGACCAAGAGCTGCGCGCCCATTTCGGCCAGCAGGCCGCCGACCTCATTGAGCAGGTCCGGTTCGGCGCCGACCGCGAGCTTGCGCCCGCCGATGTGGAAATGACCATCCAGCATCGCGTCGACGAGCTGGCCCCGCTGGCGGCGATATTTCATTGGGGCGGGGCGGCCGCTGATTTCAGTCAGGAACGCCATCAGCGCATCATTGGCTTCGAGCCCGCACAGCCTCTCGAACAGCATAAACGGCGCGCCGGTCTTTTGTTGCATGGCCTCCGCGGCGCGTCGCATTTGCGCCCCGATCGCGATCGTCCAGCCGGCCTGACCCATAATCGAAATTTCTTCGACGCCGACTCCCCCAATCGTCGTCGGCGTGAAATCCTCTGGGATGTGGCCGTCGAGCGATCCGGCGAGATCCGGCAGAAACGTCGGCTCCAAGCCAAAATCCTCAATGATCGTCCGCAACTCGTCCAAATCGCCAGGCGTCAGATGGCAACCGGGCAGCACGTTTACTTTGGTGGGATCCCGTCGCGCGGGGCTTTTTGGCGCGTCGACCATCGTTTCGACGATGCGCGTCACGGTCTTTTCCCAGCCGTCCTGAAAGGCGTCCTTAAAGTCAGGCGTCGACACATAGACGATCGGTAGATTCGCCACCGCCGCGTGCTTCTCGCGGATGAGCTTGATGTAGCCCTCCACGTCGTCGCCCTTGGTTTCGGTGACCCCCGTCGAGCAAATGCCAATGATCTCCGGCTTAGCGCGGTTATATATGTTGAGCACCGCCTGCTCGACGTTTTCATAGCCGCCGAGCACCGTCGCGACTTCACTCATCGCCGTTGTCTGCATGGGAATAGCTTCTTTGAAGTGCCGAGTGAACAGCACCAGGCCGAAAGACGTGCACCCCTGCGAGCCATGCAGCAGCGGCATGGCCCCGCGTAGCCCCATGAAGGCGAGCGCGCCGCCGATCGGCTGGCTCATCTTCAGCGGATTGACCGAGCAGGCCTTCTTACTGACGGTGACGGTCGCCATTGTCCTACTCCGCCGCGATCGCGTGAGACGCCGAAGCCAATTCCGCAAGGACTTCCTCGATTCGCACGGCGCAGGCGCCGCAGCCGCCCGAGGCGTTGGTCGCTTCGCGCACGCCCTCGACCGTCGTGAGGTTGTTCGCGGTGATCGCATCCTCGATCACGCCGAGTTCGACGCTCTTGCAATTGCAGATCTTTTTCGCGCGGCGAACCTGTTCGGCCTTCACCGGATCGGCGGCGAGCGCCGCCGCCTCGGCTTCCGCCTGCGCCATCGCGCGAGTTTGCCAATTGTCGCCAGATTTTTCCCAAGGCGCCGGCTTGCGGATCTGCGCCCAGACCGGATTGTAAAGCGCCTTGTCGATCTCTTCAACGAGCTTCACCATGCCGACGTAACCCATATAGGCGTGATGCCGCTCCTGGTTGATGTCGAGCCAGGGCATCGAGGCCTTCAGCGCGATGAATTGCGAGCGGCCGCCCGAGAGCATGATGTCGGCGCGCGCGTCCTTCAGCATCTTATACATTTCACGCGGGGTCATGTCCTCGATCATATGGGCGTCCTGGCCCATCAATTCCTTGATGCGCTCCTTGTCCTCTTTGGTGGATTTCTTCACCGAAGTGCCGACGAGCTCGAGTCCCGCCTCCTGCAAGGCGGCGACGACCGACCAGGATTTGACGCCGCCCGTGATCAGCAACACCTTCTTGCCCTTGAAGCGCGGCTTGTATTTGGCGATCGCCGCCCAGGCCTTGGCTTCCTCCCGCGCGATCAACGCCTCCGTTCTGTCCATCAATTCTTCCGGGGCGCCACGTTCAATCAGCATGCGCGCAATCTCGCGCAGCGAGTCGCTACTGTCCTCTATGCCGTAGAAGGAGCCCTCAAAGAAGGGGATGCCATAGCGTTCCTCCATCTTCCGGGCGACATTGATCATCGCCTTGGAGCAGACCATCATCGCGGCCTTGGCCCGATGCGAGGAGGCGACTTCCCTATATTTGCCGTCGCCAGAGATGCAGGCCATGATGCGAATGCCGAGCTCGTCGAGCAGCGGCTTCACCTGCCACAACTCGCCGGAGAGATTATATTCCCCGATGATGTTGAGGTCATAAGGCGTCGTATATTCCGGCTCTTCGGTGCCGATCACATGCTGCAGCAGCGCCTCGCCAGCCAGCTTATTGCCAAGATTCTTCGGACCGACAAAGCCCGGCGAGTTGATCGGAATCACCGGCTTGTTAAATTTTTCTCGCGCGGCTTTGCAGACGGCGTCAATGTCGTCGCCGATCATCGCGGGCACGCAGGTCTGATAGACGAAGACCGCCGGCGGATCGTATTTCTCGATGATCTCGCGGATGGACTTGAATAGTCGCTTCTCGCCGCCGAAGACTACATCCGTTTCGTTGATGTCGGTGGTGAAGCCGGTGCGCCACAAATTGGAGCCCGAGGACTTCGCGCCGCGATTGTCCCAGGAATTGCCCTCGCAGGCGATGGGTCCATGCACGAGATGCGCGACATCGGTCAAAGGCTGCAGCGCGATCTTGGCGCCGTCAAAGGCGCAACCGCCGGCCGCGCCGCCCGGCTGCAATTGCTTGGTGCAGCCCTTCTTGCGTTCGGCCTCGGATTTGTTCGCATTTTTGCCGCAGCCCGGCTCGTTGAAGACGTCCTGGATCGTGGCTGAAAGCGAACTCATGCCTCTTCCCCCTCGCGCTGACTTTTCATTGCAAGCAAGATGTGGACCGCTCCCGCAAAAAGCGCGGGAGCGGAATCGCCTTAGCGGATGATGTCGAAGCTGTAATCGCTCTTCGCCGGCACGTTGGTGGTCGCATCGATCGATTCAAAAATCCGATCGAGGATCCACACAAGAACGTTCAACCCGCCCTGATAGCCCCACACTGGATAGCGGTGGTGGTGGTGGCGATCGAAGATCGGGAAGCCGATCCGGATGAGCGGCGTGCCGGTGTCGCGTTCAAGATATTTCCCGTAGGTGTTACCAATCAGGAAATCCACCGGCTCGGTGAACAGCAGCGACCGCATGTGCCAGAGATCCTTGCCCGGATAGACGTGACAATTTTTGCCGAAGGGCGAGGAGTCGAGCAGCGCCTGCACCTTCTCCGCCCACGCCTTGCCGCCGTTCGTCGCGAGAATATGCGTCGGTTCGGCGCCAAGCTCCAGCAGGAAGCCGGCGAGACCCAGGCAGAGATCCGGATCGCCGTAGATCGCGAATTTCTTGCCGTGGATATGCGCAGCCGAATCGGCCATCGCATCAACGAGTCGACCACGCTCGCGCGCCAACTCCTCAGGAATAGGTTTACCGGTGATGCGCGACAACGCCATAAGGAAGTTGTCCGTCGCGGAGACGCCAACTGGATGATTGAAGGCGACAACTTCCTGGCCGTGCGCGGCGATCAGCGGCAGCGTCTTCTCGGTGCAATATTCCTGCATCGAGATCGTCGCCTTGGCGTTGATCGCATTTGCGGCCTCTTCCAGCGTCGTGCCGCCGTCATACATGCGGAACTCGCCGTCGGTCGGCGTGTCGAAGACTTCGCTATTGTCGGCCAGGATCGTGTAGTCGACGCCCATCAGCCCGAAAATGCGCTTAACTTCACGCATATTGCCGACTGTGTAGCCATCGAACCCGCCGATGAAGTTGACCTTGTCATTGGCTACGCGCTCGAGCTTGGGCGCAGTGCCGGCCTTGCCGTCCCAGAAATGCTCGATGATGCCCTTCAAGGCATTGTCGTAACCGGTGACATGGCTGCCAACAAAGGCAGGGGTGTGGGCGAACGGAACGTCGTATTCCGCCGGAACCGACCCTTTCTCTTTAGAGGTCTTGATGAAGGCGTTCAGATCGTCGCCGATGACTTCCGCCATGCAGGTGGTCGAGACGGCGATCATCTTTGGCTTGTACATGTTATAGGTGTTGGCCAGGCCGTCGATCATGTTGTTGAGGCCGCCGAACACCGCCGCGTCTTCCGTCATCGACGAGGACACGCAGGAGCTAGGCTCCTTGAAGTGTCTCGACAGATGGCTGCGGTAATAAGCGACGCAGCCCTGCGACCCGTGCACGAAAGGAATCGTTTGCTCAAAACCGACGGCGGCGAAGACCGCGCCGAGCGGCTGGCAGGCCTTGGCCGGGTTGACCGTCAACGCCTCGCGGGCGAAGTTCTTCTCGCGATATTCGGGGGTCTTGGCCCATTCCCGGATGCGTTCCACCTCAGCAGGATCGCGCGGGTTTTCAAACATCTTCTTCTTGTTCGCCAGCATCTGCTGGTACTCGGGACCTCTGAAGAGGTCGAAATGGTCTAGGACGTGTTCTGCGCTCTGTGGCATGGCTGAACCTTCGCGTCATGCGTTAGGGGGAGAGCCGGCGCGGCGTCAGCGACGCGCCGGGCCTAAGTTTTATTCCGCGGCTTGCAGCAGCGGCTGGGCCTCGGTCTTCCAAGGCGCCTTGGTCTTTTTCCAGACCGGCGAATTGATCGCCATGTCCATGTCGCGCGCGAAGATCGCGAAGCCGTCATAGCCATGATAGGGACCCGAATAATCCCAGCTGTGCATCTGGCGGAAAGGCACGCCCATCTTTTGGAAGACGTATTTTTCTTTGATGCCGGAGCCGACGAGATCGGGCTGGATCTTCTCGACGAATTTCTCGAATTCGTAACCGGTCACGTCGTCGTAGATTAGCGTGCCATCCTTCACATAATGCTGGGCGGTGCGCTGATAGTCGTCGTTATGGCCAAATTCGTAGCCCGTGCCGACGACTTCCATGCCGAGGTCTTCGTAAGCGCCGATCACGTGGCGCGGGCGCAGCCCGCCGACGAACAGCATCACCGTCTTGCCTTCGAGACGCGGACGGTATTTGGCGATCACCGCGTCCATTAAAGGCTGATATTTCTCGATGACCCGCTCGGCGCCTTCTTTGATCTTGTCGTCGAAATAGCTGGCGATCTTGCGCAGCGACTCGGCGATCTTGCTCGGGCCGAAGAAGTTATATTCACACCACGGAATGCCATACTTTTCTTCCATGTGGCGCGAAATATAATTCATCGAACGGTAGCAATGCAGCACGTTCAGCTTCGCCTTCGGCGTCGCTTCGAGTTCGGCGAGGCTGCCGTCGCCCGACCATTGCGCGATCACGCGCAGGCCCATCTCTTCGAGCAGGATGCGCGACGACCAGGCGTCGCCGCCGATGTTGTAGTCGCCGATGATGGCGACGTCATAGGGCGTCGGCTCGAAACGCGGCGTGGAGTCGGGCGTGATCTTGTCGAACACCCAGTCGCGGATCGCGTCGTTGGCGATGTGATGGCCGAGCGATTGAGAGACGCCGCGGAAGCCCTCACAACGCACCGGGACGATGGTCTTGCCCTCATATTCTTTCGACTTGGCCTTCGACACCGCTTCGATATCGTCGCCGATCAGGCCGATCGGGCATTCCGACTGAACAGTGATGCCATTGTTCAGGGGGAACAGTTCCTGGATCTCATCCATGATCTTCGCGAGCTTCTTGTCGCCGCCGAAGACGATGTCCTTTTCCTGGAAGTCGGAGGTGAACTGCATCGTGACGAAGGTGTCGATGCCAGTCGTGCCGATGTAATAGTTGCGGCGCGCCGCCCAGGAATATTGGCCGCAGCCGACCGGGCCGTGGCTGATGTGGATCATATCCTTGATCGGACCCCAAACGACGCCCTTGGAGCCGGCGTAAGCGCAGCCGCGAATGGTCATCACGCCGGGGATGGACTTGATGTTCGACTTCACGCCGCAATCCGGCTTACCCTCCTGATGCACGTTGAGGTGCTTGGCGCGGCGCTTGGCGGTCTTCTCGGGATAAACCTTGAGAACTTCCTCGATGAGTTCTTTATTGCGGGTCTTGATCTCCGCAACGCTTAGTGTGGGCGAAAGACTCATGTGATGGCTCCTTGATGTTTTCGGAATTTCGGCTCGGCCTCCCGCAGGCGGGAGGTCGACGTTCTTGCATTTAAGACTTACGCGATCGCCGAAAGCTCGGCGGCGGTCTTGCCAATCTGACTCTCGTCAACCGCCTTCATGATGCCGTGCTCCATCAACATGTCTTCGAGCTCGTCCATGGTGATTGGCGTCGGAATGATGCCCTTGCCCTGATTGGCGTGGATCCGGGTCGCCAGATTGCGGTAGTGGTTAGCCTGGGCCGAATCCGGCGCATATTCCAGCACCGTCATGCGGCGCAGCTCCGCGTGCTGAACGATATTGTCGCGCGGCACAAAATAAATGAGCTGCGTGCCAAGCTTCTTCGCCAGCGCTTCCGCGAGCTCCAGCTCCTTATCGGTCTGACGCTCGTTACAGACCAGCCCGCCCAGGCGCACGCCGCCCGAATTGGCGTATTTCAAAATGCCCTTGGAGATGTTATTGGCCGCATACATGGCCATCATCTCGCCGGACATCACGATGTAGATTTCCTGCGCCTTGTTCTCGCGGATCGGCATGGCGAAGCCGCCACAGACGACGTCGCCGAGCACGTCGTAGGACACATAGTCAATGTCCTCATATGCGCCGTTTTCCTCTAGGAAGTTGATCGAGGTGATGACGCCGCGGCCTGCGCAACCGACGCCCGGCTCCGGACCGCCCGACTCGACGCAACGAATGTCGCGATACCCAACCTTCATCACTTCTTCGATCTCAAGGTCCTCCACGCTGCCGGCATTCGCGGCGAGGCTCAGAATCGTGTCCTGCGCCTTGGCGTGCAGAATGAGGCGCGTCGAGTCGGCCTTCGGGTCGCAGCCGACGATTAGAATGCGATGACCCATTTCGGCCAACGCCGCGAGAGTATTCTGGGACGTCGTCGACTTGCCGATGCCCCCTTTGCCATAAAATGCGATTTGCCGTAATGACGACATGTCTGTCTCCTGTTGAGCCCTTAGCCTCTGTGGCAGCTCGCTCGCTGCGCATTGCGGTCGCTGCCGAGGTAGAGAAGGACTCCGCAGTAAGAGGTTCTCTTCGACGGCCCTCGATGCTGTCGCAGCCCATGGGCTCGCAATGTCCATGCCAGTGCCGGAGGGAATTTCTTGCAGAGATAAAAGCTCACATTTTCAACTATTTGTGTGACACCCGCCTCCCATTGCGGCAATGTCAAAAAGCTAACAACACCCGATGCGGGGCGACAATGTTATAGAGGTTTAGGGGGCATGAATTCGCACCAAAAGCATGGGCGACATTTGTCCAAATGACGAGCGTTTTCGGCCGCATCCCTATAGGGTTGCGGCCGCAGCGCAACTTCTCGCGTTCTGGCTTTCCGCCCCATATAAAACCATGGCAATATCCTTGCATCATTAAAAGGGTCTATCCAATTCCGGCTTACGATCGCGGTTTGGGGTAAGAAGCAATGTCAGCAGTCATCAGCTTGGAGGAGCGCGGCGTTGTCGAAATCTCCGGCGCCGACGCGACTAATTTCCTACATAATCTGGTCACCAACGACATCGCCAAACTCGCCCCGGGCGACGCCCGTTTTTGCGCGTTGTTGGCGCCGCAGGGCAAGATATTGATCGACTTCCTGGTCTTCGCGCAAGGCGAGGGCGAGACCCGCGGCTATTTGCTCGATTGCCCGAAGGAGCTGGAGCTGGATCTCCTGCGCCGTCTCGGCATGTATAAGTTGCGCGCGGCGGTGAGTTTCACATCCAAAAGCGACGAACTCGCCGCCTTCGCCGTACTCGGCGAGGCGCGTCCAAAAATTCCCGCGCTGGCGATCGCGCGGGACCCGCGCTCCGAGACGCTGGGCTGGAGGCTGATCGCGCCCCGCGGGACCAAGGCCGAGGACGCGCATGAAGACTATCAAGCGGCGCGCATCGCCGCCGGCGTGCCGCAAGGCGGAGTGGATTTTGTCTATGGCGACGCATTCCCCCACGAAGCCAACATGGATCTGCTCGCCGGCGTCGATTTCACCAAGGGATGCTACATCGGCCAGGAAGTCGTTGCGCGCACCAAGCATCGCAACCTCGCGCGAAAGCGCGTGACGCCTTACCATGTAGACGGCAAGGCTCCGGCGCCCGGTACAAAAGTGATAGCGGGCGAGATCGAGATCGGCGTTGCCGGTTCACACAGCGGCGATAGGGGCCTCGCGCTGATCCGGCTTGATCGGCTCGCCGACGCCCTCGCAGCCGGGACGCCCCCGACAGCGGGCGGCGCGCCGCTGCAGTTCGCCGTGGGGCGGCCCGCGAGTTGACGCCGAAAGCGGCGGCGCCAATGGCGCAGCGCGGGCGCCAGGCGGGTCATCCTATCGGGCCCTCGGCCGCGAGACGCTGGCGGGCGGCTTCCGCGACGAGCGGATCGCTGTCATGGATCAGATATCCGATTTCCTCCACGTTCAGTCTCGTCGCTACGTAATGGCGCAGTCGCCAATCTACGTCGTCTCTCAAATCCGACAACTGTTCCGGGGTCATTCTTTTCGCGGCTTCCAGACGCACATCAGCGCTTGAATCTCGACCCATTCTCCCCAGCCATTGGGCGTCGATACGCTGCGCAACGATCCGTCGCACCTCAACTTCCACATCGTCGAGCATCGCCACAAGCAACGCTGGCGCGACCTTGCGCGCAATCACAATGCGCACGTAATAGTCCTTGTCCTGCATCATCGGCACAAGATCCGGGTCGTCGAGAAGCGTTGCGATGCGTATCCTGACTTCGCGATGCGGGTCATTGCGTAATTCACGCTGATAGCGCGCCGGCAACCGCTGAACAGCTTCCCACCGCACCGTCTCGTCGGGATCCGACAGGAGCCGTGGTAAAAGAAAGGGATTGGCAAATTTCGCCGCGATGGCGCGCACTTCGAAATGCGGATGCGAAAGATAGCGGTCGGCGAGTTCAGGATGCCAATTGAAGAAACGATCGATTCGCCGCGCGTACCGATCATTTACGCAAGCCTTGCGCAATTCACAACGTCTCGCGGCGAGCAACTCTTGGTGCGCACAATCTGCACAATCGATGTCCCGCCCGCGCCAGTCACGCGCCTCGTCGATTTCATGCGTCATCGTCGAGCCCAATCCTGTCTAGGATGCCCTGCAAAACCTTCGCGCCAATCTTGTCGGTGGGGTCGAGTTCGAGAAGCTTGGCGATCGCGACGCGGCTTTCGTCGAGAGCGCCGAGGCGCATCTGCAAATAGGCGTAGCCCTTCAATGTGAAGAGGAAGAAGCGCGGCAACATCTCGTCATAGCGATCGAAAACGGCGTCCTGCGCGCAGGCCCGCCGCCAGTCTCGCGGCATATTGTTCTCGCGCGTCGCTTTTTCGAGACAGCGATTGGCGATCTCCAATGCCTCCCGCAATCTGCCTTTGTAAAAGTAAAAACGATAAAAGCCGATCAAAACGGCGGCATGATCAGGGGCCCATTGTTGGGCCTGGCGCAAATAGCGCTCCGCCGTTTCGGAATCGGCGTAGGTTTCGCTCGCGAGACCGAGAAATCTTTCGGCCTCCGGCGGCAGGCCCTCGCCAAGCAACGCTCCGGCGAGAAGTTCTTTCTCGTCGGAGCTCAGTATGGCTTGCTCGCCGGTCACCATTGGGCGCGCCCTTAGTGCATCTGCTCCACGACGGGCGCGCTAGCGCTCTTACAGGATCCGGTGTTTTTCGGATCGTGAAAGACGAGGCCGCCGCTCGTCGAGGAGTCGGCAAAATCAATCGTCACGCCGTCCAGCAGCAAGCGGCTTTCCGCCGGCAGATAAAATTTCACGCCAGCGACAAGGAATTCCTGATCGCCAGCGTGCGGCGCGGCTTCGACGTCGAATATCGCGCTGAGCCCCGAGCAACCGCCCGGGGACACCAGCAAGCGAAAGCCTCCGCCTGGATTGGCGCTAAACTGCACCATGCGCCGAATGAATTTTTGTGCGGCCGGCGTAAGCGTAAATTTCATTGCGAACCCCCTTAAGCCGGTGCCTGATAACGCGGATAGGCGTTGTCGATGACGCAGGTGTTGTCGACTGGACAGACGGCGGCGCATTGCGGCGCGTCAAAATGGCCGATGCACTCCGTGCATTTTTTTGGATCGATCACGAAAGTGCCCCCCTTTTCGTAGATCGCCACATTCGGGCATTCAGGCTCACAGGCCGAACAGCTCGTGCACTGCGAGGCGATGATTTTAAGCGCCATATCCTTTGCTCCTACGCTTTGATTTGGTGACGTAGAGTGTGGCAACGTCTGCTCAGGCCGCGTTGATGAGCGCGCCCTGCCTGATTTCCGCGTCGCCACGCTCCTGATGTTCGATCTCGCCGCTGTTCACTTTTTCGAGATAGGCCTTGAACCAGGCGATCGCCGACTTTTCGATGAACTCATGCGCAAATTGATCGACGGGTTCGATTCCGGCCTTCAGCAGGTCATTCTTCGGACAGCCGCCGATCTTCGCGACGAACACCGCATGGCAGTCGTTGATCGCGCGGATCACCGTCTCGAGACTGTCTTCGTCGCCATATCCGCCCTGACAGTAGAGATCGACGCGGCGATGGCCGACGAATTTGGCGCCCGAGGTCGAGAGTTCGTAGACCTGGAACTCTTTGGCGTGGCCGAAATGTTCGTTGATCAGACCCGAGCCCTTGGTCGCCACGGCGATCAGCAATTTGATGTCGCTCGCGGTGCCGGCCAGAGTCGCCAGTTCTTCCTGCTTCGCGGCGACCTTGGCGACGCGCTCTTCTTCGACTTTCTCCTGATAGGCCTTGCGGGATTCGAGATCGTAATCGACCTCCATCGCCATGATCTTTTCCGTGGTGAACTCAGCGCTGCGATCCTCACCGAGCAGGCCAACCGCGTCGGCGCGGCACTGTCGGCAATGGCGCATCATGTTCATTTCGCCTTCGCAACTATCCTGTAGCGCCTTCAGCTCTTGCGCCGAGGGACCGCGTTGGCCGTTAAGGCCGAACACCGTGCCGTGCTCCGGCGCCGAAATAAGCGGCATGATGTTGTGGAGGAACGCGCCGCGGGATTTGACCGCCTTATTCACCTCGACAAGGTGTTCGTCGTTAATTCCGGGGATCATCACCGAATTCACTTTGCACAGAATGCCGCGCTCGGTGAGCATTTCGAGCCCCTGCAGCTGACGGTCAGTCAGGAGCTTCGCCGCCTCGACGCCGGTGTAGCGCTTATGCTTCCAGAACACCCAGGGATAAATCTTCGCGCCGACTTCCGGGTCGACCATATTGATCGTGATCGTGACGTGATCGACGTTGTAGCCGGCGATCGTATCAACGTGATCCGGCAAAGCGAGACCGTTAGTTGACAAGCAGAGCTTGATATCCGGCGCGGTGCGTGAGATCAGATCGAAGGTTTTGAAAGTTTTTTCCGGATTAGCGAGCGGATCGCCCGGGCCGGCGATGCCCAGGACCGTCATTTGCGGAATGGTGGAGGCGACGGCCAAAACTTTCTTCGCGGCCTGCTCCGGGGTCAGCTTCTCGCTGACGACGCCGGGACGCGACTCATTCGCGCAATCATATTTTCGGTTGCAATAGTTACATTGGATGTTACAGGCGGGCGCGACGGCGACGTGCATGCGCGCATAGTGATGGTGCGCCTCTTCGCTGTAGCAAGGATGGTTCTTGACCTTCTCCCAGATCTCCGTCGGCAGGTCGCCCTGCCCGGCGCCCGAACCGCAGCTCGCCTTGCCGCTGCCGCCTGACGTGCCGCAGCCCTTGTGCTCGGCGATCTTCTGCATCACGTCATCCATCGCGATCGCCGCGTTCACCCCTTCAACTGCACCGGCCGTTCCAACATCCAAAGACGCCATGGCTTGTTTCCTTCTGCGCTGCAAAGTCGCCTACGCCGGCTCTCGGCTGAGACGGACCGATGCATCAGTTTGCCGCAGGGATCGCAACAACCATGCCAGCGCCTCTACTGCGAAAAAGCTCGATAAATCAAAGCAGTGTCGAGAACCAACAATGTCAATATTCAAACATGTCTCTACATTACGCGCGGTAAAGCTTGTTACAAATTCAACATCTCACTCAGAGTCGAGAATTAGGCGACAATTTCGTTGGCCATGGCCGGCGGCGGTCTTCAAACCAGGCTTGGGGGGCCGTGCGTTTGTGTCGCGGCCAGCGTGGTAGTCTAACCGCGCGTCAAGAACAGTTGGAGTTTCATTGGATCAATGGCAATGATTCCCGTCAGTATGGCCTGGATTTCGGCGTATGGATCCGAAAGGTGGACGCGCCTGAGCTGACCCCCGATGAGCTGGTGTGGAGTCCTGTGAAGCGCACCGGCGGCGCCAGAGCGCCGCGCCGCGAGGGCGGGCGATTGATCGACAAGATCTGCGCGCAATTGGCCCAGATCAAGAAAGCCGCCCGGGCTTGTCGGTTCAGTCTTCATAGTGCCGTGTGTCGCCTACGTTACCGATCGATCGCGTGGGCGATCGGGCGGAGCTCACGGGCCTACGCGAAGAGCTGACGCGCTTTCCATATCGACTGAACGAACTGGTCGACTTCGTCCTTTGTGTTATAAAGCCCGAACGAGGCCCGGCAGGCGGCGGTGACGCCGAAGCGATTCAACAACGGCATAGCGCAGTGGGTTCCCGCCCGGATGGCGATTCCAGAGCGATCGATGATGGTGGCGATATCGTGGGGATGCGCGCCGTCCATCGTAAAGGAAACAATGGCGCCCTTCTCTTCCGCCGCGCCTAAAATTCGCATTGAATCTATCTCGCGCAATCGCTCCGTCGCATATTCGAGCAATTCGCGTTCATGCGCCCGAATACGGGACTTGCCGATCGAATTGATGTAGTCAACCGCGGCGCCAAGCCCAATCGCCTGAACGATCGCTGGGGTGCCGGCTTCGAAGCGGTGCGGCGGATCTCCGTAGGTAACACCCTCTTCCCGCACCTCCCGAATCATCTCGCCGCCGCCGTTAAACGGACTCATCGCAGCCAAATGCTCGTATTTTCCATATAAAACGCCAATCCCCGTAGGTCCATAGAGCTTATGCCCCGTGACGACGTAGAAATCGCAGTCGAGATCCACAACGTCCACATCGAGGTGAACGGCGGCCTGGGAGCCATCTATAAGAACCGGAATCCCCCGCGCATGAGCGAGGCCCACAATTTCCTTAATTGGCGCCACCGTGCCTAGCACGTTGGACATGTGTGTCACGGCTACGATCTTTGTCCGTTCGGTCAAAAGCTTTTCAAATTCATCCAGAAGAAAATTTCCTTCGTCATCGACCTTCGCCCATTTGATGACCGCCCCATTGCGCTCGCGCAGGAAATGCCACGGCACAATGTTGGCGTGGTGTTCCATGATCGATACGACGATTTCGTCGCCGGCGCTGATCCTGTCGCGCGCGAAAGATTGCGCGACCAGGTTTATCGCCTCCGTCGCGCCTCTCGTAAAAACGATCTCTTCCGAACGCTCTGCGTTGAGAAAATTGCGTAGCTTTTCCCGGGCGCCCTCATATTGCTCCGTCGCGGCATTGGCGAGGAAGTGAAGTCCACGATGAACGTTCGCATATTCGCCGGCATAGGCGTGCTGAATGCGATCGAGAACCGCTTGAGGCTTTTGCGCCGACGCCGCATTGTCCAGATAGACGAGCGGGAGGCCGTGAATTCTTACGTCCAAGATCGGGAAGTCGCGACGCAACCGCGCAACGTCATATGTTGTATCGTTCACTAGCTGTGGGATCATTTTCGCACTCTCAGTCGCTCGGAAACGAGGGCGGATAGAGCCTCGCGAAGGCTGCGATTTTCCACGGCGTCGATCACTTCCCCAACGAAAGCTTCGGTCAGCAGCGCTTCGGCTTCCGCTTGGCAAATCCCGCGCGCCATCAGATAGAAAACCAAGTTTTCGTCCAGCGCGCCGACCGTCGAACCATGCGCGCATTGCACGTCGTCGGCGAAGATTTCCAGCTCCGGTTTGCAATTGGCCTGCGCGCCTTCCGACAGCAACAGCGCGCGAGCCATCATGCGCGCATCGGTCTTTTGCGCGCCGGGCCGAACCAGGATCTTGCCCTGAAACACCGCCTGCGACGCATCGTCCAGCACCGATTTAAACAGCGCCTTGCTCTCCGAACGTTCCGCCGCATGTTCGAGGAACAAAGTCGCGTCGGCATGTTCCTTGTGCTTCAAAATATTGGCGCCGCGCACGCCGGCATGGGCCCCCTGCCCGTTCAGGCTGACAAAGGACTGGTTGCGCAACACGGCTCCGCCGAGATTAAGCCCGAGGTCGCTCAGCTGGGCGTTGGGAGCGAGTGAGGCGACGAAGGTCGCGACGTGCATCGCGGCGTCGCCTTCGCAGCTGATCTTGAGTCGGTCCAGCGACGCGCCCTCTTCCAGCACGACTTCTGTCGCGGCGTTTACGTGATATTCCTGTGTCGTAGCGCCCTCGAAGCTTTCGATCAGCGTCGCCCGCGCGCCGTTTTCGACGACGACGAGCGAGCGCAGGAAATAAGTCGCCGGCTGCGCGCCCGCCACGAAGACCAATTGTATCGGTCGCTCCACGCATACGCCGGCGCCGACACGGATGACGACGCCTTCGCCCATGAAAGCCGTGTTGAGTGCGAAAGCGGGATCGTCAACCTGGCCAACTTTCCCGAGCTGCGCGATCGTCGCGGCGTCGCCCTTGGCCAAGGCCTCGGACAGCGACATCACGCTCAACCCTTTTTCCAAATCGCCGAGATCGGAAAGTTTCGGATCAAAATAGCCGCCGACGAAGACGATGCGCCGAGCGTTGACGCCTGCAAGAACCGCCGCATTCCGCAGGTTTTGCTTGACGCTTTCTTCCGGCGGCGCGGCCAAGGGCTTCACATCGCGCAGCAGGGCGCGCAAATCCGTGTATTTCCATGCCTCATCATGTCGGTTGGGGAGGCCCGTCTTCGAAAAGGCGCTGAAGGCGGCGGTCCGCAGCTTGGCAAGTTGCGGCGCGCCGGCGCTTCGTTGCGAGGCGAAGATTTCCGCCAGGCGAGCCTCGGCCTCGGTGAGTTTGCGCGCGGGAGCGCTCGGTGCGTTGCTCATGACTTAAGCCGCTTCGTTTTGGTAGCGCGCGTAGCCTGTGTCTTCAAGCTCCAACGCAAGCTCCTTCCCCCCGGTCCGCACAATGCGGCCGGCTGATTGCACGTGAACGACGTCCGGCGTGATGTAATCGAGCAGGCGCTGATAATGGGTGATAACGACGATGCCCCGGTCCTTCGACCGCAATTGATTGACGCCATTGGAGACGACCTTCAGCGCGTCGATGTCGAGGCCGGAATCGGTCTCATCCAGGATGCACAGCTTGGGTTCGAGCAGCATCATCTGCAGCGTCTCGGCGCGCTTCTTTTCGCCGCCAGAGAAGCCGACGTTCACCGGGCGCCTCAGCATCTCCATGTCCATGTCGAGGATCTTGGCGATCTCTTTGACGCGCTTAATCAGATCGGGCGAAGACGTTTCCTCCTCACCGCGCTTCTTGCGCTGCGCGTTGAGCGCGGCGCGCAAAAAGGTCATCGTAGCGACGCCCGGCACCTCCAGCGGATATTGAAAGGCGAGGAACAGCCCCGCCGCAGCGCGTTCGTCGACGCTCATCTGCGACAGATCGGCGCCAGCAAGCAGCGCCTGCCCCTCGGTGATCTGGTACCCAGGCCGGCCAGAGAGCACATAAGACAGCGTCGATTTGCCCGAGCCGTTCGGTCCCATGATCGCATGCACCTCGCCCGCCTTGACGGTGAGATCATAGCCGTTGAGGATCTGCTTGCCGGCGATCTCGGCCTTGAGGTTACGAATTTCCAATAGCGCGGTCATTTAAACCACTCCCAAATGTTTGAGGCGTCAGCCGACGCTGCCTTCGAGACTGACCGAGATCAGTTTTTGCGCCTCAACCGCGAATTCCATCGGCAGCTGCTGCAAGACGTCGCGCACGAAGCCATTGACCACGAGCGCGGTGGCGTCTTCCTGCGACAGACCGCGCTGCATGCAATAGAACAACACCTCCTCGGAGATTTTCGAAGTCGTCGCTTCGTGCTCGAACACGCAGGACGGGTTCTTCGCTTCGATGTAGGGGACCGTGTGCGCGCTGCAGGCGTCGCCAATGAGCAGCGAGTCGCAATTGGTGAAATTACGGGCGCCTTCCGCCTTGCGATGCGCCGAGACGAGGCCGCGATAAGCGTTGGAGGAACGACCGGCCGAAATGCCCTTCGAGATGATGCGGCTCGTCGTGCCCTTGCCGAGATGGATCATCTTGGTGCCGGAGTCGACCTGTTGACGACCATTGGAGATTGCGATGGAGTAGAATTCGCCGCGCGAATTTTCGCCGCGCAGCACGCAGCTCGGATATTTCCAGGTGATCGCCGAACCGGTCTCGACCTGCGTCCAGCTGATCTTCGAATTGGCGCCGCGGCAATCGCCGCGCTTCGTCACGAAATTGTAGATGCCGCCTTTGCCGTTCTCGTCGCCTGGATACCAATTCTGCACAGTCGAATATTTGATCTCGGCGTCGTCCAGCGCCACGAGTTCGACCACCGCCGCATGCAACTGGTTCTCGTCGCGCTTCGGCGCGGTGCAGCCTTCGAGATAGCTCACGTAGGAACCGCTGTCGGCGATGATCAGCGTCCGTTCAAACTGTCCGGTGTTCTTTTCATTGATGCGGAAGTAAGTCGACAATTCCATCGGGCAACGCACGCCGGGCGGAATATAGACGAAAGAGCCGTCCGAAAACACCGCGCTGTTCAGCGTCGCGAAAAAATTATCCGAGGTCGGCACCACCGTACCGAGATATTTGCGCACCACCTCGGGATGCTCGCGCAGCGCCTCGGAGATCGGGCAGAAGATCACCCCGACCTTCTTCAACTCCTCCTTGAAAGTCGTTGCGACGGAGACCGAGTCGAAAACCGCATCGACGGCGACGCGCGGGCGCTCTCCGCCGTCTGGTCGCTCTACGCCGGCAAGAATTTCGCGCTCATGCAGCGGAATGCCAAGTTTTTCGTATGTGCGCAGCAACTCGGGGTCGACTTCGTCGAGCGATTTCGGCCCGGCCGTCGACTTCGGCGCCGCGTAGTAATAGAGATCTTGATAGTCGATCGCCGGATAGTCGACGCGCGCCCATTTCGGCTCGGTCATCGTCAGCCAACGGCGATAGGCCTCGAGCCGCCATTCGAGCATCCATTCCGGCTCGTCCTTCTTCGCCGAAATGAAGCGGATCACCTCTTCGGAAAGACCCTTGGGCGCGAGGTCGGATTCGATGTCGGTGACGAAGCCATATTTATATTGATCAGCGCCGACACGGCGAACTTGTTCAACTGTCTCCTGCACCGCCGCCATTTCGCTCTCCGTTTACTGTTGCGCTTCGTCCAGGCGCGCCCGGACGAGGCACCTGACCTCCGGATCAGGATCCGCGCGCAGACGCGCGAGCAGCTCCAATCCACATCGCTCGGCCACCAAGAAGCGAACTCGCAAATCTTCGTCGGCGACGAGCAGCCCCAGTTGTGTCGGCGCCAACCGCTCTGCAATAATCATGCGCACGCGCGGTTCGGGGTCGCGCGCCAGGGCCGGGAGCCTGTCGAGGGCGATCCGCCGCGCCGCTTCGCAACGCACCTGCGGGTCGTCATCGTTCATCGCGCCAGCGAGAATCTCAGGCGGCGCGCGACGCGCGGCGATCAGGCGCACGCCGCTGTCTTCATCGAAAAGCAGCTTCACGAGGCCCGCGCCCTCGACTCGCTGGGCCATGGCCATGCGCACCTTGCGGTCGGGGTCGTCGATCAGTTTCTCGGCAAGACGCAACGGCAGACGCTGCGCCACCATGGCTCTGACGTCCGGCTCCTCGTCGTCGATCAGCGCGCGCAATTGAAAGACGTTGGCGTATTTAACCGCGCCGACGCGCAGTTCAAAATAGGGATGATCGAGATATTTTGCGGACTCTTGCGGACTCGCGGCGAAGAACCTGTCTATGCGGCGGGCCCGCCGATCACGCACGCAAATCCGCCCGAGATCGCAGAGGCCTTTCTCGCGAATCTCCCCATGCGGACAATCGCGGCAGGACAGGAAATTTCCGAGCCAGTCGACGGCGTCCATGCGATGCGTGGTCCGCTAGGCCGCGCGTCAGGGCGACGCCGGCACGCAAGTGTTTTCGACAGGACAGACAACCGCACATTGCGGGGTGTCGAAATGCCCCTCGCACTCAGTGCATTTCTTTGGGTCGATGATGTAGATGTCATTCTTGAGGCGGATCGCCGCATTCGGACATTCGAATTCGCAAGCCCCGCACACCGTGCATTGGGAGGCTACAATTTTGTACGCCATGTCGCGATTCCTTATCGATTCAATTCTAGGTCTTCCCTCCCTTCAAATCGCATGCCAGTTGGAAACCCGTCATAATGCGAGCCTTGAGGCTCGCTTGTTCAACCCCTTGACGTGAAGCGAGGGAACCGTCGGGCGAGCTTGGACAAATGTCGTAAATGCGACAATTGTTAGCTGTGCTCAGATGCGCTTTACTTCGATATTGTATTTCTTCAGCGCGTAATTGACCTGGCGCAGCGACACGCCAAGGATACGCGCCGCTTTGGCCTGAACCCAGGCGGCTTTCTCCATGCCTTCTACGAGCGTCTCGCGGTCGATCATCTTGCGGGATGACGTGAAGCCGCCGCCCTCCGCCTCGCTGACAGCGTTCGGCAGCGACGGAGGCTTCTCGAGCACGGTCGGAACCGGCACTGCTTCGCCGCGGGACGCCGGCGCGATCTCGTCAGGCGGCTGGACGGCGTGCATGCCGGCCAGTTCGGGATGCGTATCCGCAAAGGCGCCGCTTGCGCTGCCAGTCCACAGTAAGGCCGAAAGGCATTTGCCGGCGGCACAGGCGAAATCGTAATCGAAGATGGTTTCCCCGCGCGCCAAAGTCGCCGTGCGGCGCACGCAATTTTCTAATTCGCGCACGTTGCCGGGGAAGTAGCAACTTTGCAGCGTCTCGATAGCGCTCATCGCGAACTGGTGTTTTTGCTCGTTTTCAGCGTTGAACCGCTCAAGGAAATTATGCGCCAGCAGCGAAACATCGCCGGGCCGCTCGCGCAGCGGGGGCAGGAACACCGGCACGACGCTGATGCGGTAATAGAGATCGGCGCGGAACTCGCCCTTTTCGACCGCCTCTTCGAGGTTTTTATTGGTCGCGAAAACGAATCGCACGTTGACCTTTAAGGTCTTGGAGCCGCCTACCCGCTCGAATTCGCCTTCCTGCAGCACGCGCAGCAGCTTCGCCTGGAAGGCGGGAGATATTTCGCCGATTTCGTCGAGCAGCAGCGTGCCGCCATTGGCGAGTTCGAAGCGTCCCGCGCGCTGCGCGACGGCGCCGGTAAAGGCGCCGCGCTCATGACCGAACAGCTCCGATTCGAGCACGCTTTCCGGCAGGGCGGCGCAGTTCACCTTGACGAAGGGCTTCGCGCTGCGCCGTGATAGGTCGTGCACCGCGCGCGCGAATAGTTCCTTGCCGGTGCCGCTCTCGCCGCGAAGCAGCACGGTTGAGTTGGACTTGGCGACGACGGCGATGGTGTCAAGCACCTCCATGATCGCCGGGCTCTCGCCGACGATGCCGGCGACGTCGGGCCGCTCGCCACGGATCTCCTTCGGCAGGCACGAGACCAGCGCCTTTTCCAGCGTGCTGCATTCGTTCAGCAGCCGCTGCCGGTCGGCCGAAAACATGCGGTGCAGCTTCACGGTCTGGCCAATCAGATTGGCGATCATCGTCAAGAGGCGCAGATCAGCGTCGAAGGTGTAGGCGGCGAACTCTTCCGATGTGCGGTAGATCGACAAAGTCCCGACGACGTGGTTGTCGCTCTTAATCGCAACGGCGAGGAAGGAGACTCTCGCGCCGACCGCCTGGGTGATCGTCTCGGCCGCTGTCGCGAACAAGGCGTCGCGGGTCACGTCCTCGACGATGATGGGCATGCCGGTGGCGACGAGCCGGTCGATCATCTTGGCCGGCAGCGTGTCGATCGGCTTGCTGCGATCGTGACTGATCCAGCCCGAGGTCGCGACGATCTCCGGATCGCCGTGCTGATCGAGGATCGTGATCATCCCCAATTTCATGTCGAGGAACGAGCTGAGCACGCTGACGACATTGACCAGCGCCTGCTCGAGGCGGGCCGGCGCGGTGAGGATTTTGGAGATTTCATAAACGCCGAGCAGCGCGGTGTCGGCGGACGGGGTTCTCGCCCGCGGCGGCTTTGCGGCCAAATCCTCGGTGCTTATAGAGCCTGAAGTCAATACATCGTCCATGGCCGCTTTCCTTGCGAATGGCCACCATCAGGCTCGAGCCCGGGTTCCGTTCGCATGTGCGAAGGTCAATTCAAATCTTGTCACAAAGCTCATCTTTTATCTTGTTCAAAATCAATGCAAAACGGCATTGTTTCGCACAAATGCAGTGCACAATGTCGATTTTCAGACATCAAGGCGCTTTAAAAGCTTTGCCGCAACGATTTAGGCCGACGCTCTGTCGAGGTTTCGGACAAAGGTTTTGTCATCTGTGCGCTTATTGCACACTGCCCTGCGCCAACTCCTCGATCACTTTCCAGCCGACGCTGCCCTGTGGATCGGCTCGAGAGAGAATGCCGAGATAGTCCAGGGCAATGTCACGCCGGCCGCGTTTGAGCTCGATGAAGCTCAATGCTTTTAATGTATAGAGGGCGAACCGCGCCGGACCTTCCTGCGCCTCGGCCGCGCTTGGCCAAGCCGTCGGATCGCTCGGCCAACCCGCCTGAAGCGTGGCTTGCTTCATACCCTCCGCGGCGACGTCGGCCGCATAGTCGAGGCTGCCCATATAGGTGTGAATTTTGTATAGGCAGTAATATGGAGCCAGCTCCTGTGGCGTCAGCGCCAACGCCTGCTTGAAGAGGCTGTCGGCCTTCTCACGGTCGGTCCGATAGGCGACGACGCCCTGCTGCAGGAGCTCATTGGTCTTTGGATCGAGTTCGCCGAAGTTCACGACATCGGCGTTGGCGCGCGGAGTGTTCATAGCCAGCCTGAAGCAATCGCCGAGCCATATGGGCGGAGGGACGTCATGGGAATCGTAGCGGCGCCGATATTCAAATATTTTTTGAGCTACAGCGGCGTCAAGCTGCCGCTCAACTTGGTTTCGCCCATCGGGGCCGACGCGCTCGAAAATCGCAACACTTATTTTCGCGCCGGCTACGACGCCGACGGTCGTATGATCACTTGCGAGAAGATCGTCTATGGCGAAGTCGAGTTGCGCCACGGCTACCACTACCGCGCCGACGGCCGGCTTGCCCACGCGCACATTGACATGGCGGGCGACGAGACGGAGATTTTGTTCGACGAGAACGGTGTCGGCGCGGCGCGCAGCCTTTGACGGAGACCCGAGCCCAAGGGCTTGCGGTCCTCTGCTTCCCTTGGACCACGGTCTCGAGCTCGCATTTCAAGATCATATGAACCGTATGGCTACGCTTTCACACCCTGCTTATGCGCAATGCCTTCCTTGTCGAAAAGCGCCGTCAGTTCCCCCGACTGAAACATTTCGCGCGTAATGTCGCAACCGCCGATGAACTCGCCCTTCACATAGAGCTGCGGAATAGTCGGCCAATTTGAGTAACCTTTGATCCCCTCGCGGATATCGCCGTCGGCGAGCACATTGACCGCCGTATAGGGCGCGCCGACCTCATTCAAAATCTGCACGACTTGCAAGGAGAAGCCGCATTGCGGCGCCTGCGGCACGCCCTTCATGAACAGCACGACGTCGGCGCCGTCGATGATCCCTTTGATCTTGGATGTAATGTCGCCCATTTCTCACTCTCCTCGCGCCGGCGCTCGCGTCGTCAACGCCAGCGCATGCAATTCACCGCCGAGCCGCCCGCCGAAGGCGGCGTTGACCAGCTGATGCTGACGCACCCGGCTCAAACCTTGAAACGCCGCCGACGTCACCGTCGCGGCCCAATGATCATTATCGTCGGCGAGCGCCGTCAGTTCGATCACGGCGTCGGGCAGAGCCGTCTTTATGAGACGTTGGATTTCCTCGGCGGGCATTGGCATGACGTTTTCCTGATCTCTCAGTCCCTGTCGCCCCTTCAAAAGCAATTTCGGCGCCTCATTCGAACAAAACCGGAGGTCCACGACGCGCACAAATGGCGCGCAGTTTGCATGCGCGCCGGGCGCGCGGTGATCATCGCCTCAACACGAAGGCGTAAAATCGCGAAGACAACCAAGCAAAAAGGGACAGGAATGATACGCGAATTCCGCTACAAGGGGGAAACTTTCCGGGTGAACGCGCATGGAGCTCCCGGCCACGAAGAAGTGTTTATCATCCATTTGGTCGACAACGAGGAGATGGGCGAAATCTCGATTGACCGCATGACTGAGGAAAACGACAGAGGCGCGTCGATCGACGCCATTTGCATCATGCTCTGCGACAAGCTGATCGCCGAACAGGATATCGCCTGCGCCGACCCCGCCGGGGCTTTCGTCTGGGTGGAAGGCAAGCGCATCCGCGACGTGCTCCCGAGCAACGAAGTCACCACACATTGACGGACGCGCGCGGCGCCAGTGAGCTGATCAAGGCTGGACCAAGCGCCGCGCGCCACGATCCCCTCCCGGAAGCGCCTCTCCGCAGCCGCCGCTCGGCGCTTTGCCGAGCTGGACGAAATCCGTCGCGCTCGTGGCCTCGGCGACATCCGCCCAAACAATTAGTGCTAGGCGTCGAGACGCTGATGAAATTGGCGATGTAGCTGTCGCAGCGCACCAGCGCCAGCCGAGAAGGCCCCGGCTTCGCGCTCGCCAAAATCAGGATCGAAGTCCTGCGTGAAATCATCCACACAACGCCACAAATCAAGTTTCTGGCACCGCTTTCCGCCTGACGACGGCGATCGGCGCTCCATCGAACGCGTCCGAGGAATATTGACGCCGATCGTCGTGGCGCCGTGACACGTGCGAAATCGCCTCCGGCAAGACCAGCGAGCGAGGGCGGAGCGCCTTCCGTGGCCGCATATCGCCTTCTCTCCAGAGTCCAACATCATTTGAGTTGCTATTTCTGATATTTGCGGATCATCATTTCAATCACAGTCACCGACTCCGAAACGTTGAGCCAGTTTTCTGCTTGTTCATCGTTCTTAAATTCGCGGCCCAGATTAAGATGCTCGTCATGGCCCGTAACATGTAAAAAACAAGCCCATTTGCCATTGGGCAAATTGCTCAACCGTAACCTTATGATTTGCCATTCTTTCCACCCCTCGCTAGTGGCGCTCTTCTCGAAGCGACTGCAAATGGGAGTCGCGCGCCTTCATCGGCGCAGCACCGAGCAAAAATCTCGCCATTTGGACCGCTCTGGTAAACTTGGCCCAGGCAGGGCGTTTCACACGCCTGTTAGATGAGGCCGGACGGTCCTTTTTTTGGCGAGATAGCTTAACACGATCTCGGAGCCTTCGAGCATGATGTCAGAGACCGCGGCGAATTCATTTGGAAAGAACCAAACGGCCCCTAACCGAGAATGCTCGGACACATCCTAGCCGCAGACGCTGCTGACGTCCGACGCTTTGTCAGCTCCCTTGGCTCGCAACATGCATAGGCTCATGACCCGTCCAACTCTTGTGAATACCTTTGCACAAACAAGGCGAAACGCGGGTCGCTTTATGCATGAAAGCGCTCCGTATGGCGGACAAAGAGGAATGGGTCGTCTGGAACGGCTCGATGGGAATACTGGATATGGCGACGATCGGCGATATCCAACATGGCGAGGGCGGCAGGAAGGCGTGTCTGGCGCCCCCCTATGGCGTCGTGGGGCCGTTCAGTCTTGACGAACTTGAAAGGCTCGGCCGGATCACCTTCGGCGAGTGTCTCGTTATGTCGCGCCAAAGATGGCGCGACGATCAGGTTAACCTCCGCCTCAAGGCGCGAGAAAAGCGCAGAACCTTCTTGTTGCAGCGGGATGCCGACCACGACGACCACGAATATCGCGAAATCTTAGCCCTGCCAATCGAGGGCCTACTAAAGCCGTCAGACATCAGTGCCGCCTTCCGGCAGTTGGCCAAGACAGCGCATCCCGACGCAGGCGGCAGCGCCGAACGTTACCAGCGCATCGTAAAGGCTCGCGACGCGCTGCTCAAGAAACGCCTCTGATGGGTTGAGGCAATGGAAGAGGCTGCGCGCAAATGTCCTTGAGAGCGAAGCGAGTTGACCTTTTTCTGATCCGGTACATGAGATACGAACCGTGATGATCGAGGCGAATCGGAGTCGCTTCGAGCGAAGCTGACAAGCGAGGTTTGACCGATCGTGGATCCTGTTCAATGAGCTTATTCAGTTAATTTGACGACTGCGCCTCCGGAGAGCCGCTCTTCAATGAATTCAAGAGTCGCTAGCCACGACTATTGTTGCGAAAGGCAAGAATTCCAACATCGGGCACTTCGGGAGTTTAATCTCAATCCAGATGGCAACTTTACAAGATTTTTAAAATTATGATCCATGCATTGATTGGTCTTTTCTGCACTGCAATACTGAGCCCTAGAGGATAAGCCGACTCTGGCGAGGGTCGGTGACCGATCGATCGCTGGAGTGTTTCCTCTTGGTTCGCCCCTTCGCGTCTGGAAAATCGAAACGCTCGTGTGTCAGCCTGTGCGCCCTGGGCGCCGCGCTCGTTTCCGCCGCGAATGCCGCCTCTGCCCAGCAGGCGCTTCCCACGATCGAGGTCGGCAAGGCGCGCAAAACGGTCGCCCATACCCAAGGCCCACGCCCGGCGCGTCCCGTGCAGGCGGCGCCAGCGGCCGCCGCGCCCGGCCCGGCGCACGCTTCCGAGCCCACACCCTTCGTGCCTTCCGAACAGGTGCTCGGCTACGGCCCGAGCGGCGTCGTCGGCTATGTGGCGCGCGGCACCTCGACTGCGACCAAGACGAACACGCCGATCATCGACATCCCGCAACCGATCACGATCCTCACCAAGCAGCAGCTCGAGGATCGCAATAGCCTGACGCTCAATCAGGCGCTCACCTATGTGCCGGGCGTGACGGTAACGGGCGGCGAGGGCAACAAGGATTCGGTCACAATCCGTGGCCAGAACACCACGGCCGACTTCTACAGGGACGGGGTGCGCGACGACGCCGAATATTACCGCGACCTCTACAACATACAGGCGGTCGAGGTGCTCAAGGGTCCGAGTGCGCTGACCTTCGGTCGCGGCGGCGTCATCAACCGCGTCACCAAGAAGGCCGATGGCGAAACCATCCGCAATATCGAGACCAGTTTCGGCAGCTTCGGCCGCAAGCGCGTGACGGCGGATCTGGGCCAGGCGGTGTCGGACACGCTCGCCGTTCGCCTGAACACGCTTTACGAGCAGTCCTACGGCTATCGCAATTTCTTCCGGATGGAGCGGTATGGCGTCAATCCGACGCTGACCTGGAAGCCGCTCGAGAAGACCTTCGTGACGCTCGGCTATGAGCATTACCACGACCGGCGCTTCAACGACCGGGGCATTCCGTCGGTCGGCATCGGCTCTTTCGTCGAGGGCTTCCCCGCCGGCCTCGCGGCCTTCGCGCCGGGCTATCCCTCGCCTGCGCCGCGCTGGCAATTCTTCGGCGACGTCAACCCGAGCGCGATGGCGAACAATTACGCCCGCGTGGATGTGAACTCCGTCGATCTCAATATCGAGCACACAACCGATTTTGGCCTCGAAATCCGTAACCACACGGTCTACGCAAACTACCAGAAGCGCTACGCCAATACTTTCCCGGGCGAGAATGTCCTTCTCTTCGAGGGGCCGCCCGGCGGGCAGATGGAAATCGAAGGGTACGTCCACAACACGCCACGGCGCAATGTCTTCAACCAGACAGACCTCGTCTATCGTTTCGAGATGACGCCCGAGATCAAGCACACGCTGCTCATGGGCTCGGAGGTCGGCAATCAGAAATCGGCGAGCGAGCGCAATCTCTCCTGCTTTGGCACGCCGGAGAATAACTTCAATGTCGCCTGCGACGGCAGCGCGGTCGCGGTTGACGCGCCCTTCTTCAACCCGACGATCTATAATCCCATGGTCTACGGCGACGCGCGCGAGCGTCGCTACACGAATCTCGACGTGGCTTCGGGCTATGTTCAGGATCAGATCGCGGTCACGAATTATTTCGACATTCTCGCCGGCGTGCGGTTCGACCACTTCGATCTGACATTCCGCGGCGCGGATTTCCCGCTTCCACCGGGCGCCGATCCGGCGGGGCAGGCGACGGAGCAGGCGGAAGGCGAAATCGTCGACTCGCTCAACCAGACCATTCGCAACGTCACCAACAAATGGTCGCCGCGACTTGGCGTCGTCTTCAAACCGACGCCGGATCTCTCGTATTACTTCGCTTATTCGCGCTCCTTCCTGCCCGCCTCCAGCGATCAGTTCGTCGTGCTGACGCCGTCTCTCGCCGCGTTGTCGCCGCAGGGCTTCGAGAATCTCGAAGTCGGAACGAAATACCAAATTACGCCGCCGACTGCTGCTGACCGGCGCGCTCTATCAGCTCAATCGCTCGAACCAGCCTGTCACGGTCAACGCCTTCAACGCGGTCGCCAATACGCGGACGCGGGGCGGCGAAGTCGGACTCGTCGGCTATGTCACAGACGAGTGGCAGGCCTCGCTTGGCTATGGTTTTCAGTCCGGCCGCGTGCTGAACGCCAGCTATTTTCCAAATCCAGCCGATCCGTGGCTCGTCTATTCGGGCAAGGTGACGCCCAATGTCCCGCGCAACACCTATTCCTTCTGGAACAAGGTCGACATTTCGTCGCTCTTCGACGCGGGACCGGGCGTGCTGGGCCTCGGCGGCGGCGTCATCTACAACGCGAAATTCTATCCGGCGATTGACAACGCTGTCGTCGTCCCCGGCTACGCCCGCGTCGACGCCGCGGCCTATGTGAAGCTCAGCGATCGGGTCAACGCGCAGCTGAATATCGAGAACCTGCTCGGGGCGCGATACTACGCCGCTGCGACCAACAACAACAATATCATGCCTGGCGCGCCGCGCTCAGCCTTCGTTACGTTAAATGCAAAATTCTAACCGCGATGTGCATTCGAAACACACGAGGCAGAGATGGTAAGATGAGATTACTACCGATCATGATATCGGACCGCTTCCGTGCGACCTGCCACGTGAAACACCGCGCCCCCGAAGGCGCCCGCTGGCGCATTACAAAGATATGCAGAACCGAATGAACCAAAGCGAAACTTCTCCGTCGAAGGGTGCGAATAAAGATCTTGCTCCCGATTTCCCTATGGGCAACGATTAAAAAGTAAGCAAGATTTGGCTCGAGAGCCGGACGTTCCCGTCTGGATAAAGGTGCATTGAGGCAGACACCGGTTCCCTGGCGCAACCAACGTTGACACGTCGCTGGAGGTTATTGCCGGATGGTCAAGATTCTGTTCACCGCCAATATCCAGATGCTATGGGGCGTGCGCCAAGGAGGCAGGCTGGCGCCCTTCCGCGGAGTGGAGACGCCGTCATGCTGCATCAGTTTATCCCTGGTCGTGCGACGGCAGCCTTCGATCAGGATCGCACTCTCGTCGTGGTCATCGAGATGAGCCAATCGACGTGGCTTGTCACTGGCCTGCTTCCTGGCGTGGACCGCCAGTCTCTGAAAAAGCTGAACCCCGATCCCGATCATCTTCTCACGCTCGTAAGGCGTTGGTGTGTCGAATGTCGCTCGGCGGGACGAAGGATCGAACGTCTCGTCGTTGCCTATGAGGCCGGGCGGGATGGTTTTTGGCTCGCGCGGTGGCTGGTGGCCCGCGGCGTTGAGGCGCACGTCATCCACTCGAGCAGCGTGGCTGTGTCCACGGACCGCCGCCGCGCCAAGACAGGCCAAGACAGATCGTCTCGACGCCGCTCTTCTCCTGCGGGTGTAGCTCGGCTGGCTGCGGGGGGAACTTGGCCATTGCAGCATGACGGCGACACCTTCGATCGAGGAAGAAGACGCTAAGCGGCCTACGCGCACGCGAGAACCTCGTCGGCGAGCGCAAGCAGCGTCTATTAGTGTAATTGCAATAGCGCTACCTTGTTCAGATTAGTAATCGCCAGCCACTATTGTCTGAAAAGTTCAATGTCCTAATTGGATTGCACGGTGAGAACACGAGAACCTAGGGTTTCGCTTATCGCGGACACGGGAGGTTGGAATGCGCAGGACAGCTTACACATCCGCGATCACCGCAGTCTGCATAGTTGCCGGTCTTTCAGGTTCGACAACTCAAACTTGTGCTGGTGTAATTAACCTACCGAGCAGGGAGACTATCACGGGCCCGTCGCCTGTCGAGAATGTCCATTACCGTTACTGGCGCCATCATCGGCATTATGGCTATTGGCGTCATCGGCATTACCGCTACGTCTACTATTATCCGCGCTACGGATATTATGGCTTTAACCCCGTGGGAGCGCTGGCTGGCGCCGCTGTAGGCTTGGCAACCGCGCCACTTTGGGCCCTCGGTGGAGGGTGGGGTTATCCCTACTACTGGTAACGCGAACTAGCCCGGCTCTTCACTGGGCTTTTTCTTTAGCCTCGCGTCTCCATTCTCCGACGCGACCGCTTTAGGGCGCGAGCAGCAAGAATTGCGCTTGCCAGTAAGCCCAAGCCCCTTGCGGAGGACGTGCGCTTTCCTTCCAGAAATTCTGAGGTTGCCGTTGTCACAGATCTGCACGAGGGGACCGCCATCTGCGCGAATGCGCCAACCGCGGCTAATATCGTCGCGGCTCATTTCCACCTCGAAAAGCCCCATGGCACGGAGCTGATCAAAAATGGCTTCGGCGCTCAGGGGCTTGGTCATTGCGTCATGGTCCCCTCCGCTTAGGCTTCATGCTCACCCCGCCCCGCCGCCGTTCTCCGGGATGAATTCGTCGCTCGCATCGCTGGCTATCACCTTATTCCCAGGATAAGCAGCAAGAACGCAAAGCCTGCGCCGATAGCTATGACAAGAGTGACCGCAAAATCATCGCGCCGCCGCAGTCTGTCGACTCGCCGGTTTGCACCCCGCATTAGCCCCGAATTTATTCGACTCCACCTCATTTTAACTTCCTCAGCCTCACCCCCAGCCCGCCGCTGTTCTCCGGGATCGGCCCGCGCCCGCATCTCACAATATGAACCGGCGCCGCAGCGACTGACAGCCAGGTCCGGTCGGCCCCGAGTCAGGCTCCTGCCCAGACGATCTAAGAACACTTTATGATCGCATTTTTGCCCGCGTCTCGCTCGAATCCTTGACCACGACGAAAGGAAAGCCACGAGCGGAAGCGGCTGACCGAGACATCGACTGAAGCTTGGCGTCGGAATGCCAAAATATCACTGCGGCAAAACTATCGCTAGGGCGGTATTCATCATCAACGCTGCTGTGGCGACCCTGGGCGCGGGAATGACGCCGGCAGTAGCTCAGGATTTGTTTCATTGGGTCGACGGCCTGTTTTCAGGCGGACCCACGCGAGCTTGGAGAAGCGCTCCAAAACACCACCCTCGAACTGCACGAAAGCGCTTCCAACATGAACTGCGGACCTCAGTCGCGCCGTCCACGCCCGAAGTTGGGCCTGTCCACGCTACCCCCGAGCAACCGCTTTTTCTAAATGCGTCGATCGCCGACCAGCGTGTCTCCATATACAGCCACCAAGGGCTCATCGCCCGTTCGGCGATATCGACCGGGATCGCTGGCCACCCGACGCCTGAGGGAATTTTCACCATCATCGGCCGCGAGCGATATCACCGATCGAATATTTACTCCGCCGCGCCTATGCCCATTATGCAGCGCATCACATGGTCGGGCATCGCCATGCATCTCGGTGTCGTTCCGGGCCATCCAGCCTCCCACGGCTGTATCCGGCTTTCTTCAGAATTCGCGGCCAAACTTTGGGGGTGGACGAAGATTGGCGAGCGCGTCGTCAACTCTGCGCAGGACATAGCGCCAGCCGAGTTCGCGCACCCGCTCTTGCTGACGCCAAAACTACGCGAGCTGACAGAAGCCGACGCGACCCCCGGTTCCGGCGTCGTGGCCCCTCTGCAGCCAGTCAACCCATTTCAATATGCTGATCTCCTGAGAATGAAAGCGGCGGCTGCCGCCCAGAATGTAAAACAGGGTTCTCCGCTTCCAATTCGTTCAATCACTTAACGTGCTCCCTTTTCAGGCCGCCCTCTCCTGTCGCCAGCAGCGCGTCGCGAGCTGGCAGACGCGTGCGTGGGCGCTCTGAGAGAAGACGCGCCTGAGTTCTGGCAATGCCCCATAAGCGGCGTCCACTTGATAAGCCGCTTATTCATTGCGCCGGGCTTGCACGAACTGTTGCTCTAAATTCTAAATTGGCATGGTGTTTGCCAACCTACCGCACCTTGAACGCGTCGGAAGGAGTGACGTTGACGACGGAGGACGAGCAAATGCAGCGGATCAAGGATGTGTGATCTACGCAGTGCAATATCCGCTACGCTATCGCTACAGTAGGGCTTCGATTGCCTACCAACTCTCGGGCATCGTATCCAGCGTCCCAACGCCACTAATCGCTGCCTAGCTCGTTGAGTCAACCGGAAGCTGGCAAGCTGTTGCATGGCGCCTCGTCGCAGCGGCCATCATTAGCATCATCTGCAGCCTCTTCATTTAAGAGACCACCGCACTCCGATCGATCAGTGACGCAGGCGGCGCCAACGCAGCGATTGCTGAAGCGTCTGCTCCATAAGCAGGGCTCTCACCCTCGCCGCATGGTCACCGACAAGCTCGGCTCCTTATGCCGCTGCGCGGCGGAAGATCATGCCGGGGCTCATCGATCGCACAAGAGTTTGAATCCAAACCGCGCCGAAATTCCCATGTCTCGTTGCGAGAACAAGATCGGTCGATGCAGGGGTTCAGATCGTGGCACGGCTGCAGCGTTTCGCCAACATCTTCTCCGCAGTCCAACCTTTCTCGTCCCATATTCCCGCCGCTCCGCCATCGCCAGCCGCCTGAAAAAAAGACCATTGCGAAGCCATCGTATATTTTAGGGTCGCGGCTTAGATTTTTTGGAGGGAATTCAGTGTCTGGTTTCGGCTTTTTTCAACGAGCTATCATGATATCGGGTCTGGTTTGGGCGGGATTAGGGCCAGCCTCCGCCGCAGATCATCTGCCAGCCTATCGCGCGAATATCGCCGAGACTTCAGTGTCAGGGATTTCCTCCGGCGCAGCCATGGCCGTGCAGTTCCACGTCGCTCATTCCGGCATCGTCAAGGGAGCGGGCGTTGTGGCGGGAATCCCCTATGACTGCGCCGAAAACAGTTCGAGTCGAGCGACCCAGAATTGTATGAAACCCACCGCCGATCATCCGGCTCCAGATCTCGCACATCTCAAAGACATCACCGACGGCCTCGCCCGTTCGGGCGCGGTGGACGACGTCACCAACCTTAGAAATTCTCGCGTGTGGCTGTTTTCTGGCCAAGCTGATCAGGTTGTCGCGACTCCGGTCATGGACATCGTGCGAGACTATTACGCGCTATACCTGCCGAACGATGATCAGGTCGTCTACCGAAAAGATCTGAAGGCGGGCCACGCCATGATCACCGACGACTACGGCGGCGCTTGCGATTTTACCGGCCCGCCCTTTATCGATGATTGCCACCTCGACGCCGCCGGCGCGATTCTCCTGCAAATATATGGGAGACTCAATCCGCCCAATGCACAGCCCGACGGCCGCTACATTGAATTCAACCAGAAGGAATTCTTCCCCGATAGCGATGCTCGCGGCCACAGTCTGAGCGACACTGGCTACGCCTATATCCCTGCAGCCTGCGCCTCGGCGTCCTGCCGAGTGCATGTCGCTCTCCATGGGTGCCAGCAGCAGGCGGACGCGATCGGCGACAGCTTTTACAAACACGCCGGCTATAACCGCTGGGCGGACACGAATGCGATCATCGTGCTCTATCCGCAGACGATCAGCCGTTGGGGTTGGGGATGGCCGTTCTACACCTTTAATTTCAGATGGAATCCAAACGCCTGCTGGGACTGGTGGGGTTATGACAGCGTCGATTATCACACGAAGAAAGGGGCGCAGATCCAGGCTATTCGGGGAATGGTGGAGAGGTTGGCGGGAAAAAGCAACCGTTAAGGAGTCCCGACGTTTTTTGGGTCGAAGCATCGCATATGTCGCGCTGATGCGCGGCCTGGGCGATCTCTCGATCACAATCCCCGGCAAACGCAAACTCGTTAAGGCGCCCCAGGCGCTTGATCTGCCGCGCTTCAAATCGACGAAAGTCGAACTCGTGCCGTCAGTCACCGTCAACGTCGGCGAGATCGCCGGCGACGCGTTGGAGCGCGCGGATCGCTATCTGCGCGCCCGCGGCGCCTGGATCGAAAGCCACGCTCCCGTCTACGAAAGCGGCTCCCACCTTACGAATACTCAAGATTGTGCTGGCGCGCTACTTGCAGAAAACGTTTTGCCAATAGGCATGTTTTCCAATTGTCAATAAGAGATCTTTTTTGCGGAAACACGTCTTCTGCCCGCGCTACGGTGTCGCGCCCTCGCTGGCAGCCTCCTCCGGGCCTGCGGCCAAGGCTCTGACCGAGGCGTAAAAGGAGAAAGCCGGTTAGCGCCGGATCGGCGAGGAAGGGCGCGCAAACGGTTCGGGCCGCTAGTCTAAGCGCCGAAAGCGAAGGCTGCGGATTTCGCCTCTCACAACTCCAACGTTAAGCGCTACGTTTAGGTGGGCTAGATGGGGAAAATACGCATGGCTGCCAGACGCGCGCCCTCACCCACACTTTTGCCGGGCCAGCCGGCGGTCCGTGAAAGAGCGAGCGGATCGCCGGCCATCGCCCGTCAGCCATAAAAACAGGCGGCGCGAGCTGCCCAGCCCGGCAGGAAAGGCGTAGCTGCGCACCCCAGCTTTACGCACTCCGCCGAGCCCCGACATTTGTGGAATCTACGAGGTTGCTAACGCGGCCTTGGCACAAGGTGGCGTGCGCCGCTGCTTCATCCTCCGACACACAATGCGCGCACGACCTCGGGCCTAGACGGGCGGCGCCCCAGGCCGCCGCGACAAATCCGTCAGAAATCGCCGCTCGCGGGCCGTCGGTTTTGTCTCGCGGGGGAATTTTTTGCGGGGCTTATATTTGTTGGAATGACCTGAGCGAGAGAAAGAAAAACAATGCGCGTTTTTAGACAATCGCTTTTCGTGGGATTTACGATTGGCCTCCTCATAAGCCGGTGTGACTTGCTCGCAGGTCACTCAGCTAACTATTGGCCGATAGACGCCGCAGTTGCTCAATGAGTTTCAACAAGCGACTCGCCTAAACCTGACTTTCTGGTTCATGCCGAGAAAAACTATGCCGACGCACAAGCGGCGCTCCGGGCGGAGGAGGACGTTTTAGAGCGCCTACGCCACGAGGAAGCAAACTTACGGCGGGCTGCTTTGGCAAAGACAGGCTCATGGATCGAACCTGCGGAATGGTGGCAAAAAAAGCAGGCGATCAAACAGTCCATAATGTTAAAGAATGACGCGGTGCGCCGGGCGAAATCGAAGCTGACGATCGCACAGCAGCACGCTCAGGCCTTGGCTGAAAGTCACCGGGCCAAAAAACATAAGCCGTCTTGGTTTCGATCGTGGTGGCAATGGTAGCAAGCAGTGGTCGCGAGAACCTCATCCGACCGCCGACAACACAGTCGCAGGAAGCCGAAGCCATCTTCCGCCGCAAGGCGATCTGGGAGGAGCTCTATCCATGTGTCTGGTCGTTTAGTGCGAACAGAGCAATGGGTATAAACGCAGCGGACAATCACCCTTTGCGTCTGCCACACCGGAAGCGACAGGAAAGAATGCACGCACAATCTTATGCGCCGCCGCCCGCGGGGAGGCACTCGGCCCGACCTCCAGGACATTGCATGAGGCTTGAAGAAATTGCCGCCGGGCTAGCTTGCGTTACCAATACTAGGGATTGCCCTATTCCCATCCACCGAGGGCCAAAAGTGGCGCGATTGCCAAGCCTACGGCGGTGCCGGGTCCCATGAGACGGACCACCACGCGCCGGGCCACGAAACCTTGGCCGCCTGAAGGTCGATCACCAATCGAGCCACTCCCGCCTCCTCGCGCGCGGGCGCGCATTACGTGCCTGAAAGGGGAAAAACTCGAAACTTGAGGCCGTTCGCGCGATTTTCTGTCCCTTTGATTTATGCTTGCTTTGCTGGTTTCGGGGTGGTTACTGAATTTTCCGGCGTGGGGAAAATTATGGCGCGCTCGACCCGAACCGATTGAGCCCCTTCAGCCCCTGGACGGATAACCCCTCTCCCCCATTCATAGAAACGTTCACCAATGCCGGCCGCTTCGCCGCCTCATGCGATTGCCACTTGAGGCCAAGAGCAGCGATGACAGACGGGAAGGGCTGGGCCACCGTGTGCTTAACGCCGCTCAACGTTGCGACCCCGCGGCAAACAGGCGAACTCAGCTCGACCAAGGTCATGGACAAGCGAGACATAATCTTCAGCGAACAGGCCCCCGCGCCATCATCTCAGGGGACGCCAGTTCGGAATCAGCAATCGAAGCCAACAAAACAAAAGCGGCGGCCTTTGTCGGGTCGCCGCTTGTGGATGGGCCTCAGTCAGTCTGCCACTATTAACCGGTCGCCGCGTTTTTCAACTTCGACAGCGGACGAACCTTTACACGGACGCTTGCCGGCTTGGCGGCTCCGGGGACCATTTCGCCAGTCGCCGGATTACGCACGAGCGTGCCCGCCCGACGGGCCGGCACCTTTCTCAACGTGACCTTGAACATCCCGGGCATCGTAAATTCGCCAACGCCGCGGGGATGCAGAGAGCCAAGGATCAGGCCTTCGAGCGTCGCATAGACCGCAACCGCTGTCTTACGGGGCAGTTCGTTCTGTTCGGCGATCAGATTGATCAAAGCAGACTTGGTCAGCGTCTCTTTGAAAGGGCGAACGGCGCCCGTTTCTGCGGCGCCGCGAGCGGCTTTCTTGGGGGCAGCCTTCTTTGCGAGAGCCGCTTTCTTCGCCGGAGCAGCCTTGCGGGCGGCGACTTTACCTCTAGCCATTCAGCTTTCACCTTGCGAAATTACGGGATAAACTGGCGTCCCAGATGCAGAACGCCAATAAAAATCCCGTTTATCAACCGATTTGATTCGTGCAAAGGCTTATCTGCGCAGAGAAAAAGAGCCTGGACTCACAAGGAGGATACGATATGGCTACCGGGACGGTTAAATGGTTTAATGCCACAAAAGGCTTCGGCTTCATTCAGCCAGATGACGGCGGGCCTGATGTTTTCGTGCATATCAGCGCCGTTGAGCGCGCCGGTTTAAGGGACCTGCCCGAGGGGCAGAAAGTGACCTATGACGTCGTTGTAGATACGCGCAGAGGCAAATCCTCAGCGGAAAACCTTCAACTCGGATAAGAGCTTCAAACACGGCAGGCTTGCGCTCCCTTTGATTGCCGCCGTGGCGGAGGAGCCTTGCCCAGCTTCAAAACCGTCGAGAGACGTAAAACAGCTGCGCCGGCCTGCGAAGCTTATGAAAAGTCGGCTTTCGGCCGGTTAGGCCATAAGGAACGACTCCGAGACCATTGGCGTCGCCATCGAAAATGACCCCCTTCTTCGGCCGTCCGCTCGGTAGGCTATTGAGCGGTTTCATCACATCCGTGGAAATCGCTTGGCGTCGCTTGGCTTCCACGGCATGACGCTCTCCGGTGATCGGAAATTGAAGAGATGGAGATAGGGCGTTCGCCCAGCTGGGCAATTCCCTCAGCCCGATCCGCCAGACGACAATGGCGAGGCGCACACCCCCCTGCCAGCCGCCCGACCAGCGAGATGAATACGCTATCTACTCGGGGCCCACTAACCCGCCAGGGCAAATGCGCGGCGCTGGCCCTGCCTTTCGTCGACACCACCGCCGTACAGCTTTAACCTGAGGATATAGCGCCATTCGCAAAAAGAGCCCAACGCCGTACTCCTACGCGACCGGCCAACTGGCATACATGCACGAACTCGTTGTCCCTTAAAATTTAAGCTGATTTTTTTTGCGCGCAACCAAGCTCATCACGATGGAGAACGCGGGCGAATATCACGTCCAGACTGGCGCTCGAAACGCGTTGCTTTAAACCTGCGACGCCATCACCGCCGCTGCCTGCGACACTAGGCGAAGGCGCTTTGATATCAGCGCGGATCTGCTGTTCCCTCGATGCAGCGCTTGCAGGCGACAAGTAGATCCGCCGACCGAAACGGCTTGCCCAAGATCTCAGCGCCGTTGAAGTCCCCGGCCAAGCTTCGTTCCCTGTATCCCGACAGGACGACAAACGGGATAGCGCGCGCTTTCAACGCGGCCGCGACTGGAGCCGATGATTCACTGCCGAGATTAACGTCCAGCAGCGCCATATCGCAACCGGGACTGGAAACCAGCTTTAACGCGTCCGCCACTGAGGGGGCTGGGCCAACTACGGCATACCCTGCGTCAGCCAACTGACCAGAGATTTCCAATCCGATGAGAAATTCGTCTTCGACGATGAGGACTCGCACATTCATAGCCGACCCCTCTATACCGAGCTTCTTCCTAAGCCGACGCTAGCTGCCCCAGTATTTTGGCGGCGGGACAGATGAGCCGCCAATGAAGTCCTTCACTTTCAAAAGCTAAGTCGACCTTGCCAGCAAAGCTTGTTTCCGCCATCGCCGTGATCACCGTCGAACCGAAACCGCGGCGCGTCGGTGCCGCAAGGAGAGGCCCGCCGTGCTCAGCCCAGGCGATCGAAAAATCGCCGCTCTCTCCGACGTCCCAGGCAGGCGAAGCGATTATTGAGCGTTTCCTTCAAGGGGACGGTCCTTTCCGATACTCCCCAACTGCGCTTATGCGCGCATTGCTCGTGCAAACCTGGCGTCCCTGCAGCGGAAATGGGCGTGATCCCGCTGTCGGCTGGGCACTCGGCGCCATCATCCCCGACTTCGATGATCTCGCCCGGCCTCTCAAGCGCAGGATCAACTATGCAGTCGTTGCGGCGCTGCCCCTCTCGTTCCGTCCGGCTCTTTTGGCGGCTGTTGCGCAAGCGACCAAGGATCCCGTAATCCTCGATTTCATTTGGGAGGAGACTACCCTTCGCGGGCGACTGTTCGAACGCCTGTGCGAAACAGCCTGGCTTGGGGCTCAAGCAGTGAAGCAAAGCCACTTAACGTGAGAATATTAAAAGTCCATATTCCCACGTATCATGGCTTTTTTGATTGAATCGGAACTTCTCAAGCCAAGATTGTTCCCGACACCCTGCTATTCGTCTCCGCATTCGGAAAAGGCGCGGTGGCTCCATCAGGGCTTAGCTCGACCACCGAAATTTGGGGCTCGTAGAACTGGTGCTGGCTCATCACGATCCGGCCGGCGCCAGTGATCGTCACGTTGCCGGGCCCCTGAGCCAACCGCGCCGCAACAACGAAATTTTCGTCCATTGCGACGCTGGGATCGCACGTTAGAGCGCGCAAAGCGAGAGCGAGAGCGATAGCAAGCTTTTTCTTCACGGCGTGTCCCCATTCTTCCAGAGTTTGCGAAGATGTGACATCAGATGTTCTGGATGAAATGATGATTGCTCATAGCGGTATCATCGACCTTGATTGCCTCTAAGAGTCCGCCGTCTGGGGCAATCTCTTCCGAAAACTGGAAAAGAGAGCCGTGCCCGGAGTCCGGAAAAGGGATAAGCCTAGCGTCGGGAAGCTTTTGCTGGAGGAAGTACAAACTCATTTGGGACCACGATGTGGGCCTAACGTATGACCACGAATGCGCGTGCGTGCCCCTCCTCAATGCGCTATAGCGGTCGGCGGCGTTCTTTCCCACTTCACAAGTGCGGCTAGCTGAGCTTCGGCAACCCTGTGCGACGATGCCGGTCGGCACTCGACCTGCGGCGCGGCGATACTTTATGACGAAGCCTTCCGAGCGAGCGGCGCCCGAAAGTGGAGCAAATGCTCGATGACCGCATCCGGCCTGTCGAGCGGCAGGAAATGCCCCCCGTCCTCGACGGTCGCCATTTTTGCGCCGGGCACGAGTTGACGATCATGTTCGCGTTCGTCTGGTCGCGACCAGTCGTGATCTCCCCAGAGTAGCAGTACGGGGATCCTGATGTTGGAATAGGCCCTCGTCGCGGTCTCCCAGCTCTCGGCGTTGCGGAGCAGACTGAGGAAGGCGCGATAATGACCGCGTCGGTTGCCGACCAGATACATCTCCTTCAGCAGCTCCGGCGAAATATGCCGCGGGTCGGCGACGCCGCCGTCGAGCACCGATTTCATGATGAAGAATTGGCGCAGACGCATCACTGTGTCGCCGAGGATCGGCAGATCCGCCAAGCCGACGAAGAGGCGCGCGGGAAATGAGCTGCGCGCCATCCCGCGCCCCTTCGCGTAATCGTAGGGATTGATCGCCGCAACGCGCGAAACACGCGGATTGTTGCGCGCGGCGATGACGAGAGAAATTGAGCCGCCGATTGAAACGCCCGCGAGCGTGACGTCACGAAGATCCAACGCTTGGAGGAAGTCTTCGATCGTTTCAACGAAATAGTCCGCGTCGTATTTCGCGGGCGGTATGTCGGAATAGCCGTGGCCGGGATAATCGACCGCATACACGGTGAAACTCTTCGCGAGCTCGGAAACGACCTTCTCGAAGAGGTCGAGTTGCGTCCTCAGCGTATGCAAAAGAACCAGCGCAGGGCCTTCGCCCGTCTTGATGTAGCGAAGGCGGACGCCGTTGGCGCTGACATACTGGATCGGGATGTCCGGCGCCCAGGAGAGGCGCACTGGAGCTGGCGGAACGGGCCGCATCGCCTCGACGAGGAACGAAAGAAGCACGATCGCCGCCGCGACAAGGAAACCGACGAGGCCGAAGATCACAACATTCGACATGGCATCCTCCTATGATTCGACGACGACGTCGCTCTCGGCGAGCGCTTGGCAAGCGAGAATGTAGCCGCGGGCCTTCTCTTCCTGTGACAGGGAGTCCTCGACCGGCATACGCACCTTGCCCGAGAGCAGCTTGACGCGGCAGGCGCCGCATGTCCCCGATCGACAGGCGTTGTCGATAAAAACATGCGCCTGGTCAGCGACGCCGAGAATGGTGTCATTCTCCGCGATAGGCGCTGAGACCTGCGACATCTGAAAGGTAACGCGCCCGACGATCCTACCGGTCGCCGCCTTATGTGTCGGATCGCGCGTTTCGGTCCCGAACGCTTCCTTCTTGATCCGCTCGGGAGGCACGCCGAGTTCCAGCAATGCGGCCATGACGGCGCTCATCATCGCGAGGGGGCCGCAGAGATGAACGCGCTGCGCCGCGATATTCGGAACGGCCGAGGCGAGGAACGCTTTGTCGATGCGGCCCCGCGCGCCGGTCCACGCTTCGACGTTGGGATCGCTCATCGTGGCCACGACCCGCAGGCGGCTGTTGCGCGCTCGCAGCGCCGCGATCTCCTCTTGGAACGGATATTCGCGCGGGTTGCGGAAGCTCAGGAGCAGATGGATGTCGCCCGGCCAACTTGTGTCGGAGAGGTAGCGCGTCACGCTCATCAGCGGCGTTAAGCCGACGCCGCCGCCGATGAGGACGATGCTTTGTTCCTCCTCACCCGCGAAAGTGAGGGTTCCGTTTGGAGCCACGACTTCGAGGAGGTCGCCTGGCGTGGCCGTGTCATGGAGCCACCGCGAAACGAGGCCATCCGTTTCCCGCTTCACCGTGATCTCGATCGCGTCTCGGCGCGTGGGCGAGGACGCGATGGTGTAAGAGCGCTTGGTTGGAACGCCGAAAGGCTCGATTGCGAACGTCAGGAACTGCCCCGGCAGGAATCCGAAAGGAATCTTGCCCCCCGCTGGTTCAACGAATCGAAAGGTTTTGAGGTTGTCCGCAACCTCGATGATCTCTGCCAATCGCAGGGCGCCCGACCATTTTATTTTTCCGGTCGCCGCGTCGTTTTGACGATAGGGAGTCGTGGTCGGCCGCAGCCTTGACGCCACCGGAGGGACGGGCGTCGGATCATGGCGAACCGCGGGGCTCGGGAAGCATCTACCGAAGGCGAGAAGGAGCCTGGGCGAGCCGCCGACGCGGATTTTTCTCCGCAGCAGCGCCCAAACCAGACTGTGCTCTCTCGCCAGAAAGCCGAGCCAAGTCAGGCTGTCCGCGGTGACCCGAAGATCGGCTGAGCCGACGTGCCCCTCGTGGACGCGCAGCACGCCATCGTGAATAACAATCGTCGCCTTGCGCTGCTCGTCGCCGGTGAATTCAAAATGATAAGTCGCGCGCAGGTCGCGCGCCTGGTTAGGCTGAAACGCGACAGGCAAGAGTTGCAGCATCGCGTCGATGCTCCGCGGTCGTAACGCATTGCCGACGGTCTTGATGGTCTTGTTCTTCCATCTTTTCTTGGCGTAGGCCTCGGCGTCGGAGCCTTTCACGACATAAACCGGCTCTTCCTTTTGTTGCAGCGGCTTGACGATTTCCTGAATGTGGCGCGCACGATCCGCCAGATACGTCCCGATGACGACTTCGCCGGCGGGACACACCGCCATGCAATAGGCCGCCTTGTAGTTCGCCCCATGGGAGAGGCTCTGCCACATCGAGGCGGTTTCGGGCTCGCTCATGCGGCTGCGATAGTCGAGCGCGTTTTTGCTGTCTGCGATCTGCTCGACCCAATCCGTGAAGCCCCCCATGAATTCGCGATAGTTGTGGGTGAAGCAGGCGGAGAAATTGAACCCTCCGTCGGGGGCGATGGCCCCAACTGGACAGGCCGTTACGCACAACCGGCATTCCAGACAGGGGTTGTAATCGAGCGGCGCGGCATACTCCGTGGCCTCCGCCCCGATCAGAACGGTTCCCAACAGGACGAAGTTGCCGAACTTGGGGTGAATCAAATTGCGATGGATGCCCATGTGGCCGAGCCCGGCGGCAACGGCGACGGGCTTGTGCGATACGATCCATATGGCGCTAGGGAATTGATACATCTCCATCGGAAAGCCCATCGCCGGGCTGACGGCGCGAATTCCTTTCGCCTCGAGCCGCTGCACCAGGCGACGACCAACTTCGTCAACCTCGAGTCCCGAATGGTGAAACTCGATGTTGGCGACAGAGCGCGCCGGACTGCGGATCGGCTCCCGGTTCATCCGGACGACGAAGCTCAGCAGTGTCTTGGTCCAAGGGTAGTGGTGAAGAAGCTCGTCTCTCTGGGAGTCGAGCGCGGGCCGCTTGATCTCCACCAAGCCGGCGTCATCGGCGCCGCATTCCATTGCCAGGCGGCGAAGCCAATCGGCGTCGATCCCGCCCTCTTCGATCTCAATACGGGCGCCGGCAGTTGCGCGCATACGCTTGACGGTCGGATGGTCCTCGATGTTCATGGCGATTCCTCGCGAAAATCAATCGGCATGGTCGGTCGCTCCTAGCGACCATCGAACGCAGGCTTCGCGTCCGTCATTTGCAGACCCATTCGCTCGTCCGAAGAGGCGTGCGCATGGACGTCGTCTGCTGTTGGTTTGATCCGGAACCACGCGGCGTAGAGCGCAGGAAGGAAGAGCAGGATCAGCACCGTGCCGACTGCCGTGCCGCCGATGAGCGTATAGGCCATCGATCCCCAGAAGACGGAGTGTGTAAGGGGGATGAAGGCGAGCACGGCGGCAAGCGCGGTCAGGGTCACGGGCCTCGTGCGTTGCACCGTGGCTTCGATGACCGCGTGATAGTCGTCGAGGCCGGCGGCGCGGTTCTCCTTGATTTGTTCTGTCAGGATCAGCGTGTTGCGCATCAGGATGCCAGCCAGTCCGATCAGGCCGAGAATGGCGTTGAATCCGAAAGGCTGGTTGAAGGCGAGCAACATGGGCACGACTCCGACGAGGCCGAGCGGCGCGGTCAGCATGACCATGCCCATTGTCGAGAAGGACCGTACCTGCAGCATGATGATGATGAGCATGGCGGCGATCATGGCCGGGAAGATCTTAACCAGCGCGACGTTGGCCTTGGTCGCCTCCTCGATTGAACCGCCGGTATCTATCCGGTAACCGGACGGAAGGGAGGCGATCAGCGGCTGGAGGGCCGTCATGATCTCTTTGGAGACCTCTGGAGGCTGCGTCGCTTCATTGACGTCAGAGCGGATTGTGATAGCGGGCGTGCGGTCGCGACGCTTCAGGATCGGCTCTTCCAGACGGATTTCCGAGTGGCCGATCTGGTCGAGCGGAATCTGGCGGCCGTCCCGGCTCATCAGCGAGAAATCCGCCAGACGCGTTGGGTCCAAACGCTCGCCGCCGGCGCTGCGCGCCACGATGGGGACGTTGCGGATGTCCTCGCGGACCTGCGTGACGGCGATGCCGGTGAGGAGGAATTGGAGCTGCTGGCCCACCTCCGCTGGCGAGAGGCCGATGAGGTTCAGCCGATCCTGATCCGGGATGAAGCGAAGCACGGGCGTGCGATTGCCCCAATCGCGGTTCGCTTGCCGCACGTCGGGCACGCCACGCATGATGCCGAGGGCTTTTTCAGAGATATCGTACAATTGCGCGGGATCGGGCCCCATGACCCGAAACTCGACCGGGAAGGGCGTGTAGGGTCCGAACACGAGCTGAGTGACGCGCACATAGGCCTCAGGCGCCAGCCCCTGTGACACGGCCGCTCGGAGCCGGCTCTTCAACGCCTCGCGCGCCTCTGCGTCCGGCGTCAGCACGACGATCTTGGCGAAGGCGGAGTCCGGCAGTTCCGGCGACATCGCGAAGAAGAAGCGGGGAGCGCCCTGACCGACATAGCTCGTGACGATCTTCGCCTCGGCCTGGCTGTTCAGCCAATGTTCGAGCTTCTCGACCGTGGCGGTCGTCGTCTCAATGCTGGCGCCGTCCGGCAGGCGAACCTCCACCAGCACTTCGGGGCGATCGGATGTCGGGAAGAACTGCTGTTTGAGCGCGCCCATGCCGGCGCCGGAGAGCGCGAAGGCGATGCCGACGATGCCGCACGTTACGAACTTGTGGCGCACGGCGAATGTGATGAGGCGTCGTAGACGCTGGTAGTTTGGCGTGTCGTAAATCGCGTGAGAGCCGCCTTCGATTGGCTTGAACGCGGGCAGCAGCTTGACGCCGAGATAAGGCGTGAAGACCACCGCGACGATCCAGGAGACGATGAGGGCGAACCCCACGACCCAGAAGATGTTGCCGGCGTATTCGCCGGCCGACGAGCGCGCGAAGCCCACTGGCAGGAAGCCGGCAATCGTCACGAGCGTGCCGGACAGCATCGGCGCCGCGGTGTGGCTCCACGCATAGGCCGCCGCCTTGATGCGGTCCATGCCCTCTTCCATTTTCACCACCATCACCTCGATGGCGATGATGGCGTCGTCGACGAGAAGGCCGAGCGCCAGGATGAGGGCGCCGAGCGTGATGCGGTCGAAGAAGCGGCCCGTTTCCAGCATGATGAGGAACACGACGGCAAGCGTCAGAGGGACGGCGGCCGCCACGACGATGCCGACGCGCCAGCCGAGGCTGAGCAGGCTCACCAGCAGCACCACGCCGAGCGCCATCGCGAACTTCATCATGAATTCATCGACCGCCGAGGTGATGTTGACGGCCTGGTCGCTGACCTTGGCGAGCGTCATTCCCAGTGGCAGCGTTTGCGCGATGGCTGCGGACCTTTCCTCCAGCGCCTTGCCGAGCGCGAGGCCATCCCAGCCCTCCTGCATAACCGCCGCGAGCATGATGGTGGGCTCGCCCTGGTGTCGGATGAGGTAGGTGGGAGGATCCTCGTAGCCGCGGCGGACCTCGGCGACGTCGGAGAGCTTCAGCGTGCGCCCCGCAGCCACGATTGGCGTGTCGGCGATCGCCTGGGCGCTGTCATAGGCCCCGTCGATCCGGATGAAGACCTGCGGCCCCTTTGTGTCGATCGAGCCTGCCGGCGTGACGGTGTTTTGCCTCTGCAAGGCGGCGACGATATCCTGCGCCGACACGCCGAGGGTCGCCAGTTTGGCGTAGGAAAACTCAACGAATATCTGCTCGGGACGTTCGCCAAGGATATTGATCTTCTTGACGCCGGGCACGTGCAGGAGGTCCTGGCGGATGGTTTCGGCTTGCCTTGCGAGCTCCCGCATCGGCATGCCTTTCGCCTTGAGAGCGTAGAGGCCGAAGCTCACGTCCGAATATTCGTCATTGACGAAAGGGCCGAGCACGGTGGACGGCAGCTTGCGGGCTTCATCCCGGAGCTTTTTGCGGGCTTGGTAGAACTCCTCCTGCACGCTCGATGGCGGCGTGCTGTCCTTCAGGGTTACCGTCATGTAGGAGTAACTTGGCCGTGTGGTCGTCTCCACGCGGTCGTACCAGGTCAGCTCCTGAAGCCGCTTCTCCAACGGTTCGGCGATGAGGTCCTGCATCTCGCGCGCCGTCGCGCCCGGCCATACCGTCGTGACCGTCAGGGTCTTGATGGTGAAGGAGGGGTCCTCCGCCCGCCCGAGCATGACAAAGGCGTAGGCGCCGGCGGCCGCCAGCAGGAGGATGAAGAAGAGGGTGACGGCCCGTTCGCGAACCGCGATCGCGGAAAGATTGAGGTTCATCGGGCGCCCCTGCTTTCGGGAGCAGTCCTGACGCGCGCGCCGTCTTGCAAGAGATGCGCGCCGAGCGAAACAACCGGGTCGCCGGAGTTCAGTCCGGAGATCACGGCGGTTTCGCTGGCTACACGCACGAGCTTGACGGATCGAAAGTGGACGGTCGAGGTGACGCTGTCGAAGACCCAAACGCCGGTCTTCCGGCCGTCGTCGAGTACGGCTCCGAGCGGCACTTGGACTTCCGGCCGACTTGCCTTGCTTGCCAATCGAATGGTCACCGTGGCGCCGAGGGGCGCCGCCGAAGCCGCGCCGTCGAGCACGTATCGCGCTTCGTAAGTGCGGGTCCGACCATCCGCGGAATCCGACAACTGCCGCAGATGCGCCGTATAGCGTCGCCCATCGCCCCCATACACGCTGGCCTCGGCCGCCGAGCCGATCGCCGGTCGGATGGTTTCGGGAAGCGCGACGACCGCTTCGCGAGGACCGGCTTGTGCAAGCCGAACCACGGTCTGGCCGGCGGAGACGACCTGTCCCGGCTCGCCAAGCGTTTCCATCACCATTCCATCGGTGTCCGCCACCAGGACGGAATAGGCCGCCTCGTTCTCGGAGACCCGCGCCTCGGCTTCGGCGGCCGCGAGTTGCGCCTTGGCCGAATCCGATGCGGCTTTCGCCTGCTCGTAGCGCTGTCGGGTAACCCATCCTTCGCTTAACAACTTGGCGTATCGCCGCTCATCCGGGACCAGCTGGGTGACGGAGGCGCGGGCCGCTGCGACGGCGTTACGCTTCGCGGCGAGCGCATGGCGTAGGTCGGTTTCGTCGATCCGCATCAGCGGCTGGCCTGCTTTGACCTGCTGCCCGGCATTCACAAGCCGTTGCACGATCTTACCGGCGACGCGAAAACCGAGATCGCTCTGCACCCTAGCCCCTATGACGCCCGTAAAGCCGCGTTCGGATCCACTCACTCGCGTCGCCGGCGCCAGTCGAACGAGCGGAGGCTCCTGTCTCGGGTCGTTCATGGCCGAGGCTTCCTGCGTGCGCATGGAAACTGTGATGAGCGCGGCAGCCCCAGACACCGTGAGAAGGCCCCCCAGCACGACAGCGGGTCTCTTTTTCATGCCCCTCTCCTCAAACCAAAATTAGATTGCGTTCGAACTCTCGGATAGATTTCGAACGCAATCTAAAAGATGGAGGTCGGGATGCGCGTAAGTCGCACTCAGGCAGCGGAAAACCGCGAGACGGTAATCAACGTGGCAAGTCGGCTCTTTCGGGAGCGCGGCTTTGACGGCATCGGCCTTAAGGATCTGATGAAGGGCGCCGGGCTGACCCAAGGCGCCTTTTACAAGCAGTTCGCGTCAAAGGAGGACTTGGCTGCACAGGCGTCCAGGCGGGCCTTGGAGAGCGCCTTCAACCGATGGTCAGCCGCGATCGCGGCCAAACCCGAGGATCCGCTTGGCGCGGTGATGGCGTTTTACCTCAGTATGGGCCATCGCGAGAAAAAGATGGAAGGCTGCCCACTCGTTGCGCTCGCCGCAGACGCCTCCAGACAGGGCGGTGAGGTGAAGGCGTCATTCGAAGCTGGCATCAAGGCGCATCTTGAAGTCCTTGGCCGCTTGATTGCCGAAACCAAGGATTCGGAGGCCAAGGGCAAGGCCATGGCCGTCCTCTCGATGATGGTTGGCGCGGTGACGCTATCGCGCGCCGTCAACGACCCCGAGCTCGCTGAAGCCCTTCTGGATGCGGCAGCCGAACAGATTCGCGAAGTCGTCGCTTCGCCGAAGCGCAGGCGCTGATCCGGGGATCATGATCGCCCCGTTCCCCTCATTCTGAGCTCGGTTTGACATGTTCAAGAAGACTGGGGCGGCGACCATTGGGTCTGTTTCCCGTTTCGTCCGCCGCGAGCGGATGTGCCTCTTCGTCATGGCGCTCGGCGGTTTGTTGCTTGGGAAGACTGAGCCTCTTTCCGCCGAAACGCTTCTCTCCGCGCTTTCGCGCGCCTATGCCGGCAATCCGGACCTCAACCAAAGCCGCGCCGCCGTCCGCGTCCGGGACGAGGAAATGCCCAAGGCGCTTGCCGGGATACGGCCCAAAGTCAATATCCAGGCTTCCGCAGGTCCCCTTTATGGCAAGCGCTTGCCGGCCGGGCGAAACGCAATGACCGGCCAGCGTCAGTTCACGCAGGAAGAATATACGGGCTATCCGCGCGGCGCGGCGCTCAACGTGTCGCAAAGCATTTTCGACGCAGGCCGCACGACAAATTCGGTGAGACAGGCCGAGGCGAACGTCTTCGCAGCGCGCGCAACCATGAGGCTCACCGAGCAGGCGACCCTGCAAAACGGCGCAACCGCCTATATGAACGTGTTGCGCGACACGGCGATCGTGAATCTGCGCAAGAGCAACATCGCCGTGTTGCGCTATTATCATCGGCACCGCTATTACCGCCGGGGCTATGGTTATCGCTACGATCCCGCCGGGGCGATGTTCGCCGGCGCGGCGCTCAGTATCATGGGAGCGGGCATTGCCGCCGCCACGGCGCCCCGCTACTAAGGCTGGGGTTATCCCTATGGCGGCTGGGGATGGTGAAGGGGGCTTAAATTGTGCTTCTTTCAGCCGAGCCGGTATTTATCGAGCCAGTTGGTGAGGGTCTGGTAGCTGAGCAGTCCCAGGATGGCGGCCGTGTGCGTCTTGTTGCCATGCGCGGCACCCATGGCCCGGGCGAGATAATGTCGCGCCACCTCGGCTAGCAGATCAGGGAGATCGATACCCCGCTCCAGCGGCCGATTCAGCACGGCGGCGACATCGGTCTGCGAGCGCGGCGACAGGGCGTCAGCGATGTCCTCCACCTCGATCCCCGCGCCGTCGCTCCAAACGGGCGCCCGGCGGAGCGTGTTCTCCAGCTCGCAGATGTTTCCGGCCCACATCTGCCGCATCAGCAGGCTTTTCACCTCAGCCGAGATATTCCTTGGCGTGAAGCCAGGCTCCCTCGCGCTCTGTTCGTTTATCCGCTTGAGCAAGCCATCGATCAGGGGCTCCAAATCGCCCACGCGCTCGCGCAGCGGCGGCATGCGCAGAACCAGAACGGCCAGGCGGTAAAAAAGATCTTCTCGAAAACGGCCAGCGGCCACTTCGGCGGCGAGCTCGCGGTTGGTCGCGGCGATGACGCGGACATCAACCTGCAGGGTCTTGTCGTCCCCCATGCGGCGGACTTCCCCCTCCTGAAGCGCCCGCAACAGCTTCACCTGACCCGCGAGCGGCAACTCCCCGATTTCGTCCGGCTTTCGTGGCCCGCGCGATCAGCCGTTGCTCTGTTCGACTTACAGCAAGGAAACCATGACTGCAGATGCTTGTGGTCGAGTGGGTAACTTTCGCGCTCACAGGAGACCCGTCGAAGGCCGTCGAAATTATGCCTCACCAAGATGCAACTGCACGCCGAGTCCCAAACGCTCTTTCTAGAACGAGGCCGTTTATGAATCGCTTAGTCAGATTTTTATGCACTGCAGCGATCAGCGTAGCGCTAGGCATCGGTCAGCCCGAGTTGGGAGTTGCAGGTGGCCACGGGGGTGGCGGAGGAGGCGGCGGGTTTGGCGGCTCCCATGGGGGCGGCGGAGGTTTTGGTGGTCCCCGTGGCGGCGGCTTTGGCGGCTTGCTTAGCGGCTTCGGCGGCTTTGGTGGTCCCCGTGGGGGCGGCGGGTTTGGTGGCCCCCATGGCGGCGGCTTTGGCGGCATGCTTGGCGGCTTCGGAGGGAGAGGCTTCCGAGGTGGTGACTTTGGAGGTGGCGGCTGGGGAGGAGGAAGGCACGCAGGCGGTTACCAGGGCGGCTTTAGCGCCAGAGGTCCAGCCGGCGTCCACGGCGGTCTCGCCCCGAGTCGCACCGGTTTTCTCGGGGGCGGCGGGTTTGGTGGCTTCCATAATGGAGGTGGAGTCTTTCATGGCCCCCATGGCGGAGGTTTTGGCGGATTTGGAGGCAGGGGCTTTGGAGGTGGCGGCTGGGCCGGCTACGGGGGCCGCGGCGCTTTGGCCGGCGGCTTGGCCGCTTACGGCGGCTGGAGTGGTTACCGCGGCGGCTGGGGCCACGATGGTTGGGGTGGCTGGTCGGGCGGTTGGGGCGAACGTGATGGCTGGGGCGGTTACGGCTGGCGCGGCTGGAACGGCTACGATGGTTGGGATGTTTGGCCTGGCGCTTGGGCTGCCTACGATGGGTGGGGTGCTTGGCGTGGCTTTTGGGGCGGCTGGCTAGTCGCTTATGGCGGCTGGGGCATCTGGCCCGGCTTGTGGGGCTGGGATTTGTGGCCTCTGTGGGCTGGCCTGACACTGGCCAGCGCCTATGCGTGGGACTCGCCCTACGCACCCTACGCATATCCCGTTCCTGCCTACGAGTATCCTCTCTATGGCTCCGGGTATCCGCTGGATGATTATGCGGGGCCTGCGTATGCCTCCCCCGCGTCCTACGCAGTTTATGGAGTGCCGCTTTGGTAAGGTTGTGGGCGCGGAACGTAAGCGGTATGCCGTTCCCTCGCTTCGGCCGCCATAGAATATTGGCGTATCAGCCTTCTAAAAGGAACACTATGAGTATGAATAAGAGCACAGTTGCGTCACTGGCTTTCGCTATCTCTGCCGTTTTTTGCGCGGTCAACGCCCAAGCACGGGGGGCTAGATCGACCAATCAAGAGTCTGCCGACCAGGGTGTGACGTGTCGAATGAACGAACACGTCGACGGTCAGCTCGGCTATATCCAAGCGGAGCTCAAGATCTCCGAGGCGCAGATACCGCAGTGGAATGTCTTCGCCGGCGCATTCCGTGCGGATAAGGAAAAACAGGCTCGGCTTTGCGCGATGGCGCAAGAACAGGCCCGTTCAATGGCGACCGCCCCTCTGCCCGATTCAATGGGAATGATGGCTGATCGTTTGACAGCACGGCTGGAGTCCATACGGACAATGCAGGCGGCGATAGCGCCACTTTACGCGAGTTTGAGCGCGGAACAGAAGAAAAAGGCCGACGAAATTATGAAAGGCGTCTCAGGGATGTGATCCCTCGCTTATAAGGCTGGGCGCGCGCCTCAGAAATCAGGTGGGCCGCCCTCCTCCAGCCTGCATTTGCTTGCCAGGAACGCGACGCTGTCGCAGATTGTTTTCGGAAACACCGATAAATGAAGGACGCAGGGCCAGGTGAGCGCTATGTGACCAGCCAAGGGTCAACAGGGGCTAATCCGTAGTGGGGCGTGACTGGCGATGGCGGACGAGAACTGGCTCGATATTTGCTCCCTGGAGGAAGTTTCCGAGTCGCTACTCTGCCGCGTCAAAGCGGCTAATATCGACTTTGCCGTCTCGTTCAAGGATGCACGAGTCGGAGTGGTTTCCAATATTTGCAACCACGTTGGCGGCCCTCTCGGCGACGGTCGGTTGGAAGGGGAATACATTATCTGTCCGTGGCACAATTGGAAATTCCATCGTTGCACTGGGATCGGCGAACCCGGCTTCGAAGGAGATTGTGTTCCCGCTTATCCAGTGAAAGTCGTGAACGGGCGTGTTCTCGTCGATCTGAAAGCCGTCACAAAGCGCAAGAAGGCTCCGCACGAGCCAAACCCGCTTGCGAGGCGGGTCGAACGTTCGCCAGGCCCACTGCGTCTCGTAGGTATCTCGACTACGGTGATGGATCCCGCGAACCCAAGATTTTCCGGCTCGGACCACGTCCTCACTCAGGCCCTGGAAGCTGCCAACGAACTCGGCGCCGAGACGCGATTGATCAAGTTGAACGACCTCCGATTCCGCGCCTGCGAAGGCTATTATTCCAAGTCCGCGCATGCGTGCACGTGGCCGTGTTCGATCACGCAAATGGATAAAAATGATCAGATGGATCGCGTCTATGAGGCGCTGGTGCATTGGGCCGATGCAATCCTCGTAGCGTCGCCTATCCGCTGGGGAGCTGCCTCCTCTCTTTATTTCAAGATGGCTGAGCGACTCAACTGCATTCAAAATCAGGTCACAATTAGCAATCGAGTTCTCATACGCAATAAGGTTGCAGGCTTCATCATCGTGGGCGGCCAGGACAATATTCAGGCGGTCGCCGGACAAATGCTCGGATTTTTCGCTGAGCTCGGATTCATATTCCCCCAATTTCCTTTTATAGCTCACTCGCGAGGCTGGTCGCATGAAGATATGGAGCGGAATGTTGAGATCGTGCGGCATTCGAAGGAACTGGCGGAGGGTGCCGCGGCGCTTGCAAAACGATGCCTCGATCTCGCGGAAGATCTGATCGCGCGCGACGAGGCTCCTGCTTCCATTCAACGCGGGGGCCGCAAGGCTCACCCGCTTAGCGTGGAGCGATCCGAGCCACAATTAGGCCAACGCGTTAAGCCCATTGACTGAGAAGGGAGAAAAGCCGCTCGCTCAAAGATGTCTTGTCGCCGCCGAGAAGAAATTGAAGGGGGCGGCACTGAATACCTTCACAAAGAAGTGCGAGAGAGATGCGGCCAAAAGCATTTGTGACACTGCCGCCAATGAGAAAAACCTTCATGGAGCGGCGCGGACCAGCTTCACCAATAAGTGTGTGAAGGACTCCATCGCGCATTGAGAAAATTTCGCAGCGTAGCCATGGAAAGAAAATGGAGCCGTGGCCGTGCTCGCTTTCGCATGTTCAGAGCGACTATAGAGAGGATTAAATGACCGGACATATCAAACTCGCGGTGGGTGCGGCCCTAGCTGCTGCCATGGCTACCTTGGCGCCGAGCGCCGCATCGGCCCTGCCAGTAGCGACTGAAGGCGCTATTTCCCGCGCCGCGCCGGGCGTGGAGAAGGCCGGCTTGGTTTGCGACGATTGGGGACGTTGCTGGCGGACAGCCCCCTCTTACTATGGGGGCGGTTGGGGGCCAGGCCCTTACTATGGTGGAGGCTGGCGACCCCGCCCTTGTGTCCCTCGGCAATCAAATTTGGCTCGGGATTATCTGCGGCCTTTCATCACTCTGAAAGAGGTCTTGATTTCGTAACCAGGCAATTGGTTGGCTTCAGGCTTGGCGGGAAGGCAAAATTCAGGCAGCTTAGGAGTGCCGCAATGCCTGAGGGGGGCTATGCGCAGAGCTATAATAATAGAGAATCAACGATGTATAAAAAAATCCTCATTCCGATTGATCATGACGCACCTGAGATAGTCGAACGCTCGCTTGGCGTCGCCCAGGCCCTCGCCAATGCTGACGGCGGGGCGCAGCTGCGGCTGATCAATGTACAACCGCTCGTACCCGTAAGCTTGCTTGGCTATCTCCCACCGAGCTTCGACGAAGACATGCAAAAAGACGCCGAGAAGAAACTTGCAGAAATCGCCGGCAAGCTGTCCTGGCCGTCTGTGACGCCTTCGACTGTCGTGCGTTACGGCGCCGTCTATCCTGAGGTCCTTGCTGAAGCTGAAGACTGGGGGGCTGATTTGATAATCGTCGGTTCGCATCGGCCGGGAATGGCCACTTATCTTCTGGGCTCTAGCGCCGCTGCGATCGTGCGCCATGCGAAATGCTCGGTGCTGGTCGTGCGCGAATAGGCACTACGCTTCAAGCTTCGTTGATGAGCGGTCAGGGAAGGAATCTGATGTTCTACCCGGCGCAGGCGCAAGACTCGGCAGAATTGGAGTAGGTCGCGTCTCGACATGGCCGGAGAGACGCTAGCCTCCTGACGACTGGGCGTCCGAGCATTTGTCTACGGGCCCGAGACGGGATGGCCGGGACCACATAATCCGGGGCTCACACTCTATATGAGGGCGGCGATGTCACGTTAACTCGCACAGAGTGTAATGAAGGGCTATTGGTCACCATTTCAGAGTGGTAGCGCCACGGATTTGCAATCTGAGATCGCCCTGAGGCGATGTCGATGGGTGGCGATGCGGAGCGGCAAGACACCGGAGCCCCTGCACGCTCGCTTCCGCTTTCGTAAAGGGGACATGGGAGTTTTCGGCGCGATTATTCAAACGTTTGTGCGATTGATCCTCGACGCCGGCATGATCTTTCCGCGCTGCGGCATAGGAGCCGAGCTTGTAGGTGAAAAGTCATTTTATCTTGAACTTGATATTTTTCTCCCGGCGATCGAAGGCGGGCATAGTAAACATGCTGTCTACCATCTTGTTGTGTCCACATTGGAATCCGCGATAGACGCCCGAACGATGAGAGATCTATGAAGGTCAATGACCGAACGATACGGCGCGCCTTGATCGTCGTCGCGCTGGGCGGGCTCGCAGTTGGGCTTGTGGCCACGCTTGCGGCGCGGTCCGAGATCGCGCACTGGGCCTGGATCACTGGAACGGCGCCAGTTATCACAGTTCTCTTGTTTGCGATTGTCCGTGACCTGCGCGCCGGCCGAATGGGCGTCGATCTGCTGGCGCTCCTTTCGATGGCCGCGGCTCTTGCACTTGGCGAAACCCTCGCCGGAGTGATCGTCGCCGTCATGTACGCCAGCGGCCAGGCACTGGAAGACTACGCGGTCGGGCGCGCGGAACGAGACTTGAAAGCACTCATCGATCGCGCGCCGCGCGTCGCACATCGAAAGCGCGGTGACGCCCTCGAAGATGTGCCGATCGACCAAGTCGCGGTTTGGGACACGATTCTCGTGAGCGCCGGCGAGGTCGTTCCGATCGACGGCCAGGTCGCTAGCTCCAGCGCCTTGATCGATGAGTCCATGTTGACAGGCGAGCCCCTCCCTGTGATGCGACAAGTCGGCGAAGCTGTGAGTAGCGGCACGATCAATGTCGGCGAGACATTCGAGATGCGCGCCAGCGCGACAGCGGGCGACAGCGCTTATGCCGGAATCGTTCGGATGGTCACTGCGGCGCAGACCGCCAAGGCGCCATTTATCCGTATGGCGGATCGCTATGCGCTTCTACTCGTGCCCGTCACGCTTTGCATTACCGGCGTCACTTGGTGGTTGTCGGGTGATCCCATCCGAGCGCTGGCGGTGCTCGTTGCGGCGACGCCCTGCCCGTTGATCCTGGCTGCGCCGGCCGCCTTTATTGGAGGCACCGCGCAAGCTGCGCGCCGCGGCATCTTGGTCAAGGGCGGCGGGCCGCTCGAGACGCTCGCGCGCATCCATACCGTGATGTTCGACAAGACCGGAACCTTGACGGTTGGCGGCGCTCGCCTCGTGGCCGTTGAGACCGCTCCTGGCGTGGCGCCCGACGAAGCGTTGCGGCTTGCAGCCTCTCTCGAACAGGCGTCGCACCATGTTCTGGCGGCGACGATCGTGTCCACAGCTCAAAGCAAAGGCCTCTCTCTTCACGCACCTGATAATGTTCGCGAGGCCTTGGGATCCGGATTGGAGGGCGTCATAGAGGGGCGCAAAGTCAGCGTCGGCTCACTCCAATTCGTCCACGGCGAAGGCCGGCTCGAGGAATGGGCGCGCCGGGCCGCTCGGCGCGCATCCTGGCGTTCGGCGCTTACGGTGTTCGTGGCCGTCGACGGCCGCGTGATCGCAGTGCTTTTATTCGGCGACGAGCTACGCCGCGAAACGCCGCGAGCCATTCAGGCTCTGCGACGTGCTGGCGTCGCCAGGATCGTGATGGTGACGGGTGATCGTGCCGAACCGGCCGAAACGATCGGCGCGGCCCTCGATCTCGACACGGTGCTTGCCGAGCGCGTTCCCTCCGACAAGGTCGACGCGGTCGTCATGGAGCGACGGCTCGCTCCAACCTTGATGGTTGGCGACGGCATCAACGATGCCCCAGCTCTTGCCGCGGCAAATGTTGGCCTGGCCATGGGCGCGCGCGGAGCCAGCGCCTCCTCGGAGGCTGCAGACGCGGTCATTCTGGTCGATCGGCTGGATCGCGTCGCCGAGGCGGTTGCGATCGCCGGGCGTACGCGGGCGATCGCGATGCAAAGCATGATCGCGGGAATGGGCCTGTCGGGAATAACGATGATCGCCGCTGCGTTTGGATATGTGACTCCGGTCGCTGGAGCACTCATCCAAGAGGCCATCGACGTCAGTGTGATTCTGAATGCGCTGCGCGCGCTTGCGCCGCCGGGCGCCTTCGATCAGCCTCCGATGTCGGAAGCAGCAGCGACCGTTCTTCGCGAGGATCACGAAAGGATAGAGATTAGCCTTGAGCGCCTACGTCAAATCGCAGACGCGCTGGATGGCGCAGAGGCGGCCGAGGCGGTCGAACATGTTCTCGAGGCCAATCGGATTGTGGAGACGGTCATCGTCGGACACGAACGCGAGGACGAAGAGACGATCTATCCGCGCGTATCGAAGTATCTCAACGACAGCCATGGGTTGAGCGCCATGAGCCGCGCCCATCGTGAAATCTTGCATCAGGCCAGGCTGTTGGGGCGCTTGTCGGACGGGCTGCGGCCGAATGAGGCTGAACCCTATCTCATACGCGACGCCCAGCGTATCATTGAGTCCATCGAATCTCTGGTGCATATACACAACGCGCAGGAAGAAGACATTTATGAGCACGCTGCGGCCCGGCTGGGCCTTGAGGCGAGTGCGCCGCGCGATGGGACGCCGAGGATGCATTCCGGACGTGGAGCTGCGGCATTTGAACATGCGCTCGAAAGCGCGTCCGAAGGCAGAGGACGTTGGCCGATGCTCGCGGGCGCGCTGATCCTCCTTGCTCTGGTGGCCGGCGGCGCTTATTGGGGCGGCGACTTTTTTGCTCGCTTTCGCCCTGGGGCGCCCTTGGCGGAACGCGAATTGAGCGAGATTAAGACCGTGGGCGTTGTCAGCGGCGAGACGGAGATGCCGATCACAGCTAGCGTCTCTGGGGTCATCGCGGCGGTTTCTTGCGACATCGGTTCCATTGTGAAGGCTGGGCAGGTTTGCGCGGAAATCGACTCCCGCCCGTACCGTCTCATTGTCGAACGCAGCAATGCCGATCTGACTCTCGCCAATGGCCGGCTCACGAAGGCCAAAGCCCAATTTGCTCGCGCGCAAGCGACCTATGAGCGAGCCCAGAATCTCTCTAACCGCAAAGCTATCGCCTCCGGCGCGCTGACGGCCTCGCAAAAACTATTGGAGCAAAGGCAGGCGGACGTCGTACGTGCAGAAGCCTCCGTCGCCCTGATCGAAGCGGCGCTCAGTTCGGCGCGAGGCGATCTCGAGCGCACATCCATCCTTTCGCCAATTGAGGGGACCGTGGTCGCGCGAGACGTCCGGACCGGCCAAACGGTTGTGGCCGGCCATCCTCTGTTTCGCGTCGTCGCCGATCCTCGCATCGTGAAAATCAGAGTTAGCGTCGATGTACGAGTTGCCACCGCACTGCGAGTCGGCGACGCGGTGTCGTTCAGCGTCGAGCGGGAGCCCGACTATCGGTTCGAAGGCCAGGTAACGCAGATTTCCATTGACCCGAGGGCGACGGAACCCTCCGGGAAATATGACGTCGTCGTCACCGCGGCAAATCCGGATCTGCGGCTCGCGCCGGGTATGTCGACGACGATCCGGATGACGCCTCGGAGTCAGGCCGCTCCCGCCGCCCGACGACGACATAAGTCTCCGTCCCAATCTGCCGATGACGCCGTCAGTCAAAAACGGCGACAGCATAGCCGTCGCCTGGGACGGAGCGTTCTTGCGCGCCATTTAGGAGGCGGCGATAATCAAACAGGCGCCACGGCCGGCTGAAGTTCGTCGGCGCTAAGTTGGGTTTGCTCGATGGATCAGCCCGCGATAACGCGCCCTGCCGTTTTCCTCGCGCGGGGCCTATGCAAGAGTTACGTCTCGGGCGAGCGCGTAATCTATGCGCTACGCAATCTGGATCTCGACATCTACGAGGGCGAGTTTGTCGTTCTACTGGGGCCCTCGGGATCTGGAAAGTCGACATTGCTCAATATTCTCGGCGGGCTCGATACGCCGACCTCGGGAAATGCTGCTTGGAGGGAACACGTACTGACGGGGGCGAGCGAAGCGGAGCTCACACGCTATCGACGCGAACATGTCGGGTTCGTATTTCAATTTTACAATCTGATACCCAGCCTCACTGTATTGGAAAATGTCCAGCTCGTCGCGGAGATCGCCTTAAATCCAATAAGGCCGGAAGTTGCGCTGGATCTCGTCGGGCTCTCTGAAAGGCTTGACCATTTCCCGTCGCAGCTTTCGGGCGGAGAGCAGCAGCGCGTCGCTGTCGCGCGTGCGATTGTTAAACGACCGGATGCGCTTCTATGCGACGAACCGACAGGTGCCCTCGATCTTGAAACCGGCAAAATGGTCCTTGCGGCGATCGCCCGCGCGAATGTAGAGATCAGGTCAACGACGATCGTCATTACACATAACAGTTCTATAGGGGGAATGGCCGACAGAGTCCTGCGTCTCAGCCAAGGCCGCATTAGCGCTGTCGAACACAATCGTCGCAAGATCGAGCCAAAGGATTTGAGCTGGTGAGCATGCTCGATCGAAAGGTTCTCCGTGACCTTTGGAACCTACGTGGACAGGTGGTGACGATTGCGCTTCTTGTCGCCGCTGGCGTCACGGTCCTGGTCGGATCGGTCAGCGCCTATGTTTCTCTCGTCACAACAGCGGAGAATTATTATCAGACGAATCGCTTCGCAGTGCTTTGGGCCGATGTGAAGCGCGCCCCGCGCAATTTGGCGGGTAGGATCAGCGAAATTCCCGGGGTCGGCATCGTCGAAGCGCGTGTTGTTAAAGAGGTCCGGGTCGACTGGCCGCAATCGGAAACGGCAGTGTCCGGGCGGATGATCTCGCTCCCCGACGCAGGGCAATCGGAATTGAACGGCCTCACGATTTCGATCGGGCGTTCCGTCGATCCGGCTCAGCGGGACGAGGCGGTCATCAACGCGGCTTTTGCGGAGAGCTGGAACGTTAGACCTGGAGACGCCATAGACGTCGTTCTAAACGGACATGCGCAGAAATTCCGCATCGTCGGGATCGCAAATTCTCCCGAGTTCGTCTATGCGGCGACCCCTGGCAAGCCGCTCCCAGACGATCGCACCTTTGTAGTCATGTGGGTCGCAGAAAGGGCGGTCGCTGCTGCTTTCAACATGGAAGGCGCGTTCAATTCACTCACGTTGTCGCTCGCTCCCGAGGCGATGGAGGCTCAGGTGATCGCCGAGATCGATAGAATCTTGGCGCCTTATGGAGCGGTTGGCGCCTTCGGGCGGCGCGATCAGCCCTCACATCGCTTTCTCTCCGACGAACTCGCTGAGCAGCGAACGCTGGCCTTGACGGCGCCACTCATCTTTTTTTCGATTGGAGCGTTTCTGCTCAATATCGTGCTGACACGTCTAATCGAGGCACAGCGCGAGCAGATCGCGGCTTTAAAGGCGCTCGGCTTCCCTTCCGTCCCGATCGCCATGCACTATGCAAAATTTGTCGGAACAATCGCTCTCGCCGGTTCCCTCGCAGGCGTCTTCATGGGGATTCGTTACGGGCAGGGAATGGTGGCCAATTACCGACCGTTTTTCCGCTTTCCGGACCTCGTTTATGTCGTACCGACCTGGCTCCCTGTCCTGGCGACATTGGCAAGTCTCGCTTCGGCCTTGAGCGGCGCGGCGCTGGCGGTACGGCGGGTGCTAAGGTTGACCCCGGCGGAGGGAATGCGCCCGGAGACGCCTGCGGGCGTCGCATTTCGCTTTGTCGACGAACCAATTCTAAGGAGATGGGGCCCCGGCACGAAGATGGTCTGGCGCGCGATCCTCGGCCGACCTGTGAAATCCGCATTGACCGTCCTCGGTCTAGCGCTCGCATTGCCGATGGTTGTCATGGGTCTGTTCTGGTGGGACGCTCTCGCCTACATGGTCGACGTCCAGTTTCGATTCGTCGAGCGCGCTGATGGGACCGTCACGATTGATGAACCCGTCTCTGATCGGGCTGTCCGTGAGATTGCGCATTTGTCGGGGGTTTGGGCGGCAGAGGGGTTGCGTGTCGTTCCTGTGCGGCTTTCGGCCGGCCACCTTAATTATCGCATGACGCTCACTGGCCTGGACGCCGACGCGGTCTTGCGCGCGCCCCGGGACGAGCGTCTGAGGGTCCATGCAGCCCCCCCAGAAGGACTGCTGTTGACTCGCGGTCTTGCCGATAGGTTGCATGTCGCGAGGGGGTCGGTCGTTGTCGTAGAATGCCTCGAAGGTCGCCGGGACGTGTTCCAGTTACCAGTCGCTGCCATCGTCGACGAGGCCCTCGGTTACAACGCTTACGTGGAAATTGGCGCACTCAACCGCTTGCTTCACGAAGGACGGGTGGTCAACCAAGTCGTCATGAGCGTCGATCCAACGCAATCGAATTCGATTTGGCGACGACTCGCGGAACGTCCGCACGTGATGACGACATCGGTCAAATCGGCGTGGTTGCGCATCTTCGATGAAAAAATCGGCGGGCTTGTCGTTCTTGCCGCCGTCGTACTGACGGCCTTTGGCGTAATCATCAGCGTGGCGATCGTCTATAACAGCGCTCGCATCGCCCTGCAGGAGCACGCATGGGAGCTGGCGAGTCTCTGCATCCTGGGCTTTACGCGCGGGGAAGTGTCGAGGATTCTTTTGGCGGAGCTCGGCGTGCAAATCGCAACATCCATCCCCTTGGGCCTCGTGCTCTCGCAATATATCGTGACGGTCATTCTTGCCGCGCGCAGCAATGAGAGCTTTAGCATTCCGCCTGTCATCAGCAACGCCACCTTCGCCTCCGCGACGCTTATTGTGTTCGGCGCAGGCGCGGCAAGCGCGTTGCTCGTGTGGCGGCGGATTGATCGGCTAGACCTCACGACGGTTTTGAAGACGCGAGAATGAAATGAACAATGCATGGCGCGTGCTGATCGGCGCAGTCCTTGGTCTTGGAGCCTTTGGAACCCTGTATTGGGCGTTTCGTCCGACGCCTGCCATTGTTGAGATTGCGACTGTAGCCGAAGGGACATTCCGGGCGACTGTCGAGGAGGACGGCAAGACCCGAGTCCGCGATCGTTATATAGTGTCCGCGCCTCTTTCTGGCCGTCTGTTGCGGATCGCAGTCAAAGCCGGGGACGAAATTAAGGCAGACAGCGTCCTCGCATGGATTGTTCCGGCGCAGCCAAGCATTCTCGATCCGAGGTCGCGGCGCGAGGCGCAGGAAAAGCTGGGCGCCGCGGAGGCGGCGCTCCAAGAGGCGTCCGCTCGTTTGGATCGGGCGCGGGCCATACTGGATCAGGCCAAAACAGATGTGCAGCGCGTTCGGATTCTCGAGCAACGCGGTTCCGCGACCGCTCAGCGGAGGGAACGGGAGGAGCTCAACCTGCAAACGAGCGAGCGCGAATTCAAAGCGGCGGAGTTGCGCAAACACGCAACCGAACACGATGTCGAGCTCGCGCGCACCCTGCTTCGGCGCTATGACGACAAAACCCCCGACGAGCGGTGGAAGGTGACGGCGCCCGTTGATGGACGCGTGCTGCGCGTCGTCCAGGAGAATGAGGCTGTCGTTACGGTAGGTGCGCCTTTGGTGGAAATCGGCGATCCCAGCGACCTGGAAGTCATTGTTGATTTGCTCACGACCGACGCCGTTAACGTGAAGCCTGGCGCCGACGTTGAGCTGGAGCGATGGGGAGGGCCGGCTGCTCTGCGTGGTCGTGTTCGACGCGTTGAGCCGGGCGGATTCACCAAAGTGTCCGCCCTTGGCGTGGACGAGCAGCGTGTCTGGGTGATTATCGACATCACGTCTCCCCGCGAGCAATGGTCCTCTTTGGGGGACGGGTTTCGGGTCGATGTTCGCATTGAGACCCAGACACTTCCCCAGGTGGTTATCATTCCTGTCGGAGCGTTGTTTCGACGCGAAAGCGGATGGGCGGTTTTCACCGTGGAAAACGGCGTCACACGCGAAAAGCGAGTCGATTTGATCGTCCGCTCAGGTCGACTCGGGGCAGTCAGATCGGGATTACACCCAGGGGAACAGGTCATAATCTTCCCCCCAAGCAATTTGACAGAGGGCTCACGCGTCCAGCTTAGGCCGAGCTAGCGCGCCGATTATAATCAATCGCTGATCTAGCCCCTAAGCGCGAACCGGAGGAGCCGTATCCCCTCGGACTTTCGCACCACAGCAGTTAGGATAGCAGCAAGGAAGGCGAAGTCGGATCGAGCCTGCAGGCCTGCGGCAGTGCTCGAAGGAGGCGCGGATGCATCAGCTAAAGCTTGTCTTTTGCCTCCTATTGTCCGCCGTTGCCCCTTCGGTAAAAGCCGCCGAAGTTTGTCGAGACATCATCGGTGAGGATCAATCGGTTGAAGTAGCAGCCGGCAAAACCGCCCGAGTGATGTTTTTTCTTCGCGGTCCAGAGGCAGGGTATATCGAAATATGTAAAATACACGGCCAGAAAACGGAGCTTGTGTTTGCTGCCGCAGCAGAGGCAAGTGGCTGGTATCAAGCAGTTGACCTTCCAGCGGAAACAGCAAAATTCCAGGCAAAGAACTACTCAGCATGGATTGCAGGGCCCATTCCGCATTCGTGGACCGGCGTAAGAAGGAGTTCTACCCCCGATGGTTACACGTTTAATTGGTTTGAGAACGCGGACGACTCGATCCCGAATATGATTGTCGAATTTTGTCTTCAGGGCGACCCCGAAAAATGCCCGAGCCATTCTCCCGTGCAGCGAGCGAAGAATTTGGCAGGAATGAGTGAAGACGCACGCAAACGATGGTTGTCGCGCTGGGCGGAGAAGCACGGCTATAAGACGAGCCGACCGGATTGAGGAATGTCGCGGCGTGCGTGACCAATGCCGAGCTGAAGGTTTTCAATGGTTGGCAGTCCGGTTCGGAGTGCGGAGGCCTCGATCACCCCACGAGCAGGAGGTTCGCTTGCTAAGTCATGTGGTAACACACCTATCTTCAGGGCCATTGGCGAAGGGCTGAAAAATGGGGAGGCCGGATCGGGATCCCGCGCCGACTGGGGGCGACTATTGGTCGAGAGCCCGGGTTCATGCCTTCGCCCGGCTGGCCGCCACTTTCGGCGGGATTTATATTTGTTCCCTTGTGTGGGCGCCGTTCTTATCGACGTTCACCTGGGCGTTGACGCTGGCGATTCTGTTCGCGCCTGCTCACAAAGCGATCGAAGAGAGGCTGAAAAGCCCAAATCTCGCGGCCGCCGCTTCTGTGCTAATTGTCGCGCTGATCGTCGTGGCGCCGATGTTCTTCGTCGCCGAGAGACTTGTTAGCGAGGCGGCAGTTAATGCGGATTACATTCAACGTCAGATTGCGTCGAGTGATTGGCGACAGATAATCGAGAGGCGCCCCTGGGCCGCTACACTCAGCCACTGGATTGCGGAGGAGATTGACCTCCGAGCGATTGTTGGCCAGGTCGCGTCTTGGCTCACGAACATGGGCGCCGCATTTGTTCGGAAGTCAACCGCTGAGCTCATTGGCGCCCTCATTACTTTCTATGCTCTTTTCTATTTGCTTCGCGATGGGCGCGTTGCGCTGTTGATGATGAAGCGCATTTCGCCGCTAGCTGGATCTGAGACGAACCTCATCAAAACTCGCGTCGCGGATACGGTTTACGCAATCATATACGGAACCGTCGTCGTTTCCGCCGTACAAGGCGCTTTGGGTGGACTGATGTTTTGGTGGCTGAACCTGCCAACTCCGTTGCTTTGGGGCTTGGTCATGGGGATTTTGTCAATCGTGCCAATCCTTGGCGCTTTTGTCGTCTGGATTCCAGCGGCGATCGTTCTGGCGCTCGACGGACATTGGACCAAGGCGATTATTCTGGCCTCATGGGGCGCTCTGGTCGTCGGCACGGTGGACAATTTCCTTCGCCCCCTACTGATGAGCGGTCGGCTCAAAATCCATACGTTCACGACCTTCATCTCATTGGTTGGCGGTCTCAACCTCTTCGGTGCGCCCGGGCTCATCCTTGGACCGGTTGCTGCGACGGTAACGATCGCGCTTCTTAGTTTATGGCGCACGCGTGACGAGACGATGGAAACGATCGATGGCGTTCCACCTACGCCCCCGGCAAGAAAACTATGGCATTGCGCGTCAATCAACGAGGTTTTTGACCAGCTCGGCGTTTCGGCGATGGGTCTATCGACGGCGAGAGCGTTAGAACTGCTCGCCGCTCACGGGCCCAACACTCTGAAAGAAACCAAACCAATTCGGGCATGGGCGATCTTTTTCGCCCAATTTGGCAGCATTCTCATTTGGATCTTGATCGCTGCCGCCGTCTTATCCGGGTTCCTCGGCGACGAAATGGACGCGATCATCATCTTGGCCATCGTGTTCCTGAACGCCTTTGTCGGATTTTATCAGGAGTTCAGCGCCGAAAAGTCGATTTTAGCATTAACGCGGATGACCGCTCCTCGCGCGAAAGTATGGCGCGACGGCGCGTTGACGACCATCGCCTCTGCGGAGGTTGTTCCAGGCGATATTTTGGAGCTAGAAGCGGGCGACCTCGTCGCCGCCGATGCGCGACTGCTGAACGCAGCGTCGCTCGCTTGCGTCGAGTCCGCCTTGACAGGGGAATCGGAAGCCGTCGCCAAGAGCGCCGAAACATTAGATCAAACCGACCTTCCAATCGGCGACCGCAAAAACATGGTTTTCATGGGGACCAGCATTGCGACTGGCTCCGGTCAAGCGGTTGTGGTCGCTACCGCGATGCAGACTGAGTTCGGCGCTATTGCCTCTCTCCTTGGCGAAGCGGGCGAGGATGCCGGAACCCCAATTCAGCAGAGGTTGGAAGTTTTCGGGCGCGTCCTGCTCTGGGCCACACTCGCGATCGTCTCGCTGCTGTTCGGACTGGGAGTTTGGCGGGGCGGGGATGCGCTTGAACTCTTCATGACGTCGGTCAGCCTCGCTGTTGCGGCGATACCTGAGAGTTTGCCGGCTGTCGTCACTGCGGCGCTTTCCCTAGGCGTGATGCAGATGTCGCGACGTGGCGCTTTGGTTCGAAGACTTGCGTCTGTCGAAACACTCGGGTCGACGAATGTAATCTGTACCGACAAGACGGGGACTCTCACGGTCGGACAAATGACCGTGCGGCGTCTATTTGTTGCCGGGCGGACTTATGAAGTCACGGGTGAGGGCTATGGCCCCGAAGGCGATATCCGCTTTGAAGGTAAGGCTATTGATCCCGGTTTCGGTGGTTTGAGACTCCTCGGTGAGATTCTCGTCGGGTGCAATAGCGCTAGTTTAGAGCGAGAGAACGACGCCTGGAAGGTAATCGGCGATCCAACGGAAGGCGCGCTCCTCTCGGCTGGGCGAAAAGCGGGGGCCGACAGAGACAGCCTGGAACAAGAGCAGCCGAAAATTTTCGAGATCCCATTTGACTCGGACCGCAAACTCCACTCGGTTGTCCGTCGCCTGCCCGAGGGGCGGCTGCGCGTCTTAACGAATGGCGCGCCTGAACTTTTGCTCGAACGTTGCTCGCACATTTTTGGCGAGTCAGGCGTGCGTCAGATAACGGCTTCCGACCGGGAGGAGATCGCGCGCCGGAACGCTGAATTTGCGGGTGGCGCCTTGCGCGTCCTCGGATCGGCGTTTCGGGATTTCGATGCCATCACCCTCGATCCATCTGGGTCGCCGACGGTCGAAGGTGATCTCGTATTCGTCGGGCTGTCCGGGCTATTCGACCCGCCGAGACCGGAGGCGAAGGACGCCATCGCCAAGTGCCGAAGCGCAGGCGTTCGCGTCGTGGTCATTACCGGTGACCATCCCCACACCGCGACCGCCATTGGCCGTGACCTCGGGCTGGATGCCGAAGGCCGCGTTTTGTCCGGCGTCGAGCTGGACAAGTTGACGGACGAGGGCCTCGCGAAAGAAGCGCCGAATACCGCAATCTATGCCCGGGTGAGCGCCGAGCATAAGCTAAGGATCATTAAAGCGTGGCAAGCGAATAAGGCAGTCGTCGCCATGACGGGGGACGGCGTAAACGACGCGCCCGCAATAAAAGGGGCCGATATTGGCGTCGCGATGGGGCGAGCCGGCACGGAGGTGACGAAGCAAGCCTCCGACATGGTCATTACCGACGACAACTTTGCGACCATAGTCGCGGCCATAGAAGAGGGTCGCGGGATCTATGAAAACATCCGAAAGACGCTTTTATATCTTCTAGCCTGCAATTCCGGCGAACTGCTTTTGATGACGATCTGCATCATCATTGGCTTGCCTGCGCCGCTCCTCCCAATTCATTTGCTGTGGATCAACCTTATTACGGATGGTCCGCCGGCGTTATGCCTTGCTGCGGATCGGGTCGACGCCTCGGTTATGAGCAAGCATCCGCGTGAGCGGAACAAGGAAATCGCCGATGAAGAATTTCTTTGGACGATGTTGCTTGTCGCGGCGCCGACGGCCGGCGTGTCATTCGCCGCTTATGCCTACGGTCTCTATTCCGCGGATTTAGAAATTGCCCGCACCTACGCTTTTATGGCGATGATCTTTGCCCAGCTTTTCACTTCCCTGGGCGTGCGGAGCCGAACGCCAATCTGGCGCCAGAGCTTGTTTTCAAACATCGCCCTTCTGATCGTAATCGTCGTATCGATCTCCATGCAGATCTCGATACAGCAAAACCACTTTCTTGCAGACCTCCTCAAGACAGCGCCGATTCCATTCAAAGACACGGTCAAATTGTTGACGGTCGCCCTCATGCCTCTGCTCGCACTGGAAACTGTTAAATTTCTTGAGTCCCTTTTTGACGGGGAGAGGACGGACCGTCTGGGATTCGCCTTGGACCGGGACGAAAGTGATTTTGATCGAACTGAATCGACGATCTTTGCTCGAAAGAACGGAGACGTAGAGACGACTGGGCGCGGCTTGGATTTGGTAAGAGGCTCAGCGATCGGCGTGTTCGCCATCATGATGGTTATCGGAGGATGGTTTTATTGGTCCTGGCGGCAAGCACCCGGTATCCAATCCGCTGAAAACGAAGCGCGTGGATTGGTAACCCGTAGCCTTACGGCGATTGGCGCTGTCAGCACAGAAAGTGCGTCTCCAGTTGTGGCGGCTGCGCCAGGCATAATCGAAACTCTCTATTGCGATGTCGGTGTGAGAGTTGTCGCCGGTCAGCTATGCGCGAAAATTGATCCGCAGCCCTACCAAGCTGTTGTGGAGCGCGCAAGAGCGAATCTTGCGGCGGCAAGAGCGAAATTTGAAACGGACGCGGCAGAACTTACGCGCGCGAAATCGGCGCTCGAGCGCAATCAGGCGCTCGCGCAACGCCGCGCCGCAACACGCCGCACGTTGGTTGGTTACGAAGGCGCCTATAAACGAGCGCTGGCGAAAGCTAAACGTGACGAGGATCTAATCGCCCAACTTCAATCGGAGCTGAACGCCGCCGAAATCGAGCGCGAAAAAACGAATATCGTTTCTCCGGTTGACGGCACGGTAATTTCCCGATCCACCGAAATCGGCATGAGAGTAACGGCGGGCTCAGTTGACGCCCCGCTGTTTCTCATCGCCTTAGCAAATGCGGAGCTCAAGGCTCAATTTGATGAGAATGACGCCAGCGAGATCAAGATTGGGGACCCGGTCTCCGTCACGGTCAACCACCTGCCGAACCGCATTTTTCAGGGGACGGTTAAAAGTGTCCTTGAATTGTCGCAGACGACGCTGGGCAATAGGCCCTACAACGTCGTCGTCAGCGCGCCAAATCCGGAGGCTTTGCTTGTCCCGGGGATGAAGGCGACAGTCCGAATTGCGATCAATCGGCAGAAAGATATATAGAGCGCAACATCTCGCCTCCATTTCCCATTTTTCCAGCGGCGCCTGGCGAGCGCATCAATTAGTCAGGGACCAGGTCCATTCCGGTCTCTGCCTTCGGAGTCATTCTTTTCCCGCGCTCTTGACCGGCTCGCGCGGAATGGCTCGGGTCGAACCGTGCCGGTGGAGCGCGAATTCGGAGTCCCTGCTGACGTTGAGCCGGGCTACGTCGAGCGGGCCGACGAGCTGATATCGAGGATACCCAAAATTACAGGATCACGCGCGAGGCGCACTCCATAGCCCGCTGGTTCGAAGGCTACCTGCCGCGGATGCGATTCGGCCAGGGCAACGGCAAGAAACGCTCGTCGAGCCAAGGCCTCATCGGTCTGTCCATGACAGGCTCGCTCTGCGCCCTTCGGCAAATCACTAATTTTTTCTCAATCATCGTCGAACGAGCCTTGTTCGGCGCCCTTGTGGCAAGCTTTGCAGTCGCCTTTAAATTTTGCGCCATTCTCCGCAAGAGCAGCCGGACCAACCCGGTTTCTCTTTTCATGTTTGCGTTTCCACCACGGTAGGTCGGTGATACGCGCCGGCGTGACCTCTGGATTGAGGTCGCGAAGCAATTTCGCACCGATGCCTCCCGTGTCAGCGGCATTGCCGACAAGGTAGTCGGCAATCGCTTTTGTCGTCGAGCGAAGCGTTCTCGCCAAAATGGTTGTTAAGATTGGCGACGATCGAGGACCACGAGCGGGCGGGTAGAAGTGCGGGCGGATACAGCATATGGCAGGCCGCGCATTCCTTGGCGACGGTCTTGTCTCGCACTGGGGTAAGGCTCAACCCATCGGCCATTAGCGACTGTGCGCCGAAAGCAACGCCAGACAACGCGGCTACGACGGCGATCGTTCCGGAATTCACATAGTGGCCCATTAGTGATCTCCTCAGATCAGATGGAAAGCAGGAACGCGAGGATGTCGGATTTCTCCTGAGCGGAACATTCCCGACAGAGAACGTCCGAACAATTTCTCTTGAACCATTTCTCCACCTCCGCCCGATCGGTGAAGCGATTGGGCGCGGCGGAAGCCGCCATCGGCTCAATCATTTTACCCGCGCGCGTCTTGCCCGGGCCGGAATGATTGGTGGTATGGCAGGAGATGCAGGACGGCGATTCGGCCTTTCCTCCGGCATGGGTGGCGAAAAACGGGGCTTTGCCACTCGGTCTGTAAATCGGACGCGAGCTTGTTGAGGCCTACGGCGGAATGATTTGGCTCGGACGTAGCGACCTAGGCGGGCTCTCCGTTGAAGTCTCTGTTCCTTATCGGAACCCCAATTGAGATTATTCGACCGCCAACCTTATCGTTCGTGATCCTCTTCGGCGTGCCGTTTTGACCGATCGCCCTTAGCGGGAAGGGAAGCGCCGCTTTGCGATCCCGATTGGCCGCCAGCAGGAAGTGGCGCCGCCCTTGTCGACGGCCCGATACATCGTATGTGTTCTAGGGGCTATACGAGGGAATTTTCCGCTCCGTTGTAAAGGCGTTCGCGTCCGACCTTTGTCCCTGAGCATCTGCGGGCCGGAGGTATCGGCTGATTCAGCACGACCGTGGCCTCCTGCAACTTATTGCCAGCATCGTCACAGGACTCCTCTGGGACAAGGTTGGCCATGCCGCTGGGTCGCCTGTGCCCCCCTCGGTAGCCTCGCGCTTCTCTTAGTGGTGCTGGCGCGCAGGAGTCCGGGCGACTAAAGAGGGCAGTCCCCTCATAAGACATGGGCGGGCGCGAGACGGCATTCCATCGCGCCGGTTTCGATCTGGATTGTCGCGTGCTGAATGCAAAAGCGATGTTCCAGCTCGTGAGCTATTTCTGCTAAAAGCTGGTCGTTCAATTCGACGCATGGGCACACAAGATGCGCAGTTAGAGCAGTTTCGGTCGTGCTCATCCCCCAAATATGGAGGTCATGAACTTCGGTGACGCCGGGCAATCTCGTCAAATAATTTTCCACTGTCGAAGAATCGATTCCTGATGGAACGGCGTCGAGCGCGAGATTGAGCGTGTCGCGCATAAGGCCCCAGCCGCTCCAGAGGATTACAACGGCGACCGCGATGCTGGTGGCTGGATCGAGCCACAACCACCCGGTTTGACCAATGACGAGCGCTGCGACCACCACGCCGAGCGACACGGCAGCGTCCCCCGCCATGTGAAGGAACGCGCTTTTTATATTCAGATCATGCGCGCGCCGGCGTAGAAAAAGCAGAGCCGTCGCTGTGTTGATGACGATTGCAGCCGATGCCACCCATAGCACCGTACCGCTTGCGACCGGCTGGGCATTGGTGAGCCTTTGCGCGGCTTCAACGAACAAGCCGCCCGTGGCGACGAGGAGCAATGCCGCATTGCCGAGGGCAGCCAAGATGGAAGCCCGCCGATAGCCGTAAGTATGCGAAGCGCTTGGCTGCCGCGTCGTCAGCCACGACCCTCCCCAAGCTAAGAGCAGGCCGAGAACATCCGAAAAATTGTGCACGCCATCCGAAATAAGAGCGAGCGAATTCGACAGGAACCCAAACGACAATTCCGTCAGAACGAGCCCGAGATTGAGGGCCGTCCCGACCGCGAACGCGACGCCAAAGCTATTCGGCGCGTGGGTGTGGTCATGCTTGTGGTGCGGATGTTTGCTCGGCATCTCGAACTTGTAACGTAGTTTGTTTGGTTTTTGTACTCTTCTCCGGTCGCGATCTTCTGTCTACAAAAATCAAGCGGTCCGTGAGAAAGGTCGGCGCTGAAAGGATTCCTTCGGGTGGGCGTTGTAGGATCGTCGGCGAGTGACCAACGACGTGCTGGATATGCAACAGACGGCCGCAGCCGCGGGGGAAAATTTGGGCGCCGAGAAGATCTATATCGTCGCCGATGCGAGCTATTTTGGAAGCAATGGGGCGCGGCAATGTTGTAGAGCCCGGGACGCTTATGCCGAAATTTTTCGGGGGCTAGCGATAACTTGGGAGGTTTCAAATGACAAAGGCTCCGATGCTCTCTATGCCTTAGCCGCTGCCTTCCTCATCTTTTGGCTTTGGCAGCACATCCTCGACGCCCTGCCATTCTTAGTCGTAATCGCTTGCCCCCTCATGCATCTCTTCATGCATCATGGCCATGGCCGCTGTCACATTGCATGAAATTGTAAGAATGCGCCGGTTCGTGCGCGTTGCGCAGCTAATTGGTTCTTCCTGACGCTCTGTTGCAGCAGGAATCCCTTTTCAGCCCCTAACTTTCGGAAAAGAGCGCGGAAATGCTGGTAACACGCTATTGATTGTCCGCCGGATCCAACCACCCAAGTAGTGGTCAGCGAGGGCGATGCCCACAGTCCAGAATGCGACCTCCAAAAACCGTATTCGGAGGAGTTCCGATAAGACCCAAGCCGACGGATCAGCCTGTCCCAGGCGAACGATTTGCGACGCCACCATTGAAGCAAAGGCGGCAACGAGCCAAAGCGGCGCAGGAATGTTCCAGTGTGACATAGCTGAAGTCGGGCGCGGACGCGTTGAGTAAGGCTAGACAGCGACGAGCTAAGTGCTAGAGCTCGCCGAGCAGTCGAACATTTAGGGGGGCCAGACTGAACAGATGTCTCGAATTGCAGCGATAGCGACAATGGTCGCGGTAGTCTCCTTCATTTGACATGCGAAAGCCCCGGAGCGTGGTAACGCTCACGAGGCCAATACACCTCGCCTTGCGAAGTGCAGAGCGAACATCTAACTATTGGCAGGAACGCGCCGCGCGGGGTCTTTGCGTAACCTGGTCCTGGTCTGAGCAATATGATCGACTTTGGTGCGTCTGGAATGTCAGTCTTGAAGTTCAAGACGCCCGCGACCTGGCAGGTCGCGCTACAATACCCCGTGGCGTCATGCTGTCTTGCATGTGCCCTCCTTTTCTTAAAAAGGACTAACTCCGGTTTGTCGCGCCGATACTCGAGGTCCAGCTTGATCACAGGGCTAGCCGCCCTTACGATCGCGATAGAATGAAATGCTGAACCTAGAATCTGTACTTCGACCCGGTTTTGAGACAACCGACGGCGGCTATTCAGGCGGCCAAGGGTAGCTGTGCGATGTTTCCCTCGGCAACTGAAAGGTGTTCGGTTCTTACCTGATCCGGCGTTTTGTAGCCATGCCGGGCGACGAGCCAGGTTTTGTTTTAACGTTCGGCGAATTCCAAGAGGGCCAACAGGAGTCCTCGATCGTGTGGAACGCCCTGACCCACAGCAGGTTCTCCTTCAGCGTATGGATGAAGCGCTCGGCGACGCCATTGCCCTCGGGCTCGCGCACGAAAGAGGGCGAGGCTTCAATTCCCAGGCATCTGAAAATCTTCCGACATGTAATTGGACCCGTGATCGTGACGCAGTCTCAATCCGCAGGCAGTTTTTGGAGCGATCGCGCCGAAGCAGCGTTTCACGCCCTGCCGAACCGGCTCCAGCGCCTCGAACCTATTGGCTGATTTTGCGGCGTGAACGCCGACGACCTCCGAGTTGGCGTGTTCGACGGCGACGAACACATAGGCCTTGCCTTCGTCGGTCGTAACCGTTTGCGTCATGTCGGTTCCCCACATTTCATTGACGCGATCGGTGATGATCGTGCCGTCATGCGTCTTGGCCGACGCCGACACCGCCCGATGCGGCGCAAGCAATCCATGTTCGCCCATCACGCGCCGCACCCGCCGGGGACTGGCGCGCACGCCAGAAAACCGGAGCCGCGCCCATATCTTCCCGTAGCCCTAGCCATGGAATTCAGAGGCCTGGATTTCGCGGCGGATATGATCCGCCGGTTCGGAGGCCCGCGTCACGCGCGACAATCCATAGATGCGACCGAAAGACAGAGAACGAGCTCGGCTCATTTCCTCGGCCTCCGGCGGGCCAAAGGGCGTTTGTTTTCCAGGACGTCAATCTTGGCGTAGAGAAGCTCGTTATCCATGGTGATCTCGCCCACCTTGGCCTTCAGCCGGGCGATCTCATCGTCGCGGTCATCCTCTCGCGCTCCTTCAGAGCTGAGGTGGCCCCCGCCAGAGCCCGATCCCGCCATTCGGTCAGCTTCTGGATGGTGACATTGGTCTCGCGAGCCACCAGTTCCAACGGCTCTCCGCGCAGGAGGCGGGCCACAACCGCCATCTTGCGCTGAACGGAAAAACGCTGGCCCCTGGCGCTAACCTTCTCTTCTTTGGTCACTTTCATATCTCCGGTTGCGGTTCAAATTACCGCAGCCGGCTGTCTTACCTAACCGTGTCGCACCCCAGCTGAACCTAGAATCCGCTTTCGTCAATCACAAATCGACTGCGACCCATCAGTGCGTCGAAGCAACCAAGCGGACACGCTTCGTCGCCGGTAACGGTAACTTCGACGATGAGTTGATGAACGTCAGGCGCAAATCACTTTGCACGCACCATGTCAGCCTGCCTCTCACGCGATTCGTGACGACCTTTTTTGGTGTTAACCGGCCCGAAAGAAAAAGGGCGGCGCATGATACGGCAACGTCGGGCGGGCCAGCTCCTTTTCATGCCGCCGTTGGAGCCGTCCCGGCTGGCATAGGCGAGGCCGATATTGGCACGGTCGGTGGTGGCCTTACGGCATTGGCTACTGCTGGCGCTGGGACCCCTATTATGCCCGCTGGGTTTGGATCTGCTATTGGCAAGGGACTGACGCCTCAGCCGACGCGTGTGTGGTAATTAAGGCTGGCGAGGGTGACCGCTCTCTTGCTGTGACGATCAGCGGGGAGGAGCCGCTTCTCGACCTAAGTGTGGCCGAGGCCGTTAGTTACGCGGAAGGAAAGTAAGCGGGGAAATCAGACACCTAAGATAACCCCGCTAATCTGCGCGGCCTTGCGTTCCTTGTCGACCGCAGGAGAGTCATGTCCGCATATTTCAGCCAACGCGTTTTCCGATTTTCCTCAGCACTTCCTACAAGGACGCCGCGCCACAGGCGGCTGAAATAGGCTTAAATGCCATAGCAAAGACGCCCCCGTCACTACATCCGCGCATCGGCGCGCGCGCGGGTTCTGTCGCAAACGTTTTTTATTGCGGGATCGGCCTGGGTTATGCTGGTTGGGAGCAGGGCGGGCGGAATAGCACAATGATCGAGTTCAAAGGCAGCCATTTTGAACGTGACGTGATCCTGTGGGGCGTGCGCTGGTATGTCGCCTACCCGATCAGCTACCGGCAACTCGAGGAGATGATGGAAGAGCGCGGGGTCGAGGTCGACCATTCGACGCTCAATCGCTGGGTCGTCAAATACGCGCCCGCGCTGGACCGTCAGTTCCGTTCCCGCAAGCGGCCCGTCGGCTCCAGCTGGCGGCTGGATGAGACCTATGTGAAGATCAAGGGCTCCTGGAAATATCTCTATCGGGCCGTCGACAAAGCCGGCGCCACGGTGGACTTCCGCCTGACGACAAAGCGGGATCGCAAAGCGGCGTTGCGGTTCCTGCGCCGAGCGATCGGTCAAACCGGCGCGCCGAAGAAGATCACGATCGACAAGAGCGGCGCCAACACCGCGGCGATTGAGAGTAACAACGCGCAGCACGAGGCGGGCATCGAGATCCGGCGAGGGAAATATCTGAACAACATCGTCGAACAGGACCACCGAGCGATCAAGCGAGTGGCGCGGCCGGCGCTCGGGTTCAAATCCTTCCGCTCAGCCGCGGCGACGCTCACAGGCGTCGAGCTCATGCACATGATCCGGAAGGGGCAGTTGCGAACGACGGGTAAAATGCGCCCAGCGAAGCAGTTCTACGCTCTCGCGGCGTAAGCCTTGAGAGCCCCGCTATCGCGCGTCTCGTCCTCAAGCAAAATTTGCGACAGAACCAGAACTATGGGCAAGGGTCCTCCCGCGAGCATGCTGCCGCGGCGCCCCGGTATCTTGGTCTCAGGATCGTCGTCGCGACGAGCTTCGCCCGCATCCGTCGGCAAAACCTGATCAATTACCCGGAATTCTTCCGCTCCAGCTCGTTGAGCCAGGTGATTTTGATCGGCTAGAAGAGAACGCCACACTTTGGGTCCAGAGGCTGTGCCAGAAGCTCGCAAGCGGTGACGCGATCGTGTTGGAATCAGCCGGCGAGACAATAGAGACGCTACACGGTCTGACGCCCCACCAAGTGGAAATCATCCTCGCTGGCGGCGTCATAAATCAGCGAAGCAGACAGCTTGCGAACTAATCGTCGGGTCCGCTCTTCGGTCCACGCAACGAGGAGAATCAAAGCGGAGCAAGGAGATGACTGAAATAGAGAAATTGGTGCGAAATATCGAATTGCTGAGGGGGTCGATTAAAACAGATTGGGCCGATCTGAATTCGAACCCTCTCAGAGAGAAGGAAAGGGAAGATATCCGTTCCCATCTAGAGATTTGCCAAGCCGAACTTAAGAATCTTCTTGAGCGATTGTTGGCGTCGGAGGACGGTAAGTCAGTTTAGAGCTGATGTCGATTGGTACTTCAATCTAAGACTCTGGGGTACGGGTACGATTTCAGGCATTTCATGTGAGACTTCGGCGGGCTTAGTCTCGATTGAAAGGGAAATGCAGTCCGCGGTTCTCTTTGGCTGAAACTGGCATCGCGCAAGAAAATGGCTTCATCGATCGACCGGTCGACGAATTCCACTTTGAGTGGCCAAAACGTCTGCGTCAGTCCCGATCGAAATGCCCAGAGTGGCACTTCGGTCTCAGGTAAGTTCATTAAATTTCAGTGACAGGGGAGTCCCAGATTGAACTGCCGATCGACACCAGGCCTCGCCCGTTGAAATGGAGGGCTCCACGACGGGAAGAGGCGCTCTGCCGGCTATCCACAAGGTGCCGAAGAGGGCTGCACCTTCAGGCGACTCGCGCCGGGTTTCACGCGAGCTGTCATAAAAGACTTATATCGGAGGTCGAGGCTGAACCGCCCATTGTCGCGAGGCTTGAACTATCGAACGAGGCGAGCTATGTCCCTCGTCTTTCAAGGCACCGCCTTCGACAACTCCTACACGTGGAGCTTGGGCGGCGATATGTCCGAAAAAAAATTGGAGGATAAGGTAATGTCAAATCATTTCACTGGACTCAGCCTTGGCCCGCCACTCGATGACCAGCGGCTCGATCTCTGCGATCTTTATGTGTTTCAGTCCCCTGCGGACAGCACGAAGACGGTCTTCATACTCAACGCGAACCCAGCGGCGGACGGATTTCATCCGGATGCGATCTACCGGCTGAACATCGACACTGACGGGGATTGCGTTACCGATGTGGCGATCAGCTATATCTTTTCGCCGGTGATAGATGGCCGGCAAAACGCGAGCGTCTTCATCGCAAAAGGAAACGACGCAAGGTCGCCAGAGGCCGTCGGGGAGAAAATAATCTGCGGCGCCGAGGTTTCTTTTAAAACATCTCCGAATGTCGTCTCCGCTGGCCCCTATCGGTTTTTCGCGGGTAGCAGAAGCGACGCCTTCTTCTTCGACCTCGAGGGAATCCTCAAGCTCTACGACACGAAGGGAGGACGAAACTTCACGTCGCCGCAAATGGGCGGGAAAGCGCCTTGGACGGGAATTGACGCGAATCTGCAAGCGAACGTATGCTCGACGGTCATCGAGATTCCGACGGCGGCGCTCAATCCCAAGCCGCTGATTCGCGTCTGGGGCAGATGCAGTCTGCGCCGGGACGGCAAGCTGATCCACGTCGATCGCGCCGGGCATCCCTCGGTCAGCAGCTTCTTCAACACAGACGAAACGAAAGAGGAATATAACGCCAGCGAGCCAGTCAACGACCGCGCCCGCTGGCTGGGCCAGTTCGTTCACTTGATGGGCCATACTGGCGATTATTCAGAAGAAGAAGCGGTGCGGGCGATCGATGCCGAGGGCATTCTGCCTGACATGCTGAGTTTCGACCCGTCGAAACCTGCGGCCTACCCCAACGGCAGGCTTCTGACCGATGATGTCCTGAATAACCGCCTCGCCTTCCTGTCGAAGGGCGAGATCCCGCACGACGGACTCGTGCCTCACACTGACATTCTGGACGACTTCCCCTATATCGGCACGCCTCACTTGAAGACGTTGTGAGGCGGCCTGGACTTTCCTGAGCGGTAGCTTTGGAAGAGTCGGGCTCTGGTCTCATAAGAGGGTTCTGTCGCAAATTTTTGCTTGAGAACGAGACGCGCGATAGCGGGGCTCTCAAGGTTTACGCCGCGAGAGCGTAGAACTGCTTCGCTGGGCGCGGGACCCACTCTCCGGTGACCGTGATCCATTCCCCCGCGGAAATCGTCGCGGCGTGGCCGAGACAGTGACTAGGTCGCGATGACCGCGCGCCTTCACGCGCAAGACGCAGAAGCCATTCTCCTCATTGTGGAATGTCACACGCTCGACGATTCCGGCAAGAACCTCTCCGGCTCGAGGCGATGTCAAATTAACTCTCTCAGAGGGCAGCGAAGTCCCCGCTGCCTCGATTTTAGGCGGGTAGCGTCACGGATCTCCACTCGGCGAACGCCCTGAGGCGATGCAGATGTATAGCGATGGCGGAGTGGCGAGAAGGTTGGGGCGGGACGAAGAGGTTGCGGAGTGCGGAGAAAACGTCGACGAAGCGCTGCAACCCGCGCCACGATCTGAACCCCTGCATCGCTCGCTCTCGCTTTCGTAGCGGGACATGGGAGTTCTCCGCGCGGTTGTTCAAACCCTTGTGGGATCGATGCTCGACGTTCGGCAGAGTCTTCCGCTGCGCTACGGCATAGGAGCCGAGCTTGTCAGTGACCATCCGCCGAGGGCGGCAGCTCTGCTTATGGAGGAGGCGCTTTAGCAATCGTTCGGCGGCCCTGGCGTTGCGGCGAACCTGGACGATTTCGTCGAGGACGTAGCCATCCTGGTCGACGGCCCGCCAGAGATAGCGCCTCTCGCCGTTGATCGAGACGACGACCTCGTCGAGATGCCAGACGTCGCGCCTGCCGGGCTTTTTGCGCTTCAGGCGATGGGCGTCATCCAGCCCGAATTTCATGGCCCAGCGGCGGATGGTTTCATAGGAGAGAACGATCCCTCGCTCGAGCAGCATTTCCTCGACGAGGCGCAGGCTAGGCGGGAACCTGAAATAGAGCCAGACGGCGTGGGCGATGATCTACGCCGGGAAACGATGGCGTTTGTAGCTCACAGGCGGCTGGGTCATGCCCGCCCTTGTCGGCCCAAAGCGAGAGCTGGCCCCGCAAATTCGGGCAGTAGGTTGAGTGGATTTTCTGCCTGACGGCGGCGAGGATTCTCGCTGAGAATCAGGAGCATTGGATGACGAAGAGGAGCCGCCGGACGCATTCTCCGGCGTTTAAGGCGAAAGTGGCTTTGGCCGCGATCAAGGGCGAGAAGACTCTGGCCGAACTTGCGCAGCAGTTCGACGTCCATCCGAACCAGATCACGACGTGGAAGAGCCAGTTGCTGGACGGCGCGGCGGGCGTGTTCGGGCCGGAGAAGACGGAGCCCAGGGAAGCCGCCGTCGATCTGAAGACGCTTCACGCCAAGATCGGCGAGCTGACATTGGAAAACGATTTTTTGTCCGGCGCGCTCGGCAGGGCCGGCCTGCCGAGCGCAAAAAGATGATCGACCGCGACCACAACCTCCCACTCGCCCGGCAGGCGAAGGCGCTCGGCCTCGCCCGCAGCACGGTCTACTATATGCCTCGGCCGGTTTCGGCCGAGGACCTGAAGCTGATTCGGCGCCTCGACGAATTGCATCTCGATTATCCCTTCGCCGGGGCGCGGATGCTGCGCGATCTCTTGCGGCACGAGGGCGTCGTCGTCGGCCGCCGGCATGTGGCGACGCTGATGAAGCGAATGGGGATCGAAGCGCTCTATCGGCGGCCGAATACGAGCAAGCCGACGCCAGGACACAAGATCTACCCGTATCTTCTGCGCAGCGTGACGGTCGAGCGGCCGGATCATGTCTGGGCGATGGACATCAGCTACATCCCCATGCGGCGCGGCTTCGTCTATCTGGCGGCCATCGTCGACGTGGCGAGCCGGCGCGTGCTGGCGCATCGCGTGTCGATCACGATGGAGGCGGAGTTTTGCATTGAAGCTGTGAAAGAAGCGCTGGCGAAGCATGGCAAGCCCGAGATCTTCAACACGGATCAGGGGAGCCAGTTCACCAGCCTCGACTTCACGCGGGTGCTTCTCGATGCAAAGATCGCCATCAGCATGGACGGCAAAGGCGCCTGGCGCGACAATGTCTTCGTCGAGCGGCTATGGCGCAGCGTGAAATACGAAGAGGTTTATCTGCGCGCCTATGACACTGTGTCCGAGGCGCGTGCGTCGATTGGCCGTTATCTCGCCTTCTACAACGAGCGGCGCCCGCACTCGAGCCTTGACGGGCGCACGCCCGACGAGGCTTACTTCGGCGTCAAGGAAACAGCGATGGCCGCATGACCGTCGCTTTCGATTTTGCCGCCGCTCTGGTCGGGCTACGCCCTCCCGACGCCGCGGCAAAATCGAACCGCCCCGCGTTCAGCAAACCCCGGCAGAAATCCACTTAAAATCCGCGGGGAGCTGTCCAAACAACCGGAGCCAGCTCTGCGCTACCCAGCTGTTAACGTGACAACACCGGCGCCGGCGCCCAACCGAGGGCTCGCGCTCGCGTGCAGCGGGGTCAACGCGATTGCGCTCGTTGACATCACCAGGAAAGCGCAGTGAGCATGACGATCGTAACGTCGCAAGGCGGCGAGTTGCTGAAGCCGACCTATGCTCGGCGCGGCTTCCTCCCGGACGCCGACCCCCTCGCCGCGTTTCCCTCGGGCTCACCCTACGCCGCGCTGGACGAGATCGGGCGCGACCTGCCGAGCCTGCTGCATGACAAAGGCTTTAGGGCTTATGCGCGCGCCCTGCATATTCCGACGTGGGACGACCCCCTTTCCGCCGACACGCTGCCGCAGCTTCGTCTCTACTACTTGCGGGTTGGCTTCCTTGCTTCCGCCTATATCAACCAGGTCGGCGAGGAGCCGGCGACGACTCTCCCCCGCCCCCCAACCTTGCCGGACGTCTCGTTGGGGTGGCGAGGCTGCTCGGGCGCCCCCCGATACTAAGCTATGACGGCTATGCGCTGTACAATTGGAAACGCTTCCGCAAGGATGGGCCAATCGCGCTCGGCAACATCGACACCATCCAGAATTTCGTCCACATGTATGACGAGCGGTGGTTCATCCTCGTGCATGTCGAAATTGAGGCGATTGCAGCCGAGATCCTCAGCGCGATCGCCACGATCAAACGGCAGTTGGCGGATGACCCGGCAGCGGATTTCAGCGCGGAACTGTGGCGCATTGCAAACGCCGTCAATCGACAGGTCGATGTGCTCAAGCGCATTCCCGAGCACATGGACGCTACGCTGTACTACAGGACCTTCCGGCCTTACATCCGCTTCTTCGAAAATGTGACCTATGAGGGCGTTGACCATGCCCCCATGCAGTTTCGCGGCGAGACGGGGGCGCAAAGCAGCATCATGCCGACGCTGATCGCCTTGATGAAGATTCCTCACCGCCGCACCGCGCTCACCGATCACCTCGATGATATACGCAACTACATGCCGACCGAGCATCGGGCGCTGATCGCGGAGGTCGCAGCCATGCCTGACATTCGCAGCGTCGCTGTCAAGGAAACTTTCAACGCAATTCTCGACGCGATGGCGGCCTTTCGCCGTATTCATTACCGCTGGGCGCAAGAATACATCAACCGCTGGACGGACGATCCGCGGGGAACCGGCGGCACTCCCTATATGAAATGGCTGCAAACAGATGCTGGTCGAAACCGAGGCCCACCGCCTTTGAGTTGCAAAGCTAGGCGAGACGAATCGGCCGCGCGCCAGCCACGGCGGCTTGACGCGCCAAGGCAAGGGCCGAGGACAAACCCGGCAGCGGGTCTGTCTACGCTTGGCCGCTGAGTCTTGAAAAAGCGCAGGGCGTTCATACCTTCGAACCGATTAGCGCTCCAGACCGGCGAGTGCAATTGGGCGGGCTACTCATAACCCTTGAAGGGCCCTGGGGTTGCTCAGGGCCTTTTATCGAGGAGACGTCCGCCGGTTAGCGGTTGTGTTTAATCGTGCTATCCGTCGATCCGACTTGCCGCGACAAGGCCGAATGCGCTACTGGCGTCACCAATAAGCTCATGGACGAAAGTCGGCATGCGAAGGCGCAATGCCTCTGGTTCCTGATAGCGCTATAAGCGACTATCGAGCAAAAATTCCCCTCCCCGCGTCTCGGCGCTCAGCGCGCAAATAGCGAGCAGATAGTTGGCGGCGCCCTTGATTTCCGCGCCTCGTCACATCTCTTGACCGGCTCCGCGCCATGGCTGAGACTCGCTCCCACATGGACGCCATCATTCTGCATCGCATAGACGCGGCTAAGAACATGCGCCGTTTCTATCGCCTTGACGTAGCGCCCGACTTATTCGGGCGTTGGTGTCTTGCCGTCGAATGGGGGCGGATCGGCCGCAGCGGACGTCTGCGCCTCATAGTCTATGAGAGCGCGGCCGAAGCTTGGGAAGCTCTTGCGCGGCAGCGGCGCGTCAAGGAGCAACGCGGCTATGTCGCCATATGACAAAGCCTTCATCAACCCCAATTCGAAGACAAGGACACAGCTCCTGGTTTCGAACGATTTCGCTAAGCCCTCTCGCGCATCGCACGCGAATGAATGGGACCGCCAAAGACGGACGCATTCGAAGCTCTCGACGGAAAGGAAACGGACTCTTTCGGAGAGCTTCGGGTTGCAGGGCGCTACCGCCCTGCCCTTCACGCTGGGGCGACGCGGCTGCCAGCGGCTTCAGATCAGCTCTTTCCCTGATAGCCTTTCGAGCTCGAGCATTGAGATTTCTGCGCCGTCCCGCGCAAAGACCTTGATGTTCGGCTCATGCTCAGCCTGTAAGGCCTTGGCCCGTTCGAGGCACGCCGTAGCCGTTTCTAGGCGCTCTGTTTCTTCATTGGGGTCTGTCCCATGCTTTATTGCATACGCCATTTCGTCCTCCTTGCGCCAAGCCATAAGGGAAGAAGTTGGGCTCTGGTCCAGCCGGGCAAGCGTTCAGGTTAGCGATTGGCTCGTCAATCGCTGCAGAAGACTGGGGAATCGCGAATGTCCGATCGCGAACGTCATGTTTGAATAGCTAACCAAATTCCTGCGAAGCTTGACGAAGTATCCCCGATCCCGCGCGGGAGCGGGAGTTGCCGCCCCCGTTTGATGAACCTGAGGGCTACAGTATGCCGCGAATGGCGGTGTCCCCACTCATTGCGAGAGCACACCCGTGGACAGGCATTTCATCCAAATCACCCGCCCGAGGTTTAGAGCAAGACCGACAAGAGCGGCCTCTGTTCGATATGCTTGCGGATAATTGCGCGAAGGTTGTCCATGGAGGCTTCGAACTGGGCCTGCCTTAGATCTCCGCGCACCATTTCATGGCGGAGGAAGACGCAGAACGTCGCGACCACGTCGGTCAGGCAATAATCCGCTACTTCGGCGAGACGACCGGCCGCAACGAAAGCCTCGACCTGACTGCCATCGACGCCTCCAATCTTCACGGGAACATTTGCGAGCGCCGCCATCTCGGCGAGGCTGGGTTTGGTCGAAGCGCCATAGGCTGAGAGCACGTCGCAAAGGTCGATGTGATCCTGACCGAAACGATGCCAATAATTCCGACGGCCGCCATTATGCAGCCCGGGCACTGGAACGCCGAGCGCGAAGGCGCGGTAGCGCAGCAACGGTAGGTCGAATCCATTGCCGCCAAAGGTCACAAGAATGGGGCCCGTCCCGCGACTATCCATCGGGAGGCTTTTAACAAAGCCGAGCAGCAGTTCGGCCTCGCTCTTTTCAGCCATCGATCGGCTGCCGATCTGGGTAACCGTCCAAGGGCCCCCGCCCTCTTCGCGCTTGGCATAGAGAGCGGCGATCGAGACGATCCGATAAAGCGGCGTTTTCAAGAAGGCGGTTGTCGGGTCCTGGCCATCGCGTGCGTAGCGCTCCCCGAGCATGCGCCTGACGTCGGCGTCGGGCGCGTCTTCCAGCTGGCCGAGCAGACGCCGGCCGACCTCAAGATCGGGAACAGCTTCAATATCGAAGACAACCAGCGCGGTCATGGATCAACCCCATGGGGAACGGCGACCCTTGCCCAAAGTAGCGGCCATGGCTTGCCAAGACCGTCAGGGAAACCGCGGCGCTGATTCTACCATTGACCCTTGGATCGACCACCTGGGCAGCGTCCCCCTCTCCAGCGTTCTATATTTGTTCGACATCCTGCGCTAGGCTTGCTGCAAGCTTTTCGATTCGGCGGCCCCATGGCGACAGTGATCATTACGGAGAAGTCCAGCCAAGCCAAGGACCTACGGGCCGCCCTGGGCGCGCGCTTCGGGCAAATTCTCCCGGCTGAGGGGCACCTCCTCCGCTTGGCCGAACCCGAGGAGGTTAATGCGGCCTGGAAGAGTTGGTCCTGCGTCGTCCTTAATCCCGAGGGGCTCTATCCGACCCGCCCTGCCACAGGGGGAAGCAAAGGGCCAAAGCTGAAAGCCATCGCCGCGGCGCTCAAGGCCTGCGACGACGTCATTCTGGCCACCGACTGCGACCGTGAGGGCCAGTTGATCGGTCAAGAAATCCTAGAACACCTCGGCTATCGCGGACGGGTGCGGCGGGCCTTGTTCACGGCGCAAGATCCGAAAACGCTGCAGCAAGCCTTCGCTCGGTTGAAGCCGAATGCAGAGATGCGCCCGCTCTACGAAGCTGCGGTGGCTCGCCAGCAGGCGGATCAGATCTTCAATCTTTCGCTCACCCGCACCGCAACGAAGACGTTGGTCCCCCCGGGCGTGCGCGGGGTCATCGGGATCGGTCGAGTGAAGACGCCGACGCTGGCGATTGTCTGCCTGCGTGAACTGGAAATCGTCAATTTCCGGCCTGAAGCCTTTTTCGAGGTTGTCGCCATCGCAACGGTCGCCACCGGCGACTTTTTGATGCGCCACGCGCCTTCCGCGAAAATGCGCATCAAGGAGCGCGCCCAGGCCGAGGCGATCGCGAAGGCTGCGGCAGGGTATCAGGGATCGCTGAGTGTCTCGGTCGAGGAGAAGCGACAAGCGCCGCCCCGTCTATTTGACCTGCCCTCCCTGCAGAAGACATGCGGCCAGCGTTGGGGATGGACAGCAGATAAGACGCTCGCCATCGCGCAGGAGCTGTATGACGGCGACGGCAAGAAATTGATCACCTATCCTCGCTCAGAGGCCCGTTACCTCAGCGAAAACCAGATCCATGACGCGGTGGCGACCGTCGCCGCGCTTACGCGCCTGCGTGGCTTTGCTCACCTGGAAATTGCTGCGCCAGTGATCCGCCGCGGGAAATCGGGCCATTTCTGCGACAAGGCGCTCGAGGGTGTTTCGCATCACGCCATCGTTCCCAATGTCAACGTTCTCGATGATCTGGAAAGCCGGTTAGTCCGCCTGAACGACGACGAAAAGCGCTTGTTCGCTTTGATTTGTCGGTCCTACTTGGCGATCATCATGCCGGACTACGAATATCGGCAGACTGTCGTCACCATGCCGGTTCCTCTGCCCGATGGGGGCTCGGCAGAGTTTCGGGCAGTCGGCCGCGTTCCGCTGCGCCTCGGCTGGAAGGCAGTCTATCAGATCGGCGAGGCGGAGCCGGACTCAGAGGCAGAGCAGACGCTGCCGCCCATCAATGACGGTGACGCCGCGACCCTGTCGGAAACGAAGGTGGAGGCGAAAAGAACCCAGCCTCCGCCTCGCTATAGCGAAGGCACGCTGGTAGACGCGATGCAAAACGCATGGCGCTTTGTCGAAGATCCAGCCTTGCGCGACCGGCTCAAGGAAGCCAAGGGCATCGGGACCCCCGCCACCCGGGCTGAAATCATCAAGGGATTGAAGCGTCAAAACTTGCTGATTGCAGAAGGCAAGCTGGTGGCGCCAAGCCCTGCGGGACTCCAACTGTTCGAGCTTCTGCGCGCTTCGGCGCCTGCGCTCGTCGATCCCGGCACAACGGCATTATGGGAGATGCGTCTCGACGAGGTTGTCACCAGGAAGGCGGATTTCCGCGCGGTGATCGACGGCATTGCCGCCGCCGCGGCGGATCTGATTGAGGCGCTCCAAAAGCGATCGAGCGCAACGATCAGTCTAGAAAATTCCACGCAAACTCGTCGATCCGGGCGGCAGCGTTATGGCGGAAAGACGAGCAATCGGTCCGAGACTAAGGGACGGAAGCCGGCTCGAACACAGCGCCGATCGACAAACCGCCGAGTAACGACACGCAATGGTCTCGCCTCAGTCGCGAACGCTGAGGACGCAAGAGCTGGAAACCGGAAAGCGCCTACCGCCAAAATGGTCGCATACGCGCAGACGATCGCGCGCACTAAGAAGACACCCTTGCCAGAGGGCTATCAGCAGGATTTTGACGCTTGTCGACGCTTTCTTGATGAACATGCGAAATGACCGGACGGCGACAGCGCAAAATTTATCGAGAAGCAGGCGCATGAGGACTCCAGATTGCAGGGTTTCGATTGCCTTTTGTGCTAGAAAACCGTCCGACTTCATTGAAGCCAGCTTCCGTCCCCTTGCGTAAAAACGCTTCGTGTTCGTGCAGGTAGCCGATGCGCCGCAGAGGTTGCGAGCCTGAGAGTTGCCCCGGGGGCCGGACATGCAGATCAGGCTCTTAAGTCCGGCGCGGGCGAAAACCGCCTCCCCTGGCATCGCCAGGACGGGTGCCGTCGCGCATCACGAGGGCAGCCGCGCCTTCTATCGTCCCTCGACCGACAGCATTCATTTGTCGCCCCGCGGTCTCTTTTGTCTCGCCACATGCGGCGCGTGTTGTAGGTGTGCGAGAATTTATGGCTTCGCTCTTCGCTGCCGGTAAAGTGCCTCTTGTAAATCCGCCCATAGAAGCCGCGCCTGTCGTCCAGGGTGACCTAACGTATCGCACCCTCACCTCATGGTCGTGCAGCGCATAGATCCCATGTTGTCGCGCCAAATCACGTAGGCTAACGGGCGGCTTGGTTGCGAGTTCTTGGAATGGCCGACGGGTCAAGGTCCATAATCAAACTTGTGCTTGAAGTCCCACATCTAACTTGCGGGGGTCCCCGCCGCCAGGCGCTGGCGGACTGTCACGACCCGAAGCCGCAGGCGGTTTCGGCCCTAGGGGCTTCCATCCTTGATGCGGTCCAGCATGACCGCCTTGCCCTTCGTGAACCGCTTCAACCAGCCCAGTGATCGTCACTCAGGGCTGGAGGGCGCATACCACGTGTGGATGGCTAGCCGAATTTCGCCGCGTGTAAGGGGCGGATGTGTTGACTGCCGTCAAAGCGGCTGGAACGCCCTGAGAACCAATGAATTAGCGCTTGGCAATGATTCTCGCGGCCCGCTGACTGACGCATCGCTTCCTGGTAATCTTTTGTTAACTCTATAATTCTTGCCAGCTCGAACGAATCGGACATAATGGCGCTAAATCCGCCGTTAGAGAGATCTTGGCGCTATTTTCTAATCGGGCAAAAAGCTCATGTTGCTTCCGGCATTCGAATTCGATGACAAGATACTCGCTCAGGGCGCGGAAATATCCAGGAAGCTTGATCAGCTTCGCCTGGAAAAGTTTCCTCCCAATGCCAAAAAGACTCTTCGATATTTTTCAATGGCCGAGGTTGCGCATTATCTTGGCGTAAGCCCCAACAATCTAAAAAGACTTCACCTCGAAAAAAAAGGTCCAGAGCCCAAGATCGCCGCCGGCGGGCGCCGGATCTATTCAGCTGAACAGATGATCGAGCTGCGGCAATATCTGGACAAGAATGGCCGATCGGATGCCAAAAAATATGTGCCGCATAGGAAACCCGGCGAGAAGCTGCAGGTTATCGCGGTTGTGAATTTCAAAGGCGGATCTGGCAAGACAACGACCGCCGCACATCTTGGCCAGCACCTCGCGTTGACGGGGCATCGGACCCTTGCCATCGACCTCGATCCGCAAGCGTCTCTTTCCGCTCTGCACGGGTTTCAGCCAGAGATAGATCGAAACCCTTCGCTGTTCGACGCCATTCGTTACGACGATGAAAGAAAGCCAATACGGAATGTCATCGCAGCCACTAATTTTCCGTATCTGGACATCATCCCTGCCAACCTTGAGCTGCAGGAATACGAATACGCCACGCCGCTCGCTATGCAAGGTTCAGCGGAAGGGAAGAGATTCTTTGCTCGGCTTGGTAACGCGCTCGCCGATGTCGATGAGCTATACGACATCGTTATCGTAGATTGCCCACCGCAACTCGGATACCTGACCTTGACGGCGCTAGCGGCAGCTACCTCAGTGCTGATCACCGTCCATCCGCAAATGCTGGACCTGATGTCGATGAGCCAGTTCCTGCTCATGCTCGGCAACATCACAAAGACTATTAAGCACGTGGGGGCCCATGTGCAAATGGACTGGCTTAGGTACCTGATCACGCGCTACGAGCCTACAGATATTCCGCAGGCGCAAATGCTTGGGTTCATGCAGTCTATGTTGGCAGAAGAAATTTTGAAAAGTCCGATGCTTAAATCCACTGCAATATCGGACGCGGGCCTCACAAAGCAGACATTGTATGAGGTCGAAAGGGCAAACTTCAATCGCGATACCTATGATCGCGCGATCGAATGCATGGACGCCGTTAATTTCGAGATTCAAGGCCTCATCCATCAAGCATGGGGCCGGCTATAATGTTGACGGCCGTAAAAACTATGGAAACACGTCTTCTTTTCAGCCAGTTAGATCCATGAGGAGGATGAACGGTGGCTCGTAAAAACCCATTCGCTAGCCTCATGGCTCACGACAGTCCCGAGGAGAAGTCTCCTGCGGTCGATTACGCGTTGAAAGGCGCGTCACGCTCTCTCCTGAGCTCTATTGACGAACTGGCCGCCAAAGCGGACAAGCTCATGGAAGGAGAGACGATTGTCGAACTCGATCCAGAGCTCATCGAGGTTTCCTTCGTAAAGGATCGACTTGATGGCGACGATCAGGAATTCAACGAACTGGTGGAAGCGATCCGCGACCGGGGGCAAGACTCTCCTATTTTAGTGCGCCCACATCCCGCTAAGACGGGCCGCTACATGATAGTATTCGGCCACCGGCGAGTCCGCGTGGCGAAGGTCCTCGGTAGGAAAGTGCGCGCGGTCGTTAAAGACTTGAAGGATCGCGAACACGTTGTTGCACAGGGCCAAGAAAACTCAGCCCGAGCCAATCTTTCTTTCATCGAAAAAGCGCTCTTTGCTTTAAATCTTTCCCGGCTTCGCTACGACGAAGATAACGCGACAATCCTCGCGGCTCTTTCGATTGACCGGGCGACGCTTTCCAAGATGCTCTCCGTGGCGAGTTTGCCAGAGGAAATTCTCCGAGCCATCGGGCCCGCAAAAGGCGTGGGCCGAGATCGTTGGTATGAGCTTAAGCTTTTACTCGAAAAGCCAGGCAATCATGATGTCGCGCGGAAGGTTATCGAGGGAGAGGGCGTATCTTGCCTCTCCAGCGACGAACGATTCAACGCGATCATAACTTGCCTCAAAAACGCGAAGTCGGCGAGCCGTCGTACGAGTCAAAAGCAGAACTGGGCTTCGGAAGACGGAGCGCTGTCCGCTGAAATGTTAGCCGAAGGCAAGCGCTACACCGTAACGCTTAAGGCAAGAGGTCCTGACGCAAAGGCGTTTGGAGAATACCTGTCTGAACACTTGGCCGATTTGTATCGAGCGTTCAGACAGGGGAAATCTAATACCGAGCGTGGAGATTGAACCGCAAAAGAAAAAGGCCCCCGAAACGTCACCGCTCCGGAAGCCCTTCTCGTATCTAAGCAATCCGAGATTCTCACTTCCGCGAATCACTGTCAAGAGTCGGCGTCCTTTCGGCGAGCAGATTTCTTTTGCCTAAGCGAGGCAAAGGATCATGCAGACACAACCAACGACGCCCTTTGGGCGGCGAACGCTGTCGCTCGCCATGGTGGCAAGCCAGGCGGCGACAAAAGAATTCGCGTCGCGCCCTGACGCGTCAGAAACTGTCGTTCACAAATGGCGGCTATTTCGCGCCTTGACGGAGGCGAAAGCTCCACTGGGTGTCACCGACCGGGCGCTGTCGGTTTTGCACGCACTGCTAAGCTTTCATCAGGAGACGGCGCTGACACTTCCCGAGAAGGATGCAAACGGCTCGGAAAGCGCGGCGGTCCCCGGGATCGTCGTCTTCCCGTCCAATAAGGAGTTGTCGATCCGCGCTCACGGAATGGCGCCGGCGACGCTGCGCCGTCATATCGCCATGTTGGTCGACGCTGGCCTGATAATCCGCCGCGACTCGCCCAACGGCAAACGCTTTGCGCGCAGAGGGCAGGGGGGCGAGATTGAAGACGCCTTCGGCTTCGATCTGACCCCGCTCATCGCGCGCGCAACGGAAATCGAAAATCTCGCCGAAGAAGTGCACACCGAGAACCGCGCGATGGCCTTGCTGCGTGAGAGGATCACCCTGGCGCGGCGCGATATCGTCAAGATGATCGAGACTGGGATGGAAGAGGGCGTTCCCGGCGACTGGGAAGCCCGCCACCGCGATTATCAGGCGCTTGCCAGCCGGCAGGCGCGCAAAATGACACGGGCAGATCTGGAGGCTTTGGCGGGGGAACTCGCCGCCCTTGCAGCTGAAATCAATAGTGCGTTGGAAAACCATATAAAAAGCCAAAATAAGAGCGCCAATGAGTCTCAGGCTGAGCGCCACATACAGAATCAAAACACTAACATTTCTGATCTTGAACCTAGCCTTCAAAAAGGCCGGGCCGAACCGTTGGGGCCAAACGGCGACGATGTGGCAGCGGGTGGGGTAAGGACGTCGGAACCTGAGAAACTGAGAGGCGAAACTTACGCCCGTCCCACGCCAACCCCCAGAACCTATCCACTGGGGATGGTGCTGCAAGCTTGTCCGGATATCGTCGATTACGCCAGGGGCGGTGAGATTTCTTCGTGGAGGGATCTCGCGACGACGGCCGCGACCGTGCGCTCAGCACTGGGCGTCTCGCCTGACGCCTGGGCGCAGGCCTTGGACGCCATGGGGGAGCATGACGCGGCAATCGTTATCGCCGCCATCCTCCAAAGGGGAGAGGAAATCAGATCCGCTGGCGGCTATCTGCGCGTTCTGACCGCCAAGGCGCGGGCAGGGGAGTTTTCACTCGGGCCGGTGTTGATGGCGCTGTTGCGAGGCAAGGCCGCAAAAGGGGCGCGCGAGCGGAAGAGGGCAGGGTGATGACGGGAGCGTGCGCCCAAAAGCCTGGGCCTTGAACTACCCCCTTAATGGTGGCATCTAAGCTCATGGAAAAGCGGCGGCCGACCTATGATCTCGAGGCCATCAAGCAGGCGATCGGGTCGGTTGATCGGCTGGCAATCACGACGTCGGCGCTGCGCGACGCTTCCGCATTGGGGTTCGATCGCGTTGCCATCGTCGAGACGATCCATAGCGTCGACCGGGGCATGTTCGTCAAGTCGATGACGACCTTTGCCGACCATCGGCTCTGGCAGGATGTCTATCACGTGCCGGTGCGGGGATTGCTGCTCTATGTGAAATTTCAGGCGGATGTGCTGACCGAGTTCACGGTCGTCTCGTTCAAGGAAAAGTGAGTGATGGCCACGAAAGACGAGCCGCTTCCCGAGATGATGATTTCTCCTGAAACCGGAGAGACGCTGGCGCGCGGCGTGCGTCCGTTTACCGTCGCCTATAAGGGCGAGAGCGTCGTCGTCAATCTGCCGGGCTATTATCCGACGGGCGAAGGCGAGGGCGTCCACATCGGCAAGGACATGGCCATCGTCGACCAGGCGCTGCGCGGTCTCAAGGAGAAGGCGGACGGCGTGCCATCGCCAGAAACGATCCGCCGCCTACGCGCCAAGCTTCAGCTATCTCAGCGCGAGGCGGGTGCGCTGTTCAAAGTCGGCGAGAACGCCTTCGACAAATATGAACGGGGCTTGGTCGAGCCGAGCGGCCCTACGATCCAGCTAATGGCGTTACTAGACCGCCATCCGGACCTCGCCGCGGAGTTGAAATAAGCGCTCACAGCCCGGCGGCCCTGGTGAGATTGGCCCTGAAGCGGTCGCGTTTGCGCTGGTAACGGCGGGTCATTTCCGGGGAGGCGTGGCCAAGGTGCCTTTGCACATGGCCTTCTTCGATTTGCGCCGAGGAGGCAAGGCCGGCGCGTAAGGAGTGACCGGAGAAGGCGCGTCGCCTTTCGCCTTCGGGCAAATCGCCGCGCCGGCCCGCGGCCAGCGCGGTCTTCTGGACGAGGCGGGCGACGTGTTTGCCGCAAAGGCGCTCGGGCGCGACGCCGCCGTTCTTGCGGGCGACGGGCCGGAACACCGGACCCCGCGTGATCCTCCCGAGCTTGAGCCAGGTTTCGAGCATAGAGACAGGGCAGGTGAGGGGAGAGGAACCGCGGCCGATCTCCACCTCACGCCAGCCAGTCTTGCCGTTGAGGGTTAAAAGCAGACCGCCGCCGTTCTGGTCGGAGCCGACGATTTCGATCCAGCCGGTTCCGTCCTCCGTCTGATCCGGCCCGCAGTCAAAGCCGACAATTTCAGAGCGTCTGAGGCCGCCGGCGAACCCGATGGCGAGAATGGCCTTGTCGCGTAACCCCCGCAGGTCGTTGTCGAGGACCGCGAGCATGGCCAGCAACTCATCGGCGAAGATCGCCTCCTTCTGGGCGGATGCCGGCCAGCACCGTCGCGATATGGGGATCGCCCGTGTCGAGCGGACGCCCGAGCTGGCGATAGCGCCAGCAGATCCCGGAGAGCCGGCGCTCCAGCGAGGAAACAGACAACGGCGGCCGACCCGGCCTGCCCTCGACACAGGCGGCGAGATAGAGACCGACGGTCTGCGGGTCCGAGGGCAGGGGGTCGAGGCCCTGCCGGCGCAGCCAGGAGGCGAATTGGCGCCAGTCGGCATCATAGGCACGCTGGGTGTTCTCCGAACGGGCGTTGCGGGCGTAGTCGCGGGCCTTTTCGGAGAGCGCCGCAAGATGGGGGGCAGGCTCGGCCAGCGCCCTGCCGCCAGTCCTGTCCTTGTCGGCTTCAGCCATTTGGTCCTCGCTTACGCCGCCGCGGGGCGGGGCTCGCGCGCGGCTGGGCTTCGAAAATCCGACGCCTCGGCGGGTTTTGAGGAGCCCAAATCGGCGCCTTTCGCCCACTCTAGCAGGGGTTTCCCTTTGTGTCCGATAAGCGCAGATTATTGGACATCAATCCCGCAAGACAAGCCCGGCGGATTGGGCCGGAAACTCCGTGACAAAGCGCCGCCATCCGGTAGGATTCTTTCCATGCAAACGCTTGATTCGACCTCCGCGACCGCGCCCGTTTGTCCCGCAAAGCGGAGGCCGCGCGCGCCTCGCGCCGTGGCGGAGCAAGTGATGCACGCCTTTGAAATACAACCACTTCCGCGCTGGACGCGACCTCAGAGCGGAGATCCTAGGGCGGCGGCCGTTTGCGCCGGCGCCGGCCTGGCGCTGTTCGACGCGTTGCTGCGCGGCGCTGACGGGGGCGAGCCGGTTTATGCCGGTTGCCTGCGCCAGCGGCTGGCGCTGCGCGCCGCCGAGTCCTGCGCGGCGCTTTGCCGGCTGCGCGAGGACGCGGCCGCCCTGCGCGACGCCGAACATCTTGCCGGCGGCGTCGAGACCAGCACTGCTGGGCGACTGCACCGACTCTTCCGGCTTTACACGTCCCTGCCGGCACGACTTGATGCGGCGATCTTGCGCACGGCGGGGCTGCTTGGATTAAATGAGGCGATCGACATCCGCGCCCTCGCGGAAGTGGCGACCACGGCGCCCGATCCGCTCACTGCGGCGGCACGGGGCAGCGCCGCGGCGATAAAGCTCTGCTCGCCCTCCACAGACGCGCAAATTTTCGCCTTCGTCGTCGCCGATTTTGCGTTAGCGCGCCGTCTCGACTGGGCGCGGCCAGTCCCTCTGCTCGCCGTCGCTATGGCCCATCCCTCCCTTAGGCGCGGGGTAGGGGGAAGGCTGCCTAGACCCTCGGACGCGGACTGGCCGGCGGCGGTCGCCTTCGCCTATGCGCTCGCGGTCGCCGAGGCGCATGCGCTCGCCCTCGATCTGGCGCGACGCGCGCAAAAGCTTCTTTCCGTCGCGCCGGTCTTGCGGGCTAAGGGCGCGCGCCGCGTCGTCGATCTGCTGCTTTGCGACGACGGCGTCACACCCGCAGCCGCCGCGGCCCGCGCGGGGATGTCGGATCGCGCCGCGCGGCGGCTGTTCGAACGCCTGGTGACGCTTGGCGCCGCCCGCGAACTCACCGGGCGTGAGACCTTCAGGATCTATGGTCTATGAGCCGCGCTAACGCCGCCCGTCTGGATCGCAATCTCTCCGACCTGCCGGAGGGGATGCGCTGGCGCGAGTGGATGCTGCGCGCCGAGGCGGCGATCTTCGCCTCGGCAAAGCCCGTTTCCCGCGAGACGCTCGCTGGGCTCGTCGGCGACGCCTGCCGGCTCGACGCGCTCCTCGCCGACATCAATGAAGAGCTGAAAGCGCGGCCTTACGAAATCGCCTTCGTGGCCGGGGGCTATCAGTTTCGCACGCGCCCCCGCCACGCCGAAACCTTGCGCGCCCTGGCCGGGACGAAGGATGCGGGGCCGCCGTCTTTCACCAAACTGGAAATGCTGGCGCTCTCGGCCATCGCCTATCAGCAGCCGGTCACCCGCGCCGAACTCTCTCGTCTCGCCGGCCACGACATCAGCCGCGACATCCTCGGCCGGCTGAAGAGCGTCCACGTCATCGCGCCCGGTCCGCGCGCCCCTCAGCCCGGCGCGCCGATTGCCTGGGTGACAACCGCCCGCTTCCTCGAAGTCTTCGCGCTCGGCAGCCTGCGCGATCTGCCCGATCTCGACGCGCTGGGCGCCGCCGGCGCCGGGGGGAGAGAAATCGATGACGAGATCGAAGGCGCCCTTGACGACGCCCTCGGGCTGTTCGAGACGCCAGGCGCGCAGGACGATGACGCACTCACTGAGACGGAGTGGGAGGCGTGACGAGACGAAACTCGATCAGCCGATGAAAGGCGCCGCCTGCCCTGTCAATTTTTCTAGACCTCGGGAGACTGCGATGCAAAGAGACCCTGCTTACGTCCGACGCCAGGTCCTTCGCATGATCGCGTCAGGCGTCGCGGTCTTCGCAGCCTGGGCGAGGGCCTTCGCGGTCGACAAGCTTGCAAAGAGCGACGTCGATTATCGAGACCGCCCGAAAGGCAGGGAGCGCTGCGACAATTGTCGGGTCTGGGTTCCGCCCGACTCCTGCAAGTCGGTAGAGGGAGACATTTCTCCGCGCGGCTGGTGCAATATCTGGCGGCAAGCAAAGATGGAGCGTTGACCCTTTTTACGGGGCGGCGATGCCGATGTACCCGCTTGCTTGGCGAATCATCGCGAGTCAGCGGCGCTTAGTGGAAAGGTTCCCCTTGTTACCGGAGACCGTCACCCCCATGCGTTACCTGCTATTGCCTTTCACAGCGCGATACATGGCCTACTCCGGCGCGCTTATCGCTGTGATGGTCTTTCTGCCGCTTTCCCTTACCGCCGCCGTGTATTGGCTTCCTTTCGGTTTGGCGGCGATCCTTGCGTCTCTGGGCACGCGTGATCTCTTGCAAACGCGGCACAGCCTCCTGCGGAATTACCCAATCGTCGGGCACATCCGATTTCTGCTTGAGGGTATTCGCCCCGAGATCCGCCAGTATTTCGCCGAGAGCGACATTGATACGCAGCCGTTCAGTCGGAGCGAGCGGACATTGGCGTTCGAGCGTTCAAAGAAGGCGAGTGACAAATTCCCCTTCGGAACAGAACTCGACGTCAACGGCCCGTCTTTCGAGTGGATCAACCACTCCATCGCGCCAAGACCAGTCGCAACGGAGGCATTCCGCACCACGGTCGGCGGGCCAAGCTGTCTCCAGCCCTATTCGATTTCGGTCTTGAACATATCCGCCATGAGCTTTGGCGCACTAAGCGCGAATGCGATCCTCGCGCTGAACCTGGGCGCACGGCGTGGCGGCTTCGCGCATGACGCCGGCGAGGGCGGATTCAGCCGCTACCATCGGCAACATGGCGGCGACATCATTTTACAGGTCGCCAGCGGCTACTTCGGTTGTCGCACCCCCGACGGCCGCTTTTCACCTGAGCGGTTCGTCGAGCTCGCCAGCGAGCCGCAGGTGAAGATGATCGAGATCAAGCTGAGCCAAGGCGCAAAACCCGGTCATGGCGGCGTGCTGCCTGCGTCCAAGGTGTCGCCGGAAATCGCCGTCGCTCGTGGGATAGCGCCCGGGCGGGATTGTATCTCGCCAGCCCGCCACTCAGAATTTTGGAGCCCCCGAGGGTTGCTGGAATACGTCGAACGCTTACGCCAGCTCGCGCGTGGCAAGCCCGTTGGGTTCAAGCTTTGCGTCGGCCATCCCTGGGAGTTTCTCGGCATCTGTAAGGCCATGCTGGAAACCGGCCTCTATCCTGATTTTATCGTCGTCGACGGCGCCGAAGGCGGAACGGGAGCGGGGCCCCTCGAATTCATTGATCATGTCGGAATGCCGCTGCGGGACGGGCTGATGTTCGTTCATAACGCGCTCGTCGGCGCGAACCTGCGGCAACACATCAAGCTTGGGGTGAGCGGCAAAATCATTACCGCTTTCGACATGGCGCGGATCATGGCGCTGGGCGCCGACTGGTGCAACTCGGCGCGGGGCTTCATGTTCGCGCTCGGCTGCATCCAATCGCTCCGCTGCCACACCGACCAGTGTCCAGTGGGCGTCGCAACCCAAGACCCGATCAGGCAGCGCGCTCTGGTCGTCTCGGAAAAAGCGAGCCGGGTCGAGTCGTTTCATCGAGAAACCGTTCTGGCGTTAGCCGAGCTGATCGCCGCCGCGGGTTTCGAGCATCCAGCAGAGCTTACACCCGGCCACATTCTCAAACGCACGGCCCTCGGCCAAGTGGAGACCTTCGAGCAGGCATACGATTTCCTCAAGCCCGGCGAACTACTTTCGGGCGTCAGGGACCCGCTGTTGAGGGACGCTTGGTCAAAGGCGCGCTCGGAGTCCTTTTCATTGGCTTAATCCCGAAAACTCCGTTTATCCGCTCTCGAGCAATCGACTATGCCCTTACCCCTTCAGGTAACCGACCGTTTGCGACAGCAGTACCTGGTGGTCATGACTCAGCCCTAAGGCGTTGGCGATGGCCTCCCGGTCGATCCAGGCTCGGATCACTGTTGCGAGCCCATTGCCTGCGGCGAACAAATAAACATTCTGGGAAATCGCGCCTGCTGCGACGGAAGCGTAACTTTCGCGAAGGGCGACCGGCACGAGTTTCAAGCGGCTGTAGTCGGCGACAAAAACCAGGTCCAAGGGCGCATCGTCGACGAAGTCCTGGTACCCCGTAATGCTTCTCAGATCGCTGGAGGCGATGAGCTGTAGCTGGTTCGCCGTGGCGTCGTAGAGGTAAGCGCCGGACGGCAGCGCGACATAAACGTCGATTTCCTGGGCGTCGAGCGCCGACGGGGCAGTTCGGTGTCCATCCGCCCGGTTCACGCCATAGGCAGCCCAAAGCAAATTCGACAGCAGCGGCAGCGGCAATTCCTGGCCCGAAAACTCGCGATCAGATCGACGCTTCGAGATCGCCTCCATCAAAGGGATGCCGCCTTCCTTTTGTGGCTCCGGCAATACGATCGTCTCCGAAGCTTCGCCTCGCGCAGGCTTGGGTCGCAGACGCCCCATCATGCCGAGCGCCAGTTTTGTTAAAGTGCTCATAGCGGCCGCCTCTCCATCTTTGCGCGCTGAGATCCTCTGGTTTGCCGATCGCCCGTTGCTTAGACGAGAGCCAGGGCCGTTAAACGCATGAGACATTACACGCGACGTCGCCGTCGCTCTGCTATTCCGCGTGACGACGGGAAGGGCTCCCGAAGGCATATTCCGGCCGTGCGAGTTCGGTCTCTTTGATGCCGTCCCGGTCAAATTGCGCTTCGTTCGGGATGCCTGATGCCTGTGCGCGATGCAGTTGCTCGCGCAGTTTACGAATAGCCTCGTAGCTCGTCTGGTGAATGAAGATACGACCTTGGTCGTCTGTCGCGAACAAAGAGATTTGCGGATCGTTGCGCACTTGCTCGAAGGCTTGGTCAAGCACGCCGAGACACTCCGCCAGCAACTGAGGATCATCGAACTGGAGATGGCGCTGGATCTCGTCCAGATGCAGGCAATGCAGCGATGGTGGATCTGTTAGCGAGTGGGAGTCACGGCCCAACTCGAAAAACACCTGAACTACCGGGAGCATGCGCGAGATCAGCTGAAAAATCCGAACGGCGTCGTCCAGGCTGCATTGAGCAAGCGACCCCGCCTCTACATTTGACGGGCTCTCATCGCGCGTTTTCCCACTGCCCAACGCCTTGACGATCTGGCTTTCGATCCAGCGCCGCACTTCGGGCGGCGCCGCGCTGATCTCCTCGGCGCTAAAGGTAAAACTGACCATGAATTCCTCCCATCTCAGCTTGAGCGTCCCGGGAATTTGAACATGAACGTGATAGAGCCATGGCCTTCTTTTAATCGGCGAAGCCAGCGTCGTCGATCGGGTCGTCGATTTCGCTTTGATTTCGCTTTGGTGACTGAACACGGCGCTGCCGCTGGTGACGATCTCGAATAGTTTCTTCAAGGCAGCCTTGGTCAAGTCTTCCGCGGCATCGTCGATGCCTGCGCGCATCCGGCAGCAGGCCAGAATGGTGAAGTCAAAGTCGGGAAAGTTTCCAGCGACACGGCGCGAGTCTCCAACAGGTCAAAGATAGGCGCGATGACGGGTTTTGCTCTTCCGACGTCGAGGAAGGAGAGGCCAGCGAGCAGGGGCCGCGTCCACAAAGGCAGAACACGGAACTGATCATTCTGCGCTCGCGGAATGGGCGGTTCGATAAAGCGTCGGTGAACAAGCTCGAAAATAAAGTCGCAGGGCGGCCTCTTAGGCCACCCGACTTCCAGCTTCGAAGCACGCTGGATGTAATCCTTCCTTGAGCGTTTGCCTCGCGTAAAAGCGGAATACGCGGAAGTTTGACGACCAATGGTGACGCGGCAATCCAGCCTTTTCCTTCAGGCGCGCGAGAAACTCCTGTTTGTCAGGCAGCATTTCCCAGACCGCAGGAAGAAACACGGCATGCCGGCCAGCGTCTTCGATAAGCAAACCGTCCTCGAATGGCTGGACTTTCGATAAGAGCTCCGCTTCGCTAGGAAAGCTTATCGATTGGAGCGGGGACAGCAGCGTCACCGACAAGGATACTTCGTGCCACTCCCCCCGCTCAAGCGGGAGAAAGCGGGAGTCTCGATAAGCGGCTCTCAACGCATTGGCGCTGATATCCTCGATCAATGGACGTCTCGCCAGTATCGCGCCGCAACACCCGCGCAGGTCTCCATTCTTGTGCAAGGTCACGAAGCAGGCCCCCGCGCGATTGAGTGCGGGCGGAATCTTGTCCAAGCCTCGAACACCGCCATTGCCGCAGATGGCGCGACGCGCGACATCATTCATCAGTTGGCCATGGCGTCGGACCGTGTCGTCGTTAGAATCGTTCGCCGCCTCTTTCTCCCAAAAGGCCCAGGCGCCGTAGCCCACGACCCGATCCCGGGGGCCAGCCGTATCGCCAGAATTGCGAAGGTCAAGCGTTCCGATGGACATGCCCTTCCGCCTGGCGACGGTGACGAGCCCTTTGACCGGCGCAGACCCGCAGGCTTGTTCAGGCGTTAGCGAAACAGGATCGAGACGTTCGATCGTGGCGCAGGTTTTTCCATCGATCCTTTGGCAAGCCTCATGGTCCAGGTAATGCGAAAGATCGGACGAAACGACTATGAGCGTTTCCGGGCCGCCCCAGAGCGCCTCTAGCAAATCAGCGACCTGGTCCCCGCTCACTCGACCGCAAATGATCGGCACAAGGCTGAAGTCGCCAAGGATGAGCTGCAAAAACGGCAGTTGCGTTTCCAGACAATGCTCCCCTTCATGAACCTCATCCGAAAGCCCGAGGGGTATGGCGTTTGACGCCCGTTCCAGCCAGCTGTGATCAATCGGAACGAGGCCGAGGGGGGTCTCATAGGCGCGCGCCCGAGTCCCCGCCATGCCGGTAAAAGCGAAGCGATGGGACGGTCCGAGCAGCACGACGCGGGAGATTTTGCCGCGCGCCTTGGCCAACAAGTGGTAAGCTGAGGCGGCCACCGGACCCGAGTAAACATAGCCCGCATGGGGCGCTATTAAAGCCTTGGGCAGGGACGAATCGAGGCCTGCGACGCGAGCGGAAGCGTTACTATGAGTGGCCTGATAAAGCTTTCCCGAGCGGGCGCCAGTCTCGTATTCGGTCTTAGCGTTTGCGAGCAGCCCGCCAACGGTCGAGTGTAACTCCAGCGGATCCGACGGGTAGAACAGGCCTGCCACCGCCGCGGGTCTGACCGCGTCCTCCCGTTGCGACTGTATCATTTAAACCCCTTTCATTCTGCGCTCTGCGTCGCCATCTAGCGGTCATGAACGCAGCAACACTTCATCCCACGTCGACGCCGGCGAGATCCGCCCGTTATTGGCATCAACTTGAGGACGACCGCATCCAATGTGATCTCTGTCCGCGTTTTTGCAAGCTGCGAGACGGTCAACGCGGGCTGTGTTTTGTAAGGGCGCGTGAAGGCAATGAGATCGTCTTAACCACTTACGGCCGGTCGTCGGGGTTCTGCATCGATCCGATCGAGAAGAAGCCGCTCAACCATTTTCTGCCCGGATCGCCCGTGCTCTCCTTCGGAACCGCAGGCTGTAATCTCACCTGCAAGTTTTGCCAGAACTGGGACATCTCCAAGGCGACCGAGTTCGATCGCCTCCAGGATGAAGCCTCTCCCCAGGCCATTGCCCAAGCGGCGAAGGAGCTGGGAGCGAAGTCGGTCGCCTTTACCTATAACGACCCCGTGATCTTCCTCGAATACGCCGTGGACGTCGCTGCCGCCTGCCACGACGCAGGGCTCAAAACCGTGGCGGTGACCGCAGGATACATCACGCCCGAAGCCCGCAAGGAACTGTTTGGCGTCATGGACGCGGCGAACATCGATCTCAAGGGCTTCTCCGAGGGCTTTTATAAGACGTTATGTTCGGCCGAACTGCGGCCCGTCCTCGAGACGCTCGAATATGTAAAGCATGAGACCCCTTGCTGGCTGGAGATTACGACGCTGCTAATCCCTGGCCAGAATGATTCTCCGGCAGAAATCGAGGCTTTAAGCAGCTGGGTCAGGGAGCGGCTTGCACCGGACACGCCTCTCCACTTTTCCGCCTTCCACCCGGACTGGCGCATGCGCGAGACTCCGCCAACACCGGCGGCAACGTTGCAAACTGCGCGGAAAATCGCTTTGGAAAACGGGCTTCGCTACGTCTACACGGGCAACGTGCGCGACGAGGCTGGCCAGAGCACTTATTGCCATAATTGCAACCAGCGTCTGATTGGCCGCGACCGGTATGACATTACGTCTTGGGCGATGACCGAAGACGGTCGCTGCTTAAGCTGCGGAGAAACTTGCGATGGCGTCTTCGAGGCGGAACCCGGGTTATGGGGCTCCCATCGCCTGCCAGTGCGGCTGGCTAATGCCAGCTACATACCTAATCCGAGATGAATTACCGACGGCATAATCTTGTCGGGGGCGGATCGTGAAGGACACCGCTGCGAAAGGAAGGAAGATGACGATAGACGACAGTCGATTCGGCAGCATCACGGTCGACGGCAAGACGTATGAACATGACGTCATCATTCGTCTCTCGGGCGACATCGAAAAACGGAAAAAGAAGCTGTCGAAGGAAAAGTACGGGACCTCGCACATCATATCCAAAGATGAGGCCAAGTTCGTCTACGAAGATGGTTGCGAAATCGTGATTGTTGGAACAGGCCAACAAGACAACGTACGCCTTTCTCCAGAGGCGAGCGAATATTTGAGTAAAAAAGGTTGCAACGTCGTGCTCCAGCCGACGCCTGAAGCCATTCATTCGTTCAACGAGACACGCAAGAGAAAGGTCGGCCTCATGCATGTGACCTGCTGACGGCGAGCGGGTGAGGATCCTTTCGCTGCGAGGCTTCTTTTCGTCCCCCGAGCGCGGCGGTCCATGATGAAAAACGAACTTTTGAATGTCGAAACCCGTTGCGAGGGATGGACCACCCTTTCGGTGGCAGGCATTCGATTGCCCAACGGACAAATCCTCCAGCGAGAGGTCGAGGATCACGGCGTCGCCGTAGCGGTGCTCGCCTTTGATCCCGAGCGAAAAACCGCCATCCTGGTTAGACAATTCAGAGCGCCACCATTCCTGACGACGAGGCAGGAGTATACTCTGGAAGTGATCGCCGGCCTCGTCGAGGATTCGGACAGCGTCGCATCGGCGCGGCGCGAGGCGCTCGAAGAAGCCGGGCTTCATTTACGTTCGCTCGAACGCATCGGCGCCGTTTGGACAATACCTGGCGTCTCAACCGAACGAATGACCCTCTACCTTGCGGCTTACCAGCCGTCTGATCGCATCGCAAAATGGGGCGGGGTCGTGACTGAACATGAAGACATTACGGTTATCGAGATGGAGTTGAGCGCCCTCGCAGCGTTGATGGAGTCGGCTGAGCTCGTCGACATGAAAACGATGGGCGCTGACGCAAGCCCTAAAATTGCGTCGCCCTGAACTGTTTGTATAATGGAATGTCGGCGTTGGCTAAAATCACGATAAATCTGGACATCGCCTCGTGGAGATGATTGCGTTCGTTGCGCCGGTGATTCTGGTGCTCGGCGCCGGGCTGTTCGCGGCCGGCGCACTGTCATTCCTGGATATCCATTTCTTCGAGAAGAAGCTGGCCGAAAGAGCGGCCCTCGCCGGCGGTCTGTCGCTCCTTTTCTTGGCCGAACTCATTTTCGCGTCAAGCGACATGAGCATGCGCTTTCTCAATGGGCAGCGGAGCGATGTTCTCGAGTGTCGGCTCGATCTGGAGACGGCCCTGCCCGAGGAACGGCATAAAGATAGCCGCGTCATGCAGGTCAAAATCATCGATTGCATGAAAAAGTTTGGCTATGAATGGGATCCTCACAACGCACGGTGCAAGGAGGGGCCGGTCGCAACCAACCCGTTTTGTTACCTGCCTACCCGCGGTTTTGATCGAGCCGTGACCAAGCTGTTAATGATGCTGGGCTGAGCGCCAGACCTGGCCAGGGCCTGTCGCCGGACGCGATCAAGCCAGCCTGACCAAACAGCCGCGACCTTCGTAATTTTGGGCGTTGGTCCTTTAGATTTAGAGAGCGGACAAATGCCCAACCACCATGAACAGATTTTCTAGGCAAACTCGATAGCATGGCAATTAGCCGTGCTAGACAGCGTGAGTGGCGAGGCCTGCTCGGCGCATACACCAATTTTCTCCGCACAAGCCATGAATCTGGAACATATTCACAATAGGCGTTGAATTCCTCGGTGGGGCAGGTCACAGGCGCTACCATGTGCGACTGCAGGCAGTGGGTACGACGCCGGGGGCGTCTGGTCGATTGTCTGCACTTGAGCGACCGCAACGAAACTTTCTGTTCCCATTGGAGACTAACTTGCGATTCTGTAACGCGATAGCGAACCTGTCCTATTCCATCTGCGCCCTCGCGCTGAGCGTGACGTTTCCTTCGCACTCTAGGGGCGAAGAGTCGCTTGACCGCGTAAGCCATGTTCTTATCGTCTACATGGAGAACCACCGCTTCGACAACCTGTTTGGGGAATATCCCGGCGCCGATGGCATCGCGAATCTGGGGGCTCATGCAAAGCAGAGCGATAAGAAAGGCAAGCCATACGAATATTTGCCTCCAGCGAAGGACCCTTTCACTGGGGCAGATAATCCCACGTCGTTACGAGCGGTCGAAGCGTTGGTTGGTTTGCCGAACGGGCCATTTCGAATTGATGGCGTTCTCCCTGGGGTCTCCATTGCAACCGTAGTCAGAGACCTTCGCCATCGTTTTTACACTCACCGTGCACAAATCCACGGCGGCGAGATGGACCAATACGCCGCTTGGTCTGATGCAGGTGCGCTGGTGATGGGCCATTACAGCAAAGAGGCACTGGAGAGCACGCCTCTTTGGCGCTTGGCGCATAAGGGCGTTTTGATGGATCACTTTTTCCAAGGCGCGTTCGGCGGTTCGTTCCTAAATCATTTTTGGCTGATCTGCGGCTGCTCTCCAGCATGGCCCGACGCACATGATGATCTACGGTCGCATCTCGATGAAAACGGCGCCCCCATCGAAGGTCCGAAAGGCGATAACATCGTCACCGCCAGGCCAGACGACTGGGCAGTCAACACTGTTCAGTCCATCTTCTTTAATGATGGAAAACAAGGCGAAATTCTGCTACCGGGCCAAAACGCCCCGACCATCGGCGACATGTTGACAGCGAAGGGAGTTGATTGGCGCTGGTACGCGGGCGGATGGGACTTGGCGATAACCCAAAAGCGCAACGTGGAGCAAGACGACATGCTCCTCAATGTATTCCGGTTCCAATGGCATCATCAGCCCTTCGCGTACTTCGAGCGCTTCAGTCCAGACACTGAAAAAGGCCGCGCAGAACGCAATCTGCACCTGAAAGGAGAGGCCGCGCTGGAGGAAGACATCGTCAATGATAAATTGCCGCCTGTGGCCTTCTACAAGCCAACCGGCAATTTGAATGAGCATCCCGGCTACGCTGGAATAATTAGCGGTGCGGAGCACATAGAGCGCATTCTGCACCTATTGGAGCAGAGTCCAAGCAAGAACAGCTTCGCAATGATCATAGTTTATGATGAGTACGGCGGGTTCTGGGATCACGTTCCCCCTCCGAAAGCGTCCAGCGTCAAGTGGAAGGCCGACGCTTTTGACCCGGGCTCGCGCATTCCGGCAATTTTGATTTCTCCGCTTGCGCCTAAAGACGTGGTCGACTCTACGCAGTATGATACGACCGCGGTAATCAAGCTCATTCAGGACTGCTTCCACTTGGATCATCTTCCAAGCTGTCGCGTGAACGCTCAAAGCTCAATGGCCAAACTTTTTACTTCTGGCGCGAGTCCCACACACGTCGGTGAGCTCGATGTCTCAGAGCACCAATTCGAGCCTCCGAAGTTCTGCAAATGAGCAGACGGTTCTGTCTCGGCCGCGGTCGCGCGGCCGAACGAGGCCGTCAATCACGAGATGATTTCTGCCAAAAATGCTTTTTCATAAGAATGCGACCAATTTGGTCCGTTTATCTTTTGGCCAAAAAGGCACGTGCAAAATTCACCCGCGTTGCCTCGCGACCTTTCCCGCTCAGCGAGGATCCGAATGTCGCTCGATCAGGCCTTAGGAATGGACGGACCACATTCGGCCTGTGGTCGCTCGCTCAGGCGGGGATGCGCGAGATCCCCGCGCTGACGACCTACGCCCTGCAGGTCTCGCCGCAGAACCGCAGCTGACAAGCGGGCGGCCGTAATACCAACGGTCTTGCCGACTGACTCATGGGAGGATTCCTCTGAGGAGATTTTTCTGACTCATTAGGCGCGAAGGAGATTCGCGCCATGCCAGCGGCAGTGAGATTACGAGAGGATTTCTCGGCGGATGAGCCGCGGGGCTTGGCCCGGCGCTCGAAGGACGTCAGTCAAAGCCGGCGACTGTTGGCGCTGGCGGCGGTCCGCGACGGTAAGGACCGGGCCGAAGCCGCCAGGATCGGCGGCATGGACCGGCAAACCTTGCGCGACTGGGTTCATCGCTTCAACGCCGGCGGCCCGGAAGGGCTCTTCGACCATTGGACGAACGGCCCCAAGCCTCGCCTTTCCTCGGAGCAACTGGCTGAGTTTGCCAGGATCGTCGAAGCCGGGCCGGATCGCGAGCAGGATGGCGGTGTGCGCTGGCGCCGCGTCGATCTCCGGCGCGTGATCAAGGAACGCTTTGAAATCGACTTTCACGAGCGCTATGTCGGAACGCTTTTGAAGAAGCTGGGCTTCTCCCACATCAGCGCACGACCGCGCCATCCGGCGCAAGATGAGGGGACCGTCGAAGCCTATAAAAAAACTTCGAAGCGACGCTGAGTGCGCATGTGGCCCATTTGCCGCCGAAGACGCCCATTGAAATCTGGTTCCAAGACGAAGCGCGCATCGGGCAGAAGAACGGCCTTGTTCGTCAATGGGCGAGACGTGGGACGCGGCCGCGTCAGCCCGCCGATCAGCGCTATGAAAACGCCTATCTCTTTGGCGCGATCTGCCCGGCCAAGGGCAAGGGGGCAGCGCTGGCGCTGCCGCGTGTCGATACCGAGATGATGCAGCTTCACATCGAGGAGATATCCCGCCATGTCGCAAAGGGCGCGCATGCTGTGCTGCTGCTCGACCGCGCCGGATGGCATACGACGACAAAGCTCGTCATGCCCAGGAACATCACGCCGATCCTGTTGCCGTCGCGGGCGCCGGAGCTCAATCCGGTAGAGAACATCTGGCAGTATCTGCGCCAGAACTGGCTCTCCAACCGTGTCTTCGACGATTACGACGCCATTATCGACGCCACTTGCGACGCATGGCGAAGGCTTATCGCCCAGCCCGAAACAATCACATCAATCGGGATGCGCGACTGGGCTCATATCGGTCATACCTCATAGCCGCTGGTATAACGCTTCCAGACAAACACGCTTCCCGAGGCAGAGAGCCGGAAATGAAGGTGATGCAGAGGTAATGACCGCGGCCAGCGGGACGGGCCGCCTCTTTTGAAAGGGAAGTGATGGAAAATCACCGTGTCACCAGGCCCTCCGTTTTGATGTTCGCCCAATTCTTCAGGCCTTCGACTGTGATGCCGCGAAGGAACGGATTGCGGTTTAGTATTTTGGCGCGGGTTACTTCAACCGCCGGTGACGAAAACGTGCGTCTCACAGCGCCTGGGAAATAAAAAGCCGCCCCCAAATTATCGCTCTTCACCGCAGAGCGGTGCATAAAGGCGGTTAGGCTTAGGACCTATTAATTTTGGCCGAGGCGTGATTCACCGGTCTGGCGGCTCCGGTCCGTCTCGATGAAGGAGACAAGTTCCTTCGCTTGCTCCGTGTAGAGTTGCAACTTCCTGACGTCGAGCGGCTCGCACAGGAATTGAAGCATGAAAATGTCGCTCCCATCGAAAAACGCAGGACCAACGCCGCAAAAGAAAAAGCCGAGGTCGCGCGCCTGGCTTACGAGGAGAGGCAGGCCCGGATCACCGAGGGGCGCCGAAAGCTGCACGGCGCGGGCGCCGAGGCCGAGGACGTCCCGAAAAGCTTGCTTGAGCTCGATCCCGGCGTTGGCGCCGATCTGCTCGAAGAAAATCGTCCCATAGGCGCGCTGGTTGATCGAGAGTTTCGTTTTCGACTCCGTCATGGCCGGCGTGGCAGGCGCGCGGGGCGAGGCCTCGACGCCGAGGCTCTCGTAAATCCGGCGCAGGACGTCGCGGTAGGGTTCGGGCGCACAAATCGCGCGTTCGGGCGGCGGCGTGAGGAAACGAAAGGCGATGAGGTTGCTTTGCCGCTGGCCGACCGTCGGATAATCCGCGTCCTTGGGGTGTGAGCCCTCGGAAGTCGCGCCGAGCAGGACGGCGCAAACCGGCATGCCCGCCCGCTCGTCGTTGCGTTGGGAAAAGGTATGGATGGTGACGGGCACGGCGAAAATCCCGATCAGGCCGAGCTTCTTCGCCTCATCGGACAGGCGCTCGGTCATCTTCTCGAGCAGATGGCGCCCTCGGTAGGCGCTCAGCACGACCGCCTCGCCGCGTTCGGCGATGACCGCGCCCGGCTCGCGCTCGAGCGCGACATGTCCGATCACCTCTCCGTTTTCATTGCGCGCCACCACGGGAAGTAGCTCGCCGCATTCGACCTTGCTCCAATAGCGCTGTGGCGAAAACACCTCCGCATGCACGTAATTGCGACCGTAAACGTCAAGAAAACACCGGGCGATCTCTGCGGCGTCTTCCCGCTTGGGAAGGTCGATCTGAACATCGGCGGTCGGAACCGCCGGGGCGCGCGCTTGCGGCGCCGCTCTTTCGCTTATCCCTCTCTCGAACAATTCGGAGAGCGTCAGCTCCTCCGTGAGCGGACGGCGAAAGCCGAGCTCCCATCCGTCGATCCCGCGCTCGCGGACGGAAAGCCCCGCGTCGCGCCGCACGAATTTCGAAAGCGACGTGACGAGCGACGAAAAACGCGCATGTCCCTTGACCACAATCGCGCATTCGACGTCCTCGAGAGAGGATGAGACGCGCACGCTGGCGCTTTCCCGACCGGTGGCGACCGCGCAAAGGACCGCCCAGGCGTGCAGCGTATCCTCGGCGATGAGGCTCGCGATCAGGGAGCGCGCCCCTTCCAGCAGGGCCGCTTCCCGCACGAACGACCGGACGAGCTCGCCCCGGCTCAGCTCCAGGGAAAGCCTGATCTCAAAGGGGCGCGCGCGTTCCCTTTTCACGGTGACTGGATCTCCTGCCTGCGACGCACTCATCGATGAACGGAGAAAAATCTAAAGCGGTTTTTCCCGCGGAGGAAGGGGGCGCCGCGCGCCCTGTTCACGAGCGCTAAAAACATCGACTTACGAAGCTGGGCCGAACGTGCCCTCGATTGGCGCGTCGCCCGCATCCTACGCCGGGCTGCTTGCGTTGAGCGCTTGACGGGGCGGCGGAAACTGGCGGACCGTCGGCAATCAATTCCTGCGCCCGAAGCGGCATTACCATCGGCCGGCGGAGGTGCGGGACGCAACTCCTCACAAGACGCGGACGTTCGGGCCCGTCGTTGGCCCGCCGCAAAATGCGACGGGCGCTCGCTTGTGCTTGGCTGAGCGAACGAGTGCATGTCAGGCGGTTCCCCTAGCTAAGGGCAAACCGCCTACCTCGCCGTCGCTCAATGATGTTCCGCTCGTCCTTTCTTCGGCGCCGCGGCCGGCGGCGGCGGTGTGACCGGCATGTATTGCAGACTGATTTGCCGATGCCGGTGGAGAGATTGAGACCGATTCCCGCCGACACCGAGATTGGCTGCAGGGAGTTCGTCTTGCCGGAGCCGCCGACGAGCACCGCGCCGCCGACGACCGTGACGGAGCCCTGCGCGCCAGCATAATCGCCGGCGAGCGCTCCTTGGGATGTTCACTCTATCAGGATCCAGCTTTCCGATATCGACTATGCCTGAGGCCTTGCAATGGCTGACCGTTACCGATCCCGTTCGTAATTATCTGGGGGTCGTCCGAGGCGCGCTTTTAAAAGGCATCGGATTGGCCGAGTCGTGGCCACAAATGGCGGTGTTGGAAAGGATTGTCGCCCTTGATCTCCAGAAGCTCCGCCGCCTGATCGAACATCGAGGCGATTTCGGCGTTTTGGATCGGCATGGGACTTCCTCGCGCGGGCGCGCACCAAGCCGAGAATAGGCCCCGCCCCGACCCATGGCGAGATTTTTTGCAAGGTCTTTACATTAGCCCACGCCCGGCGAGGCTCGGCCCTGGACAGGCGCCAGCGCCGCGTCGGTCAATCGCGTGAAAATGTCCGATCGACAAGCGCAGGCGGCGACCGCCGTGGAAATGGCCGGCAGGCAGAAAGAAATCTCCGTTTCGGAGTTCTTTCTCAAAAACCGTCATCTGCTGGGCTTCGATACGCCCGCCAAGGCCTTGGTCACGGCAGTCAAAGAGGCGGTCGACAATGCGCTCGACGCCTGCGAGGAAGCGGGCGTGCTGCCGGAAATCTCGGTTGAGGTAAGCGGGCGTCTCGAACAGTCGCGGGTCGCCGTCGAAGACAATGGCCCCGGCATCGTCGAAAGCCAGATCGCGCGCATCTTCGGCAAGCTGCTCTATGGCCCGAAATTTCACAAGCTCAGCCAGTCGCGCGGCCAGCAGGGCATGGGGATTTCGGCGGCGGCCATGTATGGTCAGCTCACGGTCGGCAAGCCGCTGCACATTATCAGCCGAGTCGAGGGCGAGGCGCTGGCCTCTGAGCTTTACGTTTCGATCGACACGGCCAACAACCGCCCCGACATTTACAAGAAGAAACACATTGCCTGGACGCGACGCATCCTTTAACCCCTGTCGACATAAAGCGGGCGAAAGGTGCGTTGCGCAACGATCCTTTCTTCATCGCCCATCCACAATGGAGCGCCGCGATCAAGCAATTGCTCGACATGGGCGTGCGCGCGGAGCAGCAGGCGCTCGCCAAATGGGGCCTGAACTATGTCGTCGAGGAATATCTGCCGCGCAAGCTTGCGGACGTCAGCCGGTTTTTGCCGTAGGCGTTGTCGGGCGGCTCGCCGCAGCCGGCGCGACGCGAAGGATCACGCGATAAAGGCAAGAAAGTGAAACAGCACGATCTCCGCCGGTTTTCGGCCCGGCGCCGACCACGGCGCCAGTACGCGGCTAATACGACGAGAACGTCCCGACTGCTGAGACGAGCGCCGTTTGCAATGTCGCTACGACGACGAGCGCTATTTTTATCCCCGTGATGGCTTTGGCCGCCGCGACAGCTTCCCTGGTGATGAGCGTCGGCGCAAGTAAAAAGCGCGCCAACATGACGTCTTCAGCAAGGTCGCACGCCACAAAAAATCCGGGCGCCAAAGCAAGCAGCCAATCCGCGTAGGAAGGCCATTGCAGGGTATGAGCGGCAGCCACTGAACCGAGCCCAAGAAAACCGCCGAAGCAGAATAGGAACAAGGCGTCGAGTGGAAAGAGCACAGGAAAGGCGTAACGACGGGCTTTCGCTGGGTTGCAGAGAACCCATTCGGTCAGGCTTTCCCGGTTGTAGCGCGGGTTCACCTCAAGGAAACGCCCGGAAACGTCTGGCCCAATCCGGTCCGCTACCACAGTGACAACAATCTGGAGCACCGCCGCGGATGAGGCCAGAAATATCAGAAGGTCGATCATCTTCTCGTGACTTACCCAGAAATAATGCCAGAGTTTCGCCCAGAGACGTCAACTTCGGAAGGCAGAAAGATCTAACATTCCGGCGCTTTTGGTTTTAGTGCGCGTCATGTGTCGCGCCGAGAACTCGGTTTGACAGTCGGTCGACGCGCCGATTTCCAAGATAGGCTTGGGTAGAGCGCAGGCGTAACAATTACATGAAAGTTATGGCGGCGCTGCGTTCGTCGCAAAGCTACGCCCGCAAAATTTTGTCAGGTGTCCTCGCCTATGAGAGACAAAATCAAGTGGCTTTGTTAGGGTCACGTCAAGAGACGACATCAAGTAGCGCCCTGTGGATGTCCCAAGTAAACTTCGCTGGAAGATCACTGCCAGCAGCGGCGATCCGCGGCTTGCTATCGACGGCAATTATACGACGTCGTGGCATGCGGAGCCATGTAAGACACCCTGGCTTGAGATCGATCTTGGCGAAATCGCGATGGTCGGCGGGCTCGAAGTTTATTGGGGCAAGCAGGCCCCGATAATATATGGATTCGAGTCGTCGCTCGACGGCAAAATCTGGGCGCATCTTTGTCGCACGCGCTATGGCGAAGGCGGGCAGGAAATCTTCGCCTTTCCACCAATTGCGGCCCGCTTCCTGCGCTGGGCAGGCGACGATGCGGGACCGGCGCGATCGGTCCAAATTGTCGAGATCAATCTTTACGGCCCCTCCAAGGCTCCCTCGGTTACGGAGGAAGGACGCGTCGCAGCGCTCGGGCATTCGCCCGTCACGCTCCGCGCCGGGGAGAGCATTACGGTTGATTTCGGTTATCCCCGCTTCCCTCTGGGCGCGCTGATTGCATGGGGAAAGACATACGGAACGGATTTTTCGGTCTATCTCTCCGACGACGGCGTAAACTTTCGCACAGTGGGCCGCATCACGGTCGGCAGCGGCGAGAGTGATAGCTTCTGGTGGCGCTCCACGACCGCCCGCTACTTCCGCCTGATCGTTCACGAGACCAGCTCGCCCGATGGCGCCGTCGTCAACGAACTCAAGCTCCGCGTCCTGAACAAGGACCGCATGCCCATCGGTCAATTGGAACGCGGCGCTCGGGCGGGGCGCAGCGATCTTTACCCGCAGGCGCTTCTGGGCCGCCAAGTATATTGGACCGTGGTGGGGGAACCGAGCCACACCGAGGAAGCGCTTTTCGACGAATATGGAGACCTCGAACCGAAAGCCCAATCGCCCCAGATCACGCCCTTGCTCCGGCTAAGCGGGGTCCTGCGCGGTGCGCCCGCGAGCGACGCCGTCAGCCAATCCCTTGCCGAAGGGTCGCTGCCGATCCCGCGCGTGGTCTGGTCTCTCTGTGGCGTCGAACTCGCCGCGACAGCCCTCGCGCATGCGGGGGAAGCGCTGGTCGAATACCGCGTCACAAATCGAAGCGGCTTTTTGCAGGAGGGCGCGCTCGTCCTTGCCCTGCGCCCTGTCCAGATCAATCCTTACTGGCAACATGGCGGCCACGCGGCCATCGACGCCATCGCCGTCGATGGCCGGCAGGTTTGGGTCGACGACAGGCCATATCTCGCCGTCTCGCGCGCGCCCGACATCGTCTCGATCGCCGACTTCGACAATGGAGACATTGTGCGACTGATCGGCGACGCGCCAAGAGAGACGGCGCGGAGCCTTCGTTCGGACTCGAGCCTCCTCAGCGCCGCCTGCGAGTTCAGCTTTCGTCTCGCTCAGGGAGAGAGCGTCGCCGTCGTCGTGTCGTCGCCGATGCGGGATGGCGTCACGCCCCGCGCCGACGCCGATTTCAACGCCCTTCGCGCGGAGGTCCTCCGCTTCTGGCGGGAGAAGATCGGGCCGCGAAAGATCACGGTAGGAGACCGCGAAGTCAGCGACACGGTCGAGGCGCAAAGCTCATATATCCTCGTCAACTCAACGGGCTACGCCTTCAAGCCCGGCCCGCGCAATTACGACCGCACCTGGATTCGCGACGGCTCCTCGCAAGCGCTTGCCCTGCTCTGGGCTGGCTTGGCCGAAGAGGCCAAAGCCTATGTGATCTGGTATGCCAAACGGATCTACGAAAACGGCATGGTTCCGCCGATTCTCGACCTGGATGGCGGCGTTTATCGCGGCTATGGAAGCGACATCGAGTTTGATTCACAGGGCGAGTTTGTCGGCATTGCCGCCGACGTTTATCGCAACACTCGTGACCGGGCCTTCCTCGACGCGATTTTCGAACCCGTTGTTCGGGCGACAACATTCATCGAGGCGCTTTGCGCAAGGACGAACGCGCTGTATGGGCCGGCGTCCTGTTTCCATGGCCTCTTGGCTCCCTCCATCAGTCACGAGGGCTACAGCAAGCCATGCTACAGCTACTGGGACAATTATTTCGCCTTGAGCGCATGGCGCAATTGCGAATATCTGGCCGGCGAGATCGGCGACACCGCTGTCGCGGCGCATGCGCAAGCGAAGGGGGCCGAGTTCGCCGCAAATCTAGCGCGGTCGATCCGCATGACCACCGAACAGCTGGGCACGGGCGTGATCCACGGCTCCGCCGATCGTGAGGACGTCGATCCAACTTCGACTTCCATCGCCTTCGAGCCCTGCCGGGTGCAAGACGTGCTTCCGGCTGAATTCCTCCAGGCGACCTATGATATTTCCGCAGCCCGTATCAAGCTGTTCGGCAAGCCCGACTTCGAGGGATCCTATCCGCCCTACGCGATACGGAGTCTAAACGCCTTCGTGTCTTTGGGCCGTTTTGAAGACGCGTTCGAACTGTTGTCGGCCGCACTCGCGTGTCGACGGCCGAGTGGTTGGCGAGAGTCAGCCGAAGTCGCCTGGGCTGCGCCGCGAGCGCCGGAATACATCGGCGACATGCCGCACACATGGATTGGAGCGGAATTCGCAACCGCGATCCGGCGGATGCTGTTGAGGGAGGATGGAACCACGCTCGAACTGTTCCGGGCCGTCCCCGACGCATGGTGGGAGGGTGAAGGGATCACGCTGCGTGAGTTGCCAACTAACTTCGGCGTTGTCAATCTGAGAGCGCAACGCGGGCCTTCTTGCGCAACAGTGGAAATGACGCTGACCGGGCCGGCGCCGGAAAGAATAACCTTCCGATATCCAGGGGCGAAGCGAGTTGAAGTGGATGGGAGGCCATGCGCAATTGAAAACGACGTCATCTCTGCGTCGAGCCTGGATCGACTCTTGATCAACTTCTGATGACGCTAACTAAGCAGCATCCGATCCGTTCTGGAAGGCCTCAAGGCGTGGGTCGATCCGGCGAGGAAGAATCCGAAAACGATCCATCATCAGGGCTTCGGCAGGTTCGTCGTCGACGGCGGCATGATCGAGTTGACATCGCGGGGCGCCCTGACCCCGCGCGCTGGTTTGATCGACAACGAGACGTTTTCGCGCCAGCCAGGTTGCGCGGCGCCTGTCTGAGGCGCGCCGGATCGCTTGCGCATCCGCCGGGCGCCCAGCCGCCGCCGACCGCTTCCCTCATATCTTCTTTAAGGTGGAAACCCGGAACAAAACCAGACTCGCCGGCGATGGGCGCCGGCAGCAACAGCCCGGACGGTCTCTTTTCTGGAAGTGCGCAATCGCTGCAGACGCCTTTTCTTAAGCTCCGCTGCGATTCGTCGATCGTCAGCTCATCGCTCCAAGGTTTCTTTCCCCTTACTTGGCTGACGTTTTGTGTGGCAATCAACCGCAGGTCCAAACGTCGATGATGAATTTAGAATTCAATCGCTGAACGGAAGCCGCCAAGCGCTTCCCGCGCAAAGGAGCGAGCCATGAAGACGGACCCGCAAATAGACTTTCAGGGAATGGAGCCGTCGGAAGCATTTCGTGATCAAATCATCGCGCAAATTCAGCGTCTTGAGGATCGCTATGGTCGGCTTACAGCTTGCCGCGTCGTCGTGAAAGGGCCGGGCGGCCGCCATCATACCGGCGGGCTTTACGACATTCATATACACCTCAGTCTTCCGGACGAACGCGAAGTCGCAGTTGAGCGCACTCCGCATTTGGACGAGCGATTCCAGCGCTTCGAATTCGCGCTCCACGACGCCTTCAACAGAGCAGTTCGGCAATTGCAGGATCAAGTGGGCGAAATGCGCGGCAAGGTAAAGCTTCATGAGGAACAGCCGACTGGCGTCGTGAAGAAACTTCTGCCTGAGGATGGTTACGGCTTCCTGGAAAGCGCCGATGGTCGCGAGATATATTTCCATCGAAACAGCGTCCGGGAACCAGGCTTTGACAGCTTAGGGCTCGGTACGCGCGTGCGGTTCGTAGAAGAGGAAGGCGAGAAGGGGCGGCAAGCAAGTCGGGTAACGCCGCTCGGCGAACATGCGCCCGAATAACGGCAGCGTCATCAGGCAAGGTCGGCCGGAGCGAGCGTATTTGATCCGCTTGTTCCGGACCTGATCAACCTAGGGACGAAGGGATGTCCTGATCGCGCCTCATGGATTGCCGGGGGTTTTATACCTTCTCCCGCATCCATCGGCGTTGGTAAAATTCGCTCATGGCGGCGGTTCGTCTCGGCTGAGTCCGCGAAATGGCTTTGTAGCCCAAAAAACTCGTTGATCGCGGGCTCGCCTGCTTCCTTTTCGATCTGCTCACGCAAGAGGAGGCCGAAGATCAGCGAAATGTTTTCGACATCCCCTTGCTCGCGGAAAGGATATGTGACGCGTTACGCTGAGTTCCACCCCAAGATCGGCTCGCGCATTTGCAACCATAAGCGATGTCGTCCTTGCGGGAAACTTCTTCGTGGCGCCGGCCGTCAGGGAGCAGGTGGCCTTGGTCCGGCATCAAAGCGAGAGTCTCGTGGCCCTGAAGATCGCTCGCATGAAGGCCGGAAGGTCGGCAGGCTGGCGCGAGGTGACGAGGTTGCCATCCACGACCACCTCGCGGTCGAGGTAGTTCACCCCTGCGGCCTCCAACTCCTGTCCCACCGCGCGATAGCAGGTAGCAGCGCGTCCCGCCATCAGCCCAGTGGCGATCAAGAGCTGCGGTCCATGGCAGATCGCGGCGACGGGCTTGTCGGCAAGAAGGAAATGTCTGACGATGGCCACTGCGTCGGGGATATTCCGAAGGTTCGCCGGCGCTTCGCCGCCGGGCAACAGCAGCAGGTCATAATCCTCTGCTCGCACAGCGCTAAGGCTCAGGCCGGCGCTCACCCTGTGTCGATGTTTACCGGTAATCGGCCCTTTCTGCGGCGCGGCGATGTCCACGTCCACCCCTTTTGCCTGCAGCTGTCGCAGCGGCTCCGAGAGTTCGCTGTCTTCAAAACGGTCTGAGCTGACGATCAGCGCTCGCATGTGCTCCCCGCTGGCAACTGGCCCCCTGGCTGCGCTCCGCCAAGATCGTCTCGCCGTAATTGTCAAGAACGATTGCCGCCTGGCGGACCTCGCAGGACAAGCTTAGGATCCCTGCACCTCCGACAAATTAACTACTCGGGCTGGCACCGCCGGCAATAGTAGCTTGTACGACCTGCGCGTTTTACGGTGACGAGCGGGGCCCCGCAATGTGGGCACAGGCCTTTGGGATACCGCTCCATCAAGAGAAATCCCTTCGGCAAATTTTTGACGCCGCGCTCCGACCCTGCACCGCTCTCGATGGCTACTTTCAGGGTCTTTCTCATAACGCGAAAAAGCTGTCGCGCCGCCTCCTGGCCCAGTCGGCATGCGGCCATGCCAGGGAAGATACGAGCCTGGAAAAGAATCTCATCGGAGTAAATGTTGCCGATGCCCGCCATCAAACTCTGATCCATCAGGACTGATTTCACGTCGCGTTCGCTGTTGGCGAGGATGGACGCGAAATCCGAAGAAGCGAACGCCGGATCCAGCGCGTCGGGACCAAGCGCTGCTTCGTTCACGAAGGCCTCGACATTCGTGGCCAGGCTGACGCCGCCGAGGCGACGGGGGTTGACGTAAGCCAATCGGCCGTCTTCCTTAAGATAGAGTTCGAGCCGGCAATAGGGAGGATGCGGATCGCTCTCTTCGACGAGCTTTAGGGAGCCGTTCATGCCGAAATGTAGGGCTAGAACGCCAGGCTTGCTCAGCTCGAGAAAGAGGTGCTTGCCGTGGCGTCGCGAGGACCGCAACTGTTCCCCTTTGAGCCGCCGTTCCAGTTCTTTCGCGGAAATCCCTTTCAGAATGCCGGGATCGACGATTAAGGCGTAGTCGATATTTCGCCCGCGGCAGCGATCGGCGACTCTCCTGAAAATTTCCACGTCCGGAAGCTCAGGCATCGTTGCGCTCTTGAGAAGTCCGCCACCAAGGGCACGATATTTTTTCGACCCGTCCTAAAATCGTGTTTGACCACCTAACGCAACGCGAAAGACACGGCGTCTTCGACCCGTTCAAGCCAGAGGAATTCAAGCGCTTTGCGTGCTTCTTCCGGAATATCCTCAAAATCTTTCTTGTTGCGCGCGGGCAACATCACGCGCTTGATGCCCGCTCCGTGAGCGGCGATGACTTTCTCTTTGATCCCGCCCACGGGCAAGATCAAGCCTCGCAGGCTTATTTCGCCGGTCATCGCCGTATCTTCGCGCACGCTTCGCTCCGTCAACAATGAAGCGAGCGCCACGAACATAGCAACGCCGGCGCTTGGCCCGTCTTTGGGTATTGCGCCGGCCGGAACGTGTATGTGAATGTCGGCCTTCTCGAAGGCTGCGGGCTCGATGCCGTAAGACTCTGCTCGATTCTTGACGACGCTAAGCGCCGCTTGAGCGCTTTCTCGCATGACTTCCCCAAGTTGTCCGGTCAGGATTAGCCTGCCGCTTCCCGGGACGCGAGTCGCTTCAATGAACAGGATGTCGCCGCCGACCGGCGTCCAAGCCAGCCCCGTCGCGACGCCGGGCATGCTCGTGCGCATCGCCAATTCGCTCTCGAATTGCGGAGGCCCGAGGATAGCCGCTAGGCTTTCGGGGGTAACGAGGACAGCCGCGCTTTGTCCTTCAGCGATGCGCACCGCGGCGTACCGAACCGTCCTGCCGATCTCGCGCTCCAGATTACGCACGCCAGCCTCGCGCGTGTAACTCTTAATAATTTCCCGCAGAGCGTCATCCGATATTTTTAGCTGGTCGAGTTTTAGGCCGTTCCGTTCGATTTGCCGCACCAGGAGGTAGCGGTGCGCGATATGGAGCTTCTCGTCCGCCGTGTAGCCGGAAAGGCTGATCGTCTCCATGCGATCGCGTAGCGGACCCGGGATCGTATCGAGCATATTGGCCGTTGAAATGAAAACGACTCGGCTCAGGTCGAAGGGAACGCCAAGATAATTGTCGCGGAACGAGTTGTTTTGTTCCGGGTCGAGCACTTCGAGCAGCGCCGCAGCGGGATCGCCGTGAATCCCAGCCCCGAGCTTGTCGATCTCGTCCAAGAGCATCACGCAGTTTCGCGCGCCGGCTTTACGGGCGGCCTGGATGATATTGCCCGGCAAAGCGCCGATATAAGTCCGGCGATGGCCGCGGATCTCTGCTTCGTCGTGAACGCCGCCAAGGCTCACACGCACGAATTTTCGGTTCAACGCGCGCGCGATTGATTGACCAAGCGACGTCTTGCCGACGCCCGGAGGACCGACAAGGCAGAGAATCGGCGCCTTGCCATGTGGAGCGAGCTTGCGAACGGCGAGGTATTCGATAATGCGTCGTTTGATCTTTTCCAGTCCATAATGATCTTCTTCGAGAACACGCCGAGCCTCGGCAAGGTCGATCGGCGCTTCCTCCGGGAGCGCCCAGGGAAGCTCGATGAGCCAATCGAGATAGGTCCGCACCATGCCATATTCGGTTGCGGCTTCAGGCATGCGCTCTAATCGGCGGAGCTCTTTCCTGGCTTGTTCTTCAACTTCCTTTGGCATTTTGGCATTCGCCACTGCCTCGCTGAGTTCAGCGATTTCCTGCGCTTTGGCCCCTTCCCCTTCGCCAAGTTGACGCTGAATCGCCGCCATCTGCTCGCGAAGCAGCGCCTCGCGCTGGCGTTCGTCGATTGCCGCCTTCGTCTGCTGCCTGATTTCTTGGGTCAATCGCAGGACTTTTATGCGTTCCGCCAGCAATTGCGAAACCTTTTCGAGCCTCGCGGCCACGTCAATGGTTTCAAGAATTTGCTGTCTCTCTTCGACCTTTAAGTCGACGTAGGCCGCGACGAGGTCCGCCAAGGCGCCAGGGGATTCGGTCGATTGTATTGCGGCCAGCAGCTCCTCGGGCGCCTGTGGCAACAACTGCAACGCCTCTGTCGCCTGAGCTTTGAGGTGCAGGAAACGCGCCTCGATCTGCGGCGAATGCGCGTTTGGCTCTGGAATCCGTAAGACCTTGGCGACAAAAAAAGGCCAGCCGCTGAGGAAGTCGAGAACCTCGATCCGTTGCTCCCCTTGGCACACGAGATGGTTGGCGCCATCCGGACCTGTTATGAGCCGAAGGACATTGGCAACGGTTCCAAAGCCGTGCAGTTCCCCAGTCGTCGGCTCAGCGACGTCCGGGCTACGCTGCGTGAGAACGCCGACCTGGCGTTGGTCCCGAACAGCCCTCTGGGCTGCTGCCACCGAGCCTTTTCGGCCAACCGTAATCGGGACGACATGGCCTGGGAATAAAACCAGGTTTCTGACCGGGACAATAATCAGAGCATCAGGCGGCAGAGGCGGAGAAGGCGCTTTCACGCCCTCATTCTCATTTGCTTCGCCTGGAATGGTTAGCTCAGCCACCGAGCGCGCCTTCCTTTTCGACCGTGATCAACAAGCAACCTTCGGCCTCGCTGATGTGCACGTCGCCATAGGCCCCGGCCGGAAGGCGGATACGACGCTCAAAGCGCCCTTGCGGAAGCTCCAGGCGATGAATGACGGCGGTTTGCAGTTCAACGGGAAGCGTGCGCGCGCCTGACAAAATCAGATGGTCTGCCTCTACCACGACTTCGAGCCTTTCGACGCTGACGCCGGGTAGGGCCGCAAGCACGATGACTTGCCGCTCGGTCTCGAGAATGTCGACCGGGGGCTCCCAGACAACTTGTCGGAACGCCAAGCCAATTGGCCGCACGAATTGCCGATTGAGGCGCTCTGCGCGGACCAACATCTCGCAGGCCTCCAGCCACATCCAGTTTCGCATAGCGTCGTTGTCCATGGGCTCATCGGCGTCCAGCGAGATCAGGTCCCTTTCGCGCGATTTTCAAGCGCCGACAAATATCTCTCCCTCGGCGCAGCAACGCTGCCGATCGTCTTAATTTTCGCCCGTTATTGGCGAGAGAAGTTTTACCTGCTCATTGTCGATCAGCCGCGTAGCCTTCGCAACTCTCTCCCACTTCCTCCAGGCCGTTTTCAAGCAAAGAGGCGAGCAATGGAATCCCAAGAAGATACTCAGAGGTAGATCCGCTATGTCGCTCTCTCGCCGCAGCTACTGCCGCCGGCCATTCGTCTCTTGTATAGTCGCCACGGCCGACCCAGGCCAGAGCGACGAGTTCGCACTGCTCATCCTCGTCCATCGCGTCGATATATTCGGTTAATTCGGAGCGCACGGTCTCATATGCCTCCTCGGTCAAGACACTGATAGATTTGTCGTCTGCTGGATTGGACGCATCTGCCTCGACGCCCTCGTCCTCGCATTCAAGTTCGCGCGCCTTGACGATCACGAAGCAGACTTTCTCGGAATTAATGTCGGGCATTTCCATCGCTCCCTGTGTTGCGCGGCCGTAGCCCTTCTCGAAGGATGTCCTCAAAATATGTGTTCTTTCATACCCCGAACAGCGCATGTTGTGATCTGCGAGAAATAGTCGCGGCGGCCGTGGGAACAACTTGCGAAAAGGCCGCGCTGCTACAGTTCAAGCGGTCGAGGGCCGGATGCTTATGCGCATCATTGCGCGTAACCTCGTCCCTTCGGCGCAAACGCGGCAATTAAAAACACGAGGTCCTCCCATGTGGAGCGGCGCGATAAGAGACTTCAGCGGGCCCAGAAAGCCAAAGCGGCCCAATGCCTATTCTGAAGGCGAAGACGCGGCTCCAAAACTCATCCTGGTTTCGCTCTTGCGTCAGCTTGAATTATTTGAGAGAACAAACACAGAACATGTTGTTTTTGAGGGGGATCGACGATGGCGCGCAACAAAGTGCAATTTCAGAAGGGTCTCAGCGAAATCGAGTTCAACAAGGCCTATGGCAGCGAGGAGCAATGCCACGCGGCGCTCGTCAAATGGCGCTGGCCGAACGGTTTCGAATGTTCGAATGCGGCGGCGGAGCCGTTTGCGTCGTGAGCCGCGGGGCGCGGAAGCTGTTTCAATGCAACGCCTGCCGTAAACAAACGTCGGTGCGGGCAGGAACGATTTTCGCTTCGAGCAAGTTGCCGCTGCGCGTCTGGTTTGTGGCCATGTATCACTTGACGCAATCGAAACAGGGGATTTCCGGCCTCGAACTCTCGCGCCGCCTCGGCATTACACAGAACGTGGCCTGGAAGATGAAGCACAAACTCGCGCAGGTCATGTTGGAGCGCAACGCGACGAAACGCTTTAAGGGCAAAGTTCAGATGGACGACGCCTATCTGGGTGGCGAGCGTTCCGGACCGCCCGGCCGCGGCGCCGCCGGCAAGACGCCCTTCGTCGCGGCGGTCGAAACGACGGACGACGGCAAGCCGCACAAGATTATCCTGCGGCGCGTCGAGGCGTTCAGCAAATCGGCGCTTCGCAAGCTCGCCAGCACGGCCCTCGAGAATGGAGCCGAGGTTCTCTCAGACGGCTTGAAATGTTTCGCGGCCGTAGCCGAGGTCGGTTGCAAGCACACGGCGATCGTCACTGGCTCCGGGCCCAAAGCCGCCAAGACGCCGGCGTTCAAATGGGTCAATGCGGCGTTGGGCAATATCAAAGCCGCGTTCGTCGGAACTTACCGCGCGGTGCGGGAAAAACATGCGCCACGTTATCTCGCCGAGTTCGAATATCGCTTCAACCGCAGATACGATCTCGGTGAAATGATCTCGCGCCTCGCCTTCGTCGCGATCAGAACTTTGCCCATGCCTTACCGCCTGCTCAAACTGGCTGACGTTTGGGCGTAATCAGGAAACTCATTGAAACAGAAATGGTAGATGTGGAGCGGGAGCTTCCCGAGACAGGGAACGAGCCGGTCGAGCAAGTCGAAACTGACGAAACGGAGCCTCCGAACTTCGAGGAATAAACGCGCCCTGTCGCGGTGAGCAAACTCAGGCCTGGCGATCGCTCAGACTGCGTTGCAGGACTCGGTCAAAGCTGGAGTGAAGCGCGAGTATTATCTTTTCGGTTCTGCCGCGTTCAACCTGGCTATAACCCGCGCAACACCTTCGGCGTGACCGCGCGCGAACTCGAGTTCAGCCGAGGCTCGGCGCTCAGCAAGAAGAGCAAAAAGGGCGCGATTGTCGAGCCCGGGAAACGCTTTAGCTGCTAATGGAGAATGAAGCTCCCGCCGCAAGGAGACGTCGTCGGCGCCAATCATTCCGCTGTCTCGAATGCAGGCTTCAAGCGCGTGGCGACCGCATTTTTTCGGTGATGTTCGGTTAAGAAGCCGATGAAAAAAGGTTCATTCGACTTCTAATGGCTTAAGGATCTTGGCATGGGACATGCGCAAGCATTAGCGGCGATCTCCGAGAACGCGACAAACCGGTGGTTTCGGTCGTTCTGTCAAACGCAGTTCGCCATGACGGACATCTTTCGGCGAGCGCAGGGCGATGCGCTTGGAGTATTGGGGCTTAACCCGAGCGAATGCCCATATAGCGTAACTGCAGCTGGAGTCTACTGGCGTCTCCGCAATTGCGGCGGTAACGCCGATTCTCCGCCCCTTCTCATTGTGGCCGCGCCCATTAAGCGTCCGTACATCTGGGACATTGCTCCCGCAGTGAGCGCAGTCCGCTACTGCCTGGAGCAAGGCTTGCAGGTCTATCTGCTTGAATGGATGCCGGTCTCTCAGCTTACAGCCAACAACGGACTGCAAGAGTACGTGCAAGCGATCCTTGGATGCCTCGAGAAGATTGCCGAGGAGAGCCGGGGTTCTAAGCCCTTCCTGATTGGACATTCGCTCGGCGGCACGCTCGCGGCCATCTCCTGTGCCCATGCGTCTCGAAGCGTTCGTGGTCTGGTGCTGCTCTCGGCGCCACTTTGCTTCCAATCGGGAGGCGATTTCCGCGACGCTCTCGTCACGCTGATTCCCTCGACCCAATTTGAGGGGGAATCGATTGCGGGATCACTTTTATCTCATGTGACCGTGCTGGCGTCCCCCCGGTCCTTCATCTGGGCTAGGCTTAAGGACGCGGCATTAAGCGTCACCGACCCTCGCTTGATGAAAATTCATGCGCGCGTCGAGCGCTGGGCGCTTGACGAGGTCGCGGTTTCAGGGAAGCTTTTCACTCAGCTCATTGAATGGCTCTATCGCGAAAATCGCTTTTGCCGCGGAATCCTAGACTTTGGAGAGGGGACTGTAGGGCCCGCGCGCCTGTCGGCTCCGACTTTCGCCGTGGCGAATGCTGAAGACGAAGTGGCGCCGCCGGCCTCGATCAAGCCCTTTATTGACGCCTTGCCGACCCAGGACGCCAGGCTCATCGTTTTTCCGCCTGAAGTCGGCGTCTGTCTGCAACATGTGAGCATATTGGTTGGGCTGCAAGCGCGCAAACACCCATGGCCGGAGCTCATTTCCTGGCTGCGATGCCATAGCTAGACTGGCGCGGTGGGTTCGAGCCTCAGACATGGACCTATTTTTGGGAGTGGCGCTCGAGCCAAAAAGCGCCGTAGAAGCCGTTACCGCGTCGGCATAAGCTGCGGCCGGAGGATCCCCTTGTGACAAGGGGGCCCTTCCTGTCCAAAATGTCATGGCCAAGCTCGGTTCTTAAAAAAATGGGCGACGTCGAAGCAGGTTCGGAACGGAAAGTCGCACGCCTTCGCTGGGCGCAGTTCGCTCGCTTGGCGAGCGGTTTCTGGCGGGGAGAAAATCGCCGCGCTGCTTGGTTGTTGACGGGCGGAGTGGTGATTTGCGTCGGCCTTCAACTCTCCGCCCAGCTCAGCCTGAATTTTTGGAACAGGCATTTTTTTGACGCCCTCGAGCAAAAGAAAATCGAGGCCCTCACCGCCAACGTATTGATGCTGCCGATTCTCGTCCTTTTCAGCGGCGGCGCAGTCAGCGCGGCGCTCGTCGCGAAAATGACGCTTCAGCTCCGGTGGCGCGAGTGGCTGACGGGGAAATTGGCGGGCTGGTGGATCAGCGATCAGCGCTACTACCGCCTGACCGTTGCCAGCGAAGAGCAGAGGTTTCCTGAATACAGGATCGCCGATGACGTTCGGCTTGCGCTGGATCCATTGACCGAGTTCGCTATCGGCGTCTTGACGGCAGCCGTCACGGCTACTGTCTTTATCAGCATCCTATGGAATGTCGGCGGTTCGGCAAAGTTCGCTATTGCCGGATTTGAGGTCACTGTGCCGGGCTATCTTGCCTTCTCAGCGCTGCTGTACACGCTGGTTGCGGGGTCGGCGACGCTTCTCTCTGGTCGTGCGATTGTCGGCGCGGTGGCCCGGAAGAATGAAAGCGAGGCGCAGTTCCGCTCGGAACTCACGCGTTTACGCGAGAACGCGGAGAGCATTGCTCTCACCAGAGGCGATGCAGACGAGTATAAGCACGTGATGTTGTGCTTCGCAGAGGTCGCAAAAGCATGGCTTTATCAGATCCGGCAAAACGGTCTTATTGCAAGCGTGCAAAGCGCCAATGGCGCGTTCGTTCCGCTTTTCCCTCTCGTCCTTGTGGCGCCCAAATATCTTAGCGACGAAATCACACTAGGCGCCGTCATGCAGTCTGCCTCCGCTTTTGTTACGGTCCAGGTCTCTTTCAATTGGTTCGTAGATAACTTCGTTCGCCTGGCGGAATGGATGGCGTCGGCAAACCGTGTGGACGAATTGGCCGAAGCGCTCGAAGGTCTCGACGTAGCGGTCATCATGGAGGAGAGCGGCGGCATCGAATTTGGGGAAAGCGAAGACGACAAAGTGCGGATCAAAAACCTGTCCGTGGCGCATCGCAACGGCCGTATCGTCGTTGCGGGCGCCAATGCGGAGCTTGGACCGGGAGAAAAAATACTTGTCAGCGGAGAAAGCGGCAGCGGCAAGAGCACCCTGGTCCGCGCCATTGGAGGCCTCTGGCCCTGGGGCTCTGGACAAATCTTGCTTCCCAAAGCCATCACAATGGCTTTTGTGCCTCAAAAGCCTTATGTTCCCCCAGGCACATTGAGAGACGTGCTTCTATATTCTCTCCCAGAACGAGAGTTCTCCGACGAGAAAATCCATAAAACTTTAAGTTGCTGCGGACTCGGTCATTTGGCGCGGCGGCTCGATAAGGTAGAGCGCTGGGATCAGGTCTTGTGCGGCGGCGAACGCCAGAGGATCGCCTTTGCGCGCCTTCTGTTGCAGCGTCCGCAATTGATCATATTGGACGAGGCGACCTCGGCGATCGACGACGAAGGTCAAGCGTCGCTTCTTCGCTTGCTCAACGAAGATCTCGCCCATGCGACGGTTATTGGCGTAGGCCACCACCCGGCGTTGGAAAACTTCTATGACAGAAAGCTGCTGCTCGAAAGACGCCCCGCTGGGTCGCGCGTGGTGAATCGGAAATTGCGAAAATCGTTCTGGCGCAAGCTCAAAGAGTTGCGCCTCGCGTCGCTTGCGCCTCGTTGAAAACGCCTCGCTGCAGCTCCTACTCGGCGGAAGGATCGTAGCGATTTCGTCGATAGGTAGAGAGCGGCGCCATAATAAAGGAAGCGGTTCATTTGGAATTATTAAGCATCACGTGGAAAAATCCGACTCAGGAAAGTAGCGGGTCCATCTCCGCGAGATCGCGCGCCATGCCGTGGAGATGGCGCAGCGAGTTGAATATCAATAGTCCATGCCGCCCATACTGCCGGCGTGGTTTCCTTCTTCGGTGTCCGGTGAACGTCGCTTTGGTAGTAACAATCAGGCCAGCGATCGACGCGGCGTCCTGAAGCGCGGTGCGCACGACCTTGGTCGGGTCGATAATGCCGAGCTTGATCAGATCGCCGAACTCGCCCTTCTGGGCGTCGAAGCCGAAGCCATAGTCATCGGACTCGAGCAGCCTGCCGACCACCACAGCGCCGTTGCCGCCGGCGTCGTCGACGATCTGGCGCGCCGGGGCCTGTATAGCCCTACGCACGATCTCGACGCCCGTCTACTGGTCGGAGTTGGCGACCTACAGGCCTGAATGCGAGCCAGATGATGCTTCAGCACTGGGGATATGGTTGACAGATCTTCTCGTAATCGATGGGTCGCACGGCGAAGGCGGCGGCCAAATATTGAGGACCGCGCTCAGTCTCTCGATCGTGACGGCGCGGGCCTTTCGCCTTGAAAACATCCGCGCCAGCCGACGCAATCCCGGCCTGCGCCCGCAGCATCTTTCAGCTGTGAGAGCGGCGGCGACGGTCAGCGGCGCGGTTGTTTCCGGAGATCAACTTGGCTCGGCTGAGCTCACCTTTGCTCCTTGCCATTCGGCGAGGCCCGATTATTACGTCTTCGACGTCGCCGCAACGGCGGAGCGCGGCAGCGCTGGCTCGACGACTCTCGTCCTTCAAACGCTTGTCCTTCCGCTCGCGCTTTCCGAGGGCGCCTCCACGCTGCTCGTTCGCGGTGGAACGCATGTCGAATGGTCGCCGCCCTTCGATCATTTCGCGAGCTCCTATCTGCCGGTGTTGCGCCGGATGGGCTTTTGCATCGATGCCGAACTGAACCGTTGGGGCTGGTACCCGGCGGGCGGCGGCGAAGTTGCGTGTCGGATCGCTCCCGGCAGGGTCGAGCGCGGCGCCCGCTTGCCGATGGCGCTTGCGCTGGTTCAACGCGGCGCACTGCGGCGGATCGCCGGTCGCGCCGTCGCCGCGAACCTGCCAAATCACATTCCACAACGCATGGCAGACCGAGCGCGGGACTCTCTGCGCGCTCTTGGCGTCCCGATCGACCTTGAGGCGCGATGCGTGAGCGGCGCTTGCCCTGGCGCCGGCATCTTTTTGACGGCTGAATATGAGGAGTTGGCGGCAAGCTTCTCGGCTCTCGGCCGGTTGGGGAAGCCATCCGAGGCCGTCGCGGATACCGCGGTTGGCGCCTTCTTCGAGCACCATGTCTCAGGGGCGGCGATCGAACTCCACCTTTCCGATCAATTGCTGGCGCCTCTCGCTCTCGCAACGAGTCCTTCGACCTTTACGGTGGCAAGACCAACGGCTCACCTCCTGACGAATGCTTGGACGATCGGCCAATTCGGCGTCGCCGACGTCACGGTTGAATCAGGGCTGCCCTACCGTGTAAGCATCGAGCCCCGCGCTTGGCGGTGATGCCGACGAGCAGAGCCATTCGAACTGCAATAAGTAGCGCCGCGCCAGGTCCGCAAAAGAACATGGAGCCTTTTCTTGACACCGCCAAATCGCTTTCAGCTATGAAGGCGGAGCCAACAGATAACTTCCGGCATATGCGTTTACGCGCTTTACGCCCGATTGAAATTCGCACATGCTTTAAGCAAACACTTTAGATATACGATAATCCCAGCGTCTTCCCCGCATGTTGAACAAATCTGTTGCAATTTGGAGTTGGCAGATGGCTGCGGCGTTTCAGCAATTCGGCACGGCGCATCTCGGAGCGATTCTCCTGACCTTTGTGGCGCCGCTTGGTCTGTGCGCGGTCAATCGCTTAACCGAGGGCAGCGTTACAAGGGCGCTCGACTGGTCGCTTGCAGCGCTTCTCCTTGGCAGCGAAATTCTGAAATTTATTCTTTTGTATCGCGATAGCGAACTCAAGATCGAAACGGCGGCGCCAATGCATCTATGTAATTGGGCGGCGATCGCAACTATGGCCACATTGGCTTATCCCAATCAGTGGACCTACGAATTGTGCTATTTTTGGGCGCTGGCAGGGACGCTGCAAGCGCTGCTGACGCCCGATCTTTCGTATGAGTTTCCGGATCTCCACTTTCTAAGCTTCTTCACGCTGCATGGCGGAGTGGTCGCCTCGGCGCTCTATTTGACCTTCTGCCTGGGGTTGCGCCCTGTCCCAATGTCTGTGCCGCGGGTGCTTGCGTGGTCTTTGCTCTATCTCGTTACAGCTTTGGTCGCCAATTCCATTTTCAAGACCAACTTCGGTTACCTGCGCGCAAAGCCATCGCATCCTTCGCTTTTAGATTACCTGTGGCCCTGGCCGTTTTACATCCCACAGCTCCTCCTACTCGCGATCGTTTCGTGCATTGTATTTTACATGCCATTTTTTCTTCTTGATGAAATGCGGAACCGGGGCTCTTCATGAGCCACGTCCTGCGTCATTCGGTTTAAGGCGCCGTTCGAACTTTGGCGCACTTATTTTCGATGTCTCTTCAGGAAATCAAAAATCCGGTCACGGCATTGTCATGCTCGATCGGACTTTTTCGCTTCACCCAAGCGAAGCCCTGGCCCTTTGAAATGACGGCTACATCAATTGGGCCGCCAACTGCTTCTTGTTGCTCCACTGACATCCGCGCTTTGAATGCAGTTAAACTGACAAGCGCTTCCGCCATTTTCGCCAAGTCGTAGCGCGACAACGCCTCGACAGCGCCAATCAGGGGGACTGTGTACTTTTCTTGGAATTCCCTTTCAATGATTTTTCGAATATCATTCGCCATAATTTGGCTCTCGAGCTTGGAGGATTTGGTTGCCTTCTGAAGCTGCATACTTTTAGAAATGATTTCCGCCAACCGATCCTTCAAAGTCGGGTAAATGCCGTTGCAAAACAAATCTATCATGTCAGTCTGCGCAAAGGGAATCACGATAACCGGATGCGCGCGGTCGACGTGCGCTTCATCGTTTTTGATCCACCTGAGCTTGGAGGACACGATGGTTCCGACGCTGTAAATATATAGAGAGGGAAAAGGTTCTGCATCGCCATAACCGGCCACGACCATGCCGCTGAAATGGTTAGGATGAAACCATTGTCGGGTATGCATCAGTTTCGCGACCAGTCTCAATCCCTCGCGGATCTCGTCCGTAAGGTCGACGTCGGGATAAACTGTGTCTTCCAGTTTCCGCAGTCCTTCGTCGTAATCTGCGAATATCTTCTCTCCAAGGTCATCGCCAAAGTGTTCGATCTGCGGGACTTTTTGAAAGCGGGCTGCTTCTGCCTTTACAGTTAGAAGAAGCAGCGATGACGCTTTCGGAGAAGGGGGTTTTTTCTCGCCGCCGAGCTTCTTCAGCCACGGTTCTCGAATGTTGGCCCTCCAAACCGACTCGACAATGTTGAGGAACCATTCCTCCTGCGCCGATGCGGGAAAGAGCATTTCCGAAGCTTCTACAAAGCGTAGAAAGTCTTGGGCATACTGCTCTACTGTCGAGAAACGGCGTGGTCCAAACTGCTCGATATACGTATTGATTACGATTTCCCATGGGACGCCCATCATCTCGGAGCAACCATAAGTCATGATCGCAATTGGGGCGTTCGACAGCCTGAAAAGCTTTTCCGCCGTGTGATACACCCTATGCCCGTCGCCGATGGAGACAGCGCTATCGGCCGCCAGCGCGACGCCGCGTTTGTTCATAACTGCAATCTCGCAGGTCACGCGGCGTTTTCTCCCTTTCTTCCACGTAAAAATACTGGTCACTGCAACCCGAGCATTTCTGCGGCTAAACTTAATCCGGTTCGCGTTCGAGAGCGCAACAATGCGGCGTTTTCATTTCGGCCGGGGCAGCGCTCAAAACCGCCCCGCTGATCGGGTTGGGCCTGAATGTGGTGCAGCCTTTCAGGCCCCGGTCATAGGCGATGTCGAATATTTGGCTGAATTCGGAAAAAGGGCAATCTTCTGGAACGTTGATGGTTTTGGAAATTGAATTATCGACGAACGGCTGCAGCGTTGCTTGCATTTCCAGATGGGCGCGAACCGGCAGCTCAGCGGCCCGAACAAACCACTTTGGCAGCCCCCTCGGGTCCTTGGCGCTCCGCCGCCAGCGGTCGAGCGCATAGTCAGTCAGCGCGAATTCCATCACCGTCCCATCTTCAGCAAGAACTCTTCGCGCGTAAGAAGGCCCAAAGATCGGCTCGATGCCGCTCGAGACATTGCCAGCGAGAAGGCTGATCGTCCCGGTCGGCGCTATGGCGAGCACATGGCTATTCCGGACGCCGTGCTTTGCGATCCCTTCCTGGATATCCTCCGGTAAGCTGCGGATAAACGCGCCTTGCGAATATTTCTGGCGCTCGAAGAAAGGGAAGGGTCCTTTCTCCTTCGCAAGCCCAATCGAACTTCGATAAGCTGCATGACAGATCGTAAGCATGGCTTCAGCTGCGACGGCGAGCGACCGATCCTCGCCGTAACGCAGTCGAAGCATGAGAAAAGCGTCAGCTAATCCGGTGATTCCAAGCCCGACGCGCCGGGATCCGCGGGCGCTCTCAGCTTGTTCCGCCAAAGGAAAGCGCGACGCGTCAATAACGTTGTCGAGCATCCGTACCGCGATCTTCGCGGTCTCGGCGAGCGCCAGGAGATCGAGCCGAGCCTCGGTCGTGAAAGGAGCCGATACGAACGCCGCTAGATTGAGCGATCCCAGGTCGCAAGCGCCGTAAGGCGGTAGTGGGATCTCCCCGCAGGGGTTCGTCGCGCTGATTCGTTCCCGATACCAGAGATTGTTGAGCTGATTGATCCGATCGACGAATAGCACTCCTGGTTCGGCGCAATCGTAATTCGCCTGGAGGATCTGCTCCCAGAGGGCGCGGGCGCGGATTCGGCGGATAATGCGGCATGGAACGGGCGCGTCTGTCCCAGCCCACTCGCGCAGAATCGTTTCGCCGGCGGCCTCCGGCTCGCCATCGGGAAACAGCAATGGCCATTCGTCGTCGGCTCGGACCGCAGCCATGAAAGCGTCGGTAACCAGGACAGAGAGATTGAAGTGGCGTAGGCGCCCTGGCCGTTGCTTGGCGGCAACAAATGCCTGGATGTCGGGATGATCGCAACGCAGCGTCGCCATCATGGCGCCCCGCCGCGCGCCGGTCGACAAAAGCGCGCCACACATGGCGTCCCATATATCCATGAACGACACGGGGCCGGAGGCGACGCCGCCTGCCCCCCTCGCTCGAAAGCCATACGGGCGAAGCGTCGAAAAGTCATGACCGATGCCGCCCCCCTGCTGCATCGTGATTGCGGCCTCTTGCAACGCCCGAAAAATGCCAGGGACGGAATCTTCGATCGCGCCCATTACGAAACAATTGAATAGCGTCACATTGCGGCCGGTCCCCGCGCCGGCCAGGATTCGTCCGCCGGGCAAGAACTTGAAATCATTGAGAGCGTTAAAGAAACGCTTCTCCCAAAGGGAGCCTTCCTCGGGCTCGACCGCGGCGAGGGCTGAAGAGACCCGGCGCCATGTATCTGCGATCGCGCCTTCTCGGCGATCGCGATCTCGGTATTTTGTCGCCCATATATGATGGGAAATCTCGGCGGATGCATTGTCCACGGCTAGAACTCCGCCAAGATTCGGCAGCGACGGCTGGCTTGTGTTTCCGGCCGCGCGTGCGTCGCTACATTTGATGGCCCCGATTTTTGAGGAAGGCGGCGATCTGGTCCTTGAGCAAGAGACGCCGTTTCTTGAGCCTCTCTAGGACTTCGTCAGTCGTCGGCTCTTCCTCGGATTCAATGCGGTAGATTTCTTCATTGATTTCCGCGTAACTCGCCGCGAGTTTCGCAAACTGATGGTCAGTTTTGGAGAGCCGCTCGATTATTTGCGCATCCTGCGCAAACTCTTCTCCCAGTTCGTGCGGAATTCGCATCATGGCGATACGCTCCTGTGCAGCCGTCGAACCGATCTGGCGGAAAAAAGAGGCTCGCGTTGACTATATGCGTTCCGAGCGTCGGCTATCCAAGGGGGTTAATCTTGAACCTGTCGCTGACCAGCGAAATGTACCGCTAGCGACGGCAGGGACGCGCCTTTTGGAAAATCTCTAAACATCCAGGGATTTGCGAAAATATCCCGCTCTCGTCGGGCAATTTTTCATGCGCCCCGATTACAAGATAGCCCTCTTCGCGCAAGGCTCCAGCGATGCGGCCGAGTAGTTCGCGCCGCTGCTCAAGGTCAAAATATGTAAATACCAGATTGCGGCACAGGATCAAATCGAACGGTCCAGGCGGGATCTCGGCTCTTATGTCCTGCAGTCGGAAATCGATCCCTTCTCGATATTTTGCATGAACGCAATAGCGGCTGTCGCCTGTCCGAAATGCTGCCTTACGCCAGTGCGCCGGAACTTCCTTAAGGCTGCTCGAAGAAAAGCAGCCCTCCTCGGCGCGGCGAAGCGCAATCGGGTCGGCGTCGCTGCCGACGATCTCGAGCTTCCCTCCGCGCAATCTAGGGCGCACATCGAGCTCCCAGAGGAGCTTGAGTGTGTAAACTTCTTCGCCACAAGCACAACCGGCGCACCAGCATCGCAGGGCGCGGCCCTGGCGGCGCGCCGCCTCGCCCAGCTCGGGAAGAACGCTCGCGCCCAAAACGTCGAACACGTGCTTGTCACGATAGAGGCGGGAGATCGTAATATGGCAGAGCTTATCGAACGCGTCCCACTCGCCCGAATCGTCTTCGAGGCGATGGCGGTATTGATCGAGCGTGCTGAGCTTGAGTTCGGCAAGCCGCCGCGTCAGGCGTTTGCCGACCTGACGGCGCACCTTGCGAAATCCTTCCCAGCGCAGGCGAAGACGCGGCAGCCCCCATTGTAAGAACTCGACGAGTTCCTGATCGCGCATCATCGCCTCGCTTTATGCGTTGCCCTGATCGGACTGCCGCCGGAGCCCGATGTCTTGCCTTGCGTCCGATGTCAACCGCCGTTGATCTCCCGCCAAACTGTGCGAAAATCTCGAACGCCATCTACGGCCAGGACAATCGGGGTGGAATGCATGGTCGGCTTTACCTTTTCCGCCGAACAAATCCGGAGCGCGCCGCTGGAAGTGCGGCGCTGGATCGAAAGCCAGATCGCTACGGCGCTCCGGTCGCAGGGGGATGTCGATAAAAGCCCGTCGAATATTGAGGCCGAGTCTCTCGCTGAATGCAGCGTTGAAGAGGCGGCTCAGATTTTCCAGCTCATCTCGCACATTTTCCCGGTCGCGCAAGTCTTTTTCGAATTGGGGCGCGAGTCCCACTTGTCGCGAAATATGCCGCCGCTCCACTGCCTGAATATCGAGGAGATACTGCGACACGTTCAATTCGGCGATCCCCGCCTGCTCACGGAATGTCTCGTCGTGATCAATCAAGCCTTGCAGCGAATCCGCAACGATCCCACGGTCTCTCTCTTCGCAACCGATAATCAGGGCCATATCTTCACTCACCTGACGAGCTTCGACGCCATCCGGAAGCTACGAAAACAGCTGCTTCGCACACCATCATTGACGGTTCCGCCTGAGGCGCAGGAGGCGGGCGCTTTTGAGCCATTTGGCTCCGAAGCTGGGGAGCTTGCGCCGCAGCCGGAATATGCTTTCGGCCGCGCTCCGGCGCGTCCCTCAGAATAGCTTTGGCCCCTGGGAGCGGGAAGATGTGCAGGCCGCGCGCGAAAAACTCGAGACGTTGAAAACGGATAGGCCAACATCGCCGCCTTTGGACAGCGGGAGCGCCGAGTAAGGCAGCGCATTCTGCCCAGGCTGGCGCCAATCGGCCATGGGGGGCGCAACATGAACGCCGTAAGCGCGGCCGAATGAGCCCAGACCGACTTTGCCCGCACAGCGGTGCGTCGCTGGCGTCGCAACCGAAGCAGGGGTTGAGTAATGAGCCGTGCGCTTTCTAGCGGAGATTAGTCCGGCCGCAACAAATGGTGGCGGGCGAGATCCTCCAGGCTCCACAAGCCGAGGCCGGCGCGATTATCGACCGTATCGATCGCGATGACGGCGTCGGGATCGGAAAAACATATCGCGCCGGGCGTCCCTGCTTGCCGCAATCCCTCTAATAGGGCGTCATCCAGAAAGCGCTCCACCTCTGGCGTCGGCAGATCACAATCGGCTCCACGGCGGTGAAATCGCAAGTGAAAGGACCGTCCAGCCAATCGCGGCGCCCATTCGAGCGTCATTTCCTTGGCCTTGCGTCGGAATTCATCCGCAGACTCGAAGTCGAAATTGGCCATCGCCGGCGCGACTCTCGAAATAGCGTCATCGAGGGCGGGGATCTCCGTCGTTCGCCTCTCAAGAGACTCAAGCAGCGCCAAGGGATCGGCGACTCTCATAACCAGGACATTGTGGTAAGGGCTGCCGGTGGCGGCTCCAAATTCGCGTAAGGCGCGGAGCGCCCGTTTGTAGCCATCCTGATAGATGGTAATGATGACGTTCCAGTCCTTCATGAACCGCTTCCTTTAAGCGACAGCTCGGGAGAAGCTTGAAAGCTTCCAGACAAATGCCAGGGAACGATCGCGACGACGCGAGTGCGAGCGGGCCGCCTCAGGGGATGCGCGTCTTTCTCGGGGTGAAGGTAGCGCCCAACATCTCCGATCAACTAGCCTGTCTGGCGAAAGAGCTGCGGGAGGAGCGGGTCAAATTCGTGGCGCCTGGAGATATCCATCTTACGCTGGTTCCGCCGTGGAACGAGACGTCGATAGATGAAGCAATCGCGAAAATGCGCTCAATCGTCTCCAAATTCGGCGAATTCGCACTCGGGTTGAAGCATCTCAATTATGGCCCCGAGGCGAAACGGCCTCGCTTGTTGTGGGCGGAGTGCGCGGCGCCAGATGAACTCAATGCCTTGCGAGACGCGCTCCTTCATCTATTCGATCAAAGCGACGACCGGCCGTTTCGACCGCATGTGACGCTTGCCCGTCTTCGCGGAAATGGCGCGGCTATTGCCCGACGACACCCGATCGACCGGGCGCTGTCCTTCACCCAGCAGGTTAAATCCGTCGAGTTCTTCCGATCGCCGCCTGCCGGCGCGACGGGGTACCAAATTCTCGCGTCGGCGCCGCTCGCAGAGCGCGCTCCTCCTGCCTCGGGGGTCGAGGCCAGCCCCCCTGACGTGGAACAGTGAAAGAGGGCTTGCATAGCCGAGGCGAGGCTTTGACCGGGCGGTTTTTCTTGCGCAGGGCGACTTCAGCTTGTGCAATTGCGCTCGCCTGCGCGACAGCGCTTCTTTATGATTTTGATTGAGGCGCGCGTTCTCGAAATCGAGAGGCGGGTTATGCCGGCAAGGTGGGGAGGGCAATATTCATGGATTTGAGCGTAGTCTTTTGGGCGTTGGGCATTTTTGTCCTGCTGCAGCCGCTGTTGAGACAACGCATTCTCGAGAGCATGCGCCGGCGCAGGATCTCGCAAATCGAGCAGGCCCGCGGGTCACGCGTCATTTTGCTCGTTCATAGAGAGGAGCGGGTCAGCCTGTTGGGTCTTCCGATCATTCGCTACCTCGACATGAACGACTCAGAAGAAGTGATGCGCGCCATCCAACTGACCGATCCACACATGGCTCTCGATCTCGTTCTTCACACGCCGGGCGGCCTGTATCTGGCGGCGACGCAAATCGCGCGGGCGCTCATCGGCCACAAAGGAAAAGTGACAGTTTTCGTGCCGCATTACGCCATGTCCGGCGGAACGCTCATCGCGCTCGCGGCTGACGAGATTGTGATGTGCCCTCATTCCGTGCTCGGTCCGCTCGATCCTCAGGTGGAAGGCCTCCCCGCAGTTTCTCTGCTGCGTGTCATAGAGCAAAAGCCGATCGAAGAAATAGAGGACGACACGCTCGTTCTGGCCGACATCGCCAAGAAGGCGATTGCGCAACAGGAACAATCCGTGACGCGGCTGCTTCAGGACCGAATGGGGGTGGCGCCAGCAGAAGAGCTTGCCAAGAAATTGACGAGCGGCCGATGGACGCACGACTACGCCATTACGGCCGATGAAGCGCAGGAAATGGGATTGCCGGTCAAGACCGACATGCCCTCCGCGGTCCTGGATCTCCTAGCGCTGTATCCTCAGCCTATCCTCGAAATGCCCTGCGTCGAATACCTGCCGAACCCGCATTCTCGAAACGTCAAATAACGCGCAGCTAGCCGCGCCCGCCGCCCAGAGCGCTGGTCGATCGTCCGCGACGAGATGGAACAGCTCATAGATTGCCAAACCCGCCGGGATCAGACATCCGCCGACATTGACAGCGACGATCGCCTCGCGACGAAGGCGGCGGATTTCCGGCCAGAAACCGAAGAGGCCAAATACGGCGAGAGGATTTACGACAATCTACTCCTTCCGCTTAATGCGCGTGACCGGGATATTGATAAGGCCGCCAATAAAAACCGATATCACGACCCACATAGCAATTCGCGGCTCCAGATGAAGCTTAGCGAGCCCGACGATCATCACCTCGCTGAAAGCAAAGGGAAACAAAACGAGCAGCAGGAGCGAGAGCGCGAGGGACAGCCAGACGAATATATTCACGCGTGCTTCCCCTCGAATTGATCGCTGTGCCGGGGCTCGGCCTTGTCCCGCGTGTATCGCGCGGAATCACGGGGTGCATCAGTCTCGCATCGAGGCGCAGGCGCGGCCTCCTTGTCGCGACCATTCACTGAATCCATCCCAATTGGGAGGCTCAAGGCGTTCTGGATATTAGTCCGATCCTCTCGCCGTCGACAATGAAAGCTTCCGAGGCCTTGTTGCGAATGGAGTTCGAGGTTCTGTCGGGGGGAGCTATCCAAGCTTTCAGGCTGCTCTCAAAGGCGCCGAGCGGCCGAGTTGCTGTTAGTGGACCTTGACGGCCGGCGCTATGCGCCCAACGTTTCCTATTCGTCAGCAAAACGCGGAGATTGCTCGATGGATGCGAACGAAGGGGAAATCCTAGATGTGATGCAGAGAGCAATCGAGCGGGCTAATATTGATTATCCTGGAATCGAGGGCGGGCGCCCTCGCGATCCGATCCTTCGCCAAAAGGAGGAAAGTCGGCATCTTGCCCTGGCCGCGATGAATGGGCTTCACAGGGCCGGGTTCAAGATATTGAAGACTGGCGACCAGGCCGCCCTAGGGGGTGGCCGCCGCCTGCCGACGGCGGAGGAAAAAACGAAGATGGAAGAGCTAGAAATTCAGGATTACGCTCGACAATTATTTTACGCGCACGGAGCAAAGGCCATTGCGGAAGCCGCTCAAAAGGCTGCCTCTCTCGAAGAGAAAGGCGAAAGCGACCAGGCCATAACATGGCGGCGAGTCGAGGCGGCGTTGCACGAGATTCTCGGTCCGCCGCAAAGCTGAACTGCTGGCCTCGCCGGATTGGCGCGAATAGGAACAAAGCGCCGCCGATTTGGGCCCGACGCCCCTTGTCGAAAACAGCGGATAGGGAAAAGTTGGCAAAGCCGGCAAGGATCCGGGAAAAGCACAGATGACCATCCATAAGCGCGTTCTTGAATGGCAGGCTGCTCATCCGAACATCACCTGGCTCGGCTGGGGCATCGTCTGGGCAATCGTGCTGGCGATCCTATTTTGGCCGCGAAAGGTTGGTGGATAGCGCCGAGGCGACCTCGCGGTTTTAGACGAGGCTGTGGGCGTAAGCGATCACTGTCAAACCTCATGCCGATAAGGCGCAACATGCCTCTATGCGGTCAGTGAAGCGTTGACGCCCGTCGCTCGGCTGAGACTGGATCCACCCGGAAGAGCCGTCAGCTCGCGCCGTCGTCGCGCTTTAAAGTCTCCGGGACGAAATTGGCTTCGTGTTTTTTGTTTTCGTGATCGAACCAAACGACATGGAAGGAAGGAGGATGAGCTTGCGATTCGAAATACGCGACCGTCATTAGGGGGCCGCCCGATTTCAACCGAACAGTTTCTCCCGGCTTAAAGGTTTGATCTGGCATTTTCATTTTTCCTCCAAAGCTTCATTCCTCGAATATCGGGCCTTGACCATGCCCCTGCCGCGGGCTCTTAAGACGTTCAGCATCTACATGTGGGTCGCGCTAATTTCTTTGGCGGCCGCCTTTCTATCAAAGCACCTTTCGTTTTTCTCTGCGAGGTCGCCGACGGCCCAGGCGGCCAAAGCCGAATGCCCGCCAATTCAACGATGCGAGACGCGACGGCTCGATCCGTGGCGGTCGGTTTCTATGTCTTGCGTTAAACGCGTCACCCGCGCTCTGGCCGCCGGACTATCTACCGTTGCCATAGCCGTCGCAGCGCCTCGCCGCGGACGAATGAATAAATCATAAAATGCCGCGACGTCGATTTCACGCTCTCCCGCAACCGCTTCTGGGTCGTCAAAAATGCGCGGGCCGAATTCGTCCTCGACAACGACAGTCAAGCTCCACCCATCCGCCGCTTGAGCAGGAGCAATTTCCAGCGTGCCAACGGTGGCGATTTCGCTAAGATCTTCGCGCTCCTCGCCGCCCAGTCGCAACTCTTTCCTGCCCGGAAGCTCGCGCGCTTCGACTGCACGCCTTGCACGTATTTTGAATTCCGACGGCGAAAGGCGGCTTTCCGCGATGATCCAGTCGACGACCTGCTCTGGCTCTATTTCAATCGGGTAGGTTTCCATTCGAAGATCCTCTCTCAGGTTAATCTACCTGGACCTTCAGCTGTCCTCCGGGCGGCCGAAGGGTGATATCCGTCGAGGGCGCCTGACCTCCATTACATGTCGCGACCTAGCCGGGTGAACAAGGCGGAGCCAAGCCAAACCGCAACTGCGGCCCCAGCTCGAGCGCCTTCCCAGCGTGGCTTGGCCGCGGCAGCGACGGAGTGAGGCCATCAGGAAGTCGTCCGCGGAATCCAGATAACCTATTGAATTTCCAGTGTTAGGCGCCATCTGAGCTTTAAACGCGGTAGGGCGCGCCGCCGTCCCCATTTCCATTCGCTCATGATGTGGCGACACAAAACGGCCGACTCGATCCTTGCAACGCCGGGATCAAGGAATTTTCGAGTGGAATTCCCGGCGTGCTGATGCCGCGCGTCTCAGCGCCAACTGTGAGGACCGCTTCTTTGGCTTTGCCATCTGATTTCCAACTTCGCGACGAGGACGAGGGCGTCTGCCTCGGATCCCAGGATGCTCTCATTGACCAAATGATTTACGCGGCCGAGGAGGCGGAAGCGCCTCTCGACGAACTGAATCATGCCAAGACGCCCAAAGCGGCCAAGCTATCGGAGACCCCCCGGGAGGTCTGTTCGGCTAATCGTGAAACTCGGGAGGAGAGCGCGCCGCGTGGAAAGGAAGGTTTCTCTCGCGATCTTATGAACGTCTATTTTCGCGAAATGGGAAACCGTCCGCTGCTATCTCGCGAAGGCGAGATCTCCCTCGGTGAGCGGATCGAAGCGGGCCAGCAGGCAATTCTGCGCCGTCTCTGCGAGGCTCCACTCCTTATCCAGCAGATCCGCGATTGGGGCAATGAACTAAGGCAAGGCCGCAGACGCTTACGGGACCTCGTCGATCTTTCTCTCCTTGAAGAAACACTTTTTCGCGGGAACGATGATCGGCTCGCGCAAGTCGTTGACGACTGCCCCGCCGGAGGCGTCAACGACGTCGAAACGCATTGCTCGATTGGCACCGAGACTCCCTCTCTCGGTCTTGTCGACCGCGAGGCGCGGCTATCGCCGGCCGTTCTTGCGCGCATCGAGCGCATTTCCCTGCTCTCTGCTCAGATCGTTCAGCTCAGGCGAGCGCGCCTTGCTGCGCTTGGCGAGGATTTTAGCCAGGTAAGCGATGCGCAATCGGAGGACCTGCTTGCAAGATTGAGCCATGAGGTCGTGGAACTGCGTTTGCGTCCAGATCGCGTCTTGGACCTAATCGGAACATTCGAGGACGAGCTGCGCAATCTCCAGAGGATCGAAAGGGAGCTCCTGCAAGTAGCCGAACAGTGCGATAGCATTGATCATCAACAGCGTAACGCAGCGCGCGTGAGTCAGTTGCAAAGGTCGATCCAGGCGATCGCGGAACGTGTTGGCGTGCCAACCGCAACGCTCCGCAACATTGTTTCTGGAGTCCGGAAAGCTCAGCGAGACGTCCGCAACGCGCGCGAGCAGTTGGCGCGATCTAATCTCCGATTAGTCGTCTCGATTGCAAAGAAATATCGCCGCCGCTGCTCCTTGGATTTTCTCGATTTGATCCAGGAGGGGAATTTAGGGCTTCTGCGCGCTGTCGAGAAGTTTGACTACCGGCGCGGCGTCAAAGTCTCCACCTATGCGTCATGGTGGATCCGGCAGTCGATCGAGCGCGCCATCATGGATCAAGGCCACACAATCCGCGTCCCCGTGCACATGGTGGAAGTAGCCAACAAGCTCCGGCGGGAACAGCGCAAACTTTATCAGGAACGGGGACGCCTGCCCGAGGCCAAAGAAATCGCTACGAGAGCCAGGGTTTCGAGCCAGGATGTCGATTGGATGCTGTCCCTTGGACGGGAGCCGACATCTCTAGATCTTCCGGTCGGCGAGGACGGCGACGCTACCCTTGGCGACCTGATCGAGGCTCCAGACGCCATTAATCCCCACACGGCGGCAGAGGCCAATGCGCTCCGGACCCATATCGCCGAAGCGCTCGAAGGCTTGACTGCGCGCGAGCAGCGCATCCTGAAGATGCGTTTCGGCATCGGCGATATGCAGGAGCACACGCTTGAAGAGGTGGGCAAATTATTCGGAGTGACAAGGGAGAGAATTCGGCAGATTGAAAGTAAGGCGCTCGACAAGCTGCGTCAGCCATCCCGAGCGCACAAACTCCGTAGTTTTGCATAAGCTTTTCGCATAAAATTAAATGGCCGCCAGGCATCGTGTTGCAAGCGGATTTGCTGAAGTGCGGGGCGGCGCCGACTAGGACAGGCAGACAGGCAGAAAGCAGGCCTCTTCAAACGGAGCCGACGAAGCGACAGCGGTTGCCCACGCGTTCCATTGACGCTGACCTAGCAGAAGGCGTTTGGCTCCGTCGCCGAAGAGGCTCAAGGGACATTAAGCCGTTGACGAACTCGCTTCCGGCTGATTCCGTCTATCTGGGAGAGAGGGATAAAGCCGTGGCGGGATCAATTGACCGAATTGGATCGACATTTCCGGTCAATGAATTTGTCGCGGCGCGGCTACGTGAGGCGGCCGACCTCCTCGCGGCGCAACAGGACAATCCATTCCGGGCGGCAGCTTATCGGCGAGCGTCCGACGCCGTCGCGTCGCTCGATCACAGCGTGGACGAGCTTTTGAAACAAGGCGGAGTCGAGGCTCTTGATCGCATTCCTCACGTCGGGAAGGGAATAGCGGGGGCTGTCGCGCAAATGGTTGCCATGGGCAAATGGCCCTACCTTCAACGACTTCGCGGGTCATCCGAGCCCGAAGACGTCTTCTGCGCGATTCCGGGCGTTGGCCCAAAGTTAGCGAAGCGATTGCATGAAGAACTCAAGGTCGCCACGCTCGAGCAGTTAGAGGCGGCCTTGGCCGACCCGAAATCGCCGGCTCCCAAGGGCGTCGGCAAGAGGCGGGCGTCGATGATCCGTTCCGGACTGCGTCAGCTATTGGACCGCGTGCGCCCCCGTCGTAGCGCGACGCAGGTAGAGCCGAGCGTCGAAACTCTCCTCGACATCGATCGCGAGTATCGCGAAAAGGCCGCCCTTGACGTCCTACCTCGCATTGCTCCCAAACGATTTAATCCTGAGTCGAAAGCCTGGCTTCCCGTCTTCCAGACGAACCGGGGGCCGTGGCATTTTACCGCGCTTCATTCCAACACTTCGCGCGCTCATGAATTGGGGCGCGTATGGGACTGGGTTGTCATTTACTTCCATGACGATGATCACGGCGAAGGTCAGCGTACAATCGTAACCGAAACGCGAGGCCCTCTTCTCGATTGTCGTGTTGTGCGCGGCAGAGAGGCCGAATGCCTGACGCTTCGCGAAACGACGAAGGCGCCAGCTCGCTGAGCGATGATCAGGGAGGAGTCCATCTTCGCAATTGCAACGCAGCCGAGTGAAGCTTTGGCCGGAGGGAGCGCGGGAGGCGCTGGCTCGGACACGAGCGCCATAGACCTTAATACTCGGACGGGGGCCACCAATGGCGGGTCCCCGAAGTCGTCGTATCTCACGGCGCGACGGCAACCGCAAAGACTGCGCGCATGTGGCTTTGTTATAGCCGTAGGCCTTTCCTGCGCCCTGTCGCGTTACCCACCGAATCCGCCTCCCATGGGCCGGGAATAGGCGGCCGAGCCTACAAGCGTATCCCGCGCCCGCCGTCCCCCTACGGCTTCAGACTCGGCGAAGAAAGTCGCCATCTAGAAGCCGTCGATTTGCGCGTAGGGGGGTGATTTTGCGCGCACCTGCATCAGTTTAGAGGGCAAGAGGCCAAGACATGGATTGGCGCACGCGATCAAAGGAGCGCCGGCTTTGCCACGCTGAGCTGGAAGCCTGGAGCGTCGCTCCCCACTTATCAAGCGACCAAGGCTGCCAAATGCGGACAGTTATTCAGTTAATTCGACGCGACCATCATGAAATCGAGGCGCTGCTAGGCGTTCTTGAAGAAGAGTGTGTTCGATTTGGGCGAGCAGAACGACCAGATTATGAGCTGCTTCATGAAACGACTGATTGCCTGCGATCTCTGCTCGATCATTTTTGCTGGCCGCGAGAGGATCTCTTGATCGCTTTAGTTAAAAATCGGAAAGAATGGTGCGACAGAACGATTGCAAATGTTCTTGCGGAGCGTGCCGTCGCAGCTTCAAGTCTCCAAGCTCTTAGTGACCATCTTCGCGACATTCTCAACGAGCAACGGGTTTCGCGCCAGTCATTCTGTGAGGCTGCGTGCAAATTCCTTCAACATGAGAGGCGTCAGATTGAGGGCGTGGAACGAGAGTTCCTTCCTGTCGCGCTCTCGGTTCTGACGCCGTCAGATTGGGCCGATGTTCGAGCAAGACAAGAGGAGGAAGAAAACTCTCAAGTGGGGCGTGACTTAAAAAAGCGACTGCGAACTCAGAGGCATTGGGTTCTTCGAGAGGCTGCTGCGGACAAAAACGAACGAAGCCGGCGGCAGGAGTCGCCGATCCCGGAAGGTAAGCTTTGAGAGTGGCTTTACCCCAGACGAGCGCCTCCGCCGAGGCGCACTCTTCGGACAACCGTTACGTCCTTGGCCTTGGGAGCAAGAAGGTTACGCCTGCGCAAGCGGGCAGATCTTTGACGTCGAAGTCGAAGGCCTCTTTTACGGTCATCCGGGGGCCAACGAGCAGGCCTGACCCGAGCGCCTTCAGCCTGCCCGCTTGTATCAAGCGATAGAATGTGTCCGTACGGGCCTCCTGCAATCATCGCGACTTAGGAGTAACGCCACTCGATACTCCTTCGATTAGGCAAATAACATAAACCGACCTTCATTTCGGCGCCTAGGAATTGTCGCGCTTCACGCCGGTCCATGCGTCTATCCACACACGAACACGCTGAAAAACGCCGGGCGCCCCCAACACGACGTGTCCGGCGCCGGATACCGAGATGAAGGTCTTGGGTTCGTTGGCGAGATTGAACAGCCGTTGCGATAATTTTCTCGGAACTATCCAATCATCATCTCCGTGGATGACAAGTAGCGGCAGATGAACGTGACGAATCGCAAGATCAGCGCGGTATCGATCGAGCAGCAGCCACGGTGCGGGAAACATCCAATAATGGGTCGCGGCGACGTCCGCGACCGACGAGTAAGGCGAATCCAAAACAAGGGCGGCTGCGTCATGAACGCTCGCCACAGCTGTAGCCACGGCTGTCCCAAGCGATTCTCCCATCAGAACGATGCGATCGCTTGGATACCCTCGCTCGCGGATCTCCCGATATGCGGCCTCGTCATCGCGCATCAGACCGAATTCTGTTGGCGAACCGCTAGAGCCGCCATAGCCGCGATAAGAGACGGAGGTCATCGAACTCAATCGCGCCGCCCTACGTATGCTGCGATGTGAGGCGCGCCTCGAGATCGTACCAGGAGCCACGCATCTTTTCGAAGAATCCGGCGCCCTAGAGACGGTGGTCGGATTGGCGACCGACTGGTTCACGACTCATCTCGGAGAGGAAAGAAGGTAGGCGGAGACCTATCATTTTGCTTTCAGCCGCGCGCAACGCTCTGAGAGTTTTTTCCAATTTCTGGAGCAGCCCGTTCCACCGCGCTTCGGCTGAATCGCTCGGCTTGCGAATCGGCTGCAGGGATAGAAATTGTGCCGAGACATGCCGACTTGACATCTTCAATGAAAGGCCGCGCCTCCAAGGCCCTATAGGACATTCAGGATTCAAATGCATGCGCCCCTCCTCGATCAAGCTGTTCCTTTGCGGGGATGTGATGACTGGACGCGGCATCGACCAGATTTTGCCCTATCCGTGCAACCCTCGCATTTACGAAGAATGTATGGCCTCAGCGGAGGAATATGTTGGACTCGCCGAAGATGTGCACGGCGACATCCCGAGATCCGCGCCGTTTTCCTATATTTGGGGAACTGCGCTCCAAGAATTCGAGCGCGCCAAACCTGACCTGCGTATCATCAACCTCGAAACAAGCGTCACTCGAAACGAAAGCTATTTTCCCAAGGGGATAAATTACCGAATGAGCCCGGAAAATGCTGGCTGCCTGATTAGTGCCGGCGTGGACTGCTGCGCGCTCGCCAATAACCATGTCCTGGATTGGGGCCGCGCGGGTTTGTTCGACACACTCGAGACCCTCGAACGCGTGAAAATAAAACCGGCCGGGGCTGGCCATTGCCTGGCGGAGGCTTGGGCGCCCGCTGTTTTCGAAATTCCCGACAGAGGACGCGTCCTCATCTTTTCCTGCGCTTGCGTCTCGAGCGGAGCGCCTATGAGCTGGGCGGCAAAATCCGATGCGGCCGGCATTGCGCTATTGCCGAGTTTGTCCGAGCACAACGTCTCGCGGATTGTTGACGCAATTTCGCGCGCGGTCGAACCCGACGACGTCGTCGTGCTTTCCGTGCACTGTGGACCGAACTGGGGCTATGAGGTTTCAAATGACGATAGAAAGTTTGCTCGTCGATTGATTGACGCCGCGCCGATTTCCGTGTTGCATTGCCATTCGTCGCATCATCCAAAGGGAATCGAGGTCTATCGCGATCGCCTCATCCTTTATGGATGTGGTGACTTTCTCAACGATTACGAAGGAATTTCCGGCTACGAGGAATATAGGGGCGATTTGGCGCTGATGTATTTCGCCGAAGTTGAGGCGGGGACAGGCTTCCTTCTTGCGCTTGAGATGACGCCCCTGCAAATCAGACGATTCAGCCTATGCCCGCCATCCGCGACGGATGTCGCCTGGCTCCAACGCAAGCTCGACTACGAAAGCCGCAAGCTGGGCGCGCGGGTCTCTTCGACCTCCGGAGGGAGGCTCGCGCTTTCGTGGCGGCGCCAAACAGCCTGAGGCGCGTTCCTGGGGTTGCGACGACCCGTGCTGAACTCCTCACCGGCGCTCTTATTTCCGCCGTGCGGCAATCCCAGCTTGATTTTCCGCTCCTCGAACTACAGTTTACTCAACGGCCGCCAAGGAATGGCTTCGCTTTCAACAGCCCTCGCCACGCGCCTCATAAAGAGGCTGGAAGCAAGCTGATAATCTATGTCGGCCCGAATTTGATCGAGCATGGAGACATCCGCTTCATGACATGGAACCGTCAGAGAGCACGCGGTTGAAGCGATCCAGCCGGGGTGCGCCAGGCCTCGACGAGAGTTGGAGAGAGACCGATGACGCAGTCGCCACCCAGCGCCGAGGGGCAAAGAGGTTTAGCGAGGCGCGACGACATCTTACACATTCTTGGAGATCTCGACGATGGCGCCGTAATGGCGCTCTTGTCTCTCAAGCCAATGATCGTTGACTTGGAAGAGGCCTCAATATGGCTTTCAGGCGACCGCGACGTGTTTGGAGCCGGCCGTCCCTTGAAGGGAGTAGCCAGCCAAATCGTCACGCTTTTGACCGCCGATGAAGAGGAAGAGGCCTCGCGCTCGCGCTAACTATCTTCCAAGGGAGGACTTCCCATGCAAAGCGAAACGTTTCGTCGGTGGTTGGCCGAACGTGGATGCGCCTTCGAAGCCGGCAGCGACACCGTCCATAAGGGGGGTCACGCCTACGTGACGGTGCGTCTTGGCGATCGTCACGCCCTGCTTCCAGACGTCGGCACTCACAAGCCGCTTGACCCGAGGGTGTTACGGCAAATCGTCGACGATCTGGGGTTGAAGTGGGAGGAATTGCCTGGCCCTTCGTCTCGCGTGTGAGAAGGGAAGACGAGAGGAAAACATGTCATGCTGACCTTTGTCATGTTGACGCGCCTCAGCCCCGACGCCATCCGGTCGCCTCAGACGCTCGAGGAACTGGAGCGCAAGGCTATGGAGCGGGTGCGCAGGGAATGCCCGGATGTCGAGTGGGTCTGCAACTACGCGATTCTGGGGCCCTATGATTATTTGGATATTTTCCGGGCGAAAGACGTAGAGACAGCGGCCAAGGTGTCGACATTGATCCGCACTTTCGGTCATGCCCAGACCGAAATTTGGACGGCCACCGAATGGAGCCGGTTCAAGGGAATTGTCAGAGAGCTTTGACAACGACAGCTTTTCTGGGCAACCTGCCGAGTCGCCGGTTCGGCCGCCTTCCAACCGTTCAGCCTTCTGCGTTTTTCTTCAGCTTTCGCAATCCGCGGCAGAGAAGCGCCGCGATACGCTCACGCAGATAAGTCTGCTTCGTAGAGCGCTTTTGTGATATGGTCATGCAGGTCAGCGTCCTCGATCATTGCGTTGCTGGCTGCTTCATCCCCGATCCTGTAGGCCTCTGAGGCGCCTTGCCGTAGCTCCTTGGCGCCGAAATGCCCCTGACCGATCCGCATCAAGGCGTAAAGCTCACAACGCGCCGCGGCGGACAGGCTGGCGATTGCGTCGCGCAGGGCCGAAATTTGCGGAGCGTCTGGAGAAAGCGGTTCGAGCCCGAGCGCGGCTGTCGGGTTGTGCTCTCGCACGCCGCCGAGATCCTCTTCGGCGACATTGCCGAGCAATTCATCGCGTTGCTGGCGAGCAGCCTTTGCCAGGATCGCGATAAATTGGGCTTGGCGGACTTCGAGTTCCTCGAGTTTGATCATATCGGTCTCTCTCGCAGAGAGCGCAGCTGCCCAACGACAATACCGTCGCAAGCATGGCAGCTAAGGGGCTACGCTCGTTTTTTAGCTTGGTTCAGCCGGCCACATCGCACGCACTTCCGGCGGCAACATGTGTTGCACGTCCTCGATTTCGCCTTTTGAAATCCTTCGCGCCAGCAACCGAAAGACTTCCCTGACCAGCCCTTCCGTGTCGCTGTTCGGGTCTCGCGCGAACGCCGCTTCGATCCGATCAAGAAATGCGCTCTTCGTCCGGTCCGAAGGGATGACGTCTCGCATGCGCCAACCGTCATAGTAAAGCCCTCGGATGAGCATCGGAAGCTGGGCGCCTAATTGCACCGCCTCATGCGCCGACAGGCGGTCGCGCAATGCGTGCAATGTCGCGCGAAGAAGACGATAAGCTCTTTGCTTGTCGTCCCATTCCACCGCCTCCATCAACTCGTTGAGCCATAGATTCGACAGCTGCACCGTCTCATCGAAAGCAGCTAAACCGGTGGCGCTCATTCGATTCTCCGATGCATCGGCGGGCCAAGGCGCCGGCCGCGAAACGCGGCGAAGGTGGGGCGCGCGGATTATGACCCGAAGTCATATGGGTAGCATAATGGGCTGGACAATTCTCGCGGGGACCGCCTCACGGCCCATCGAGGATCTCGACTTGCGATTTCCGGCCGGTTCACGGGCAATCGGGATCGCGCTGCGCCAGACCGAACTGACTGACATCGCGTGTCATGAGCGTCCAGGTTCTGGAAAAATCCCTCACTGGGGTTAGTTATTCCGAGATATCCTAAGATTGGCGGGACTTCATGAGCCACCTTACCTGCAATTGGCGCGGGGCGTCAGGGAAAACATACAGATATTATATCCACCCCCGGCATCCTTCCATAAGAGAAGGGCAGCTTGGCAATTACATTTACGCAAAAATCGACTCGGAAGGAAACTGGGTCCCGATCTACTTCGGCCAGGGCGAGCTTTCGATCCGCGCGCACGAGGACCATCAACAAATAGGATGCATTAACAGCAAAGGCGCTACGTATATTCACCTTCACTTGAATGCAAAAGAAGGCGAACGCCTCGCGGAACAAGAGGATCTTCTCGCCAACCACGCTCAAGCTTACTCTCCCGGTGGGTGCAACGCCAGAACCAGGCCATGAGTCTTGTCGCCGACTGCGGATCCAAGATGGCGGGTCGCTTGCCCCAGGCTTTTCTTATTATGACCCAGGCAGGGGCGCCAAGAATTTACGCTTCTTTCTCTTGCCGGCATAGGACAGGCCATTTTTCCAGCGCATTACGGAACGCATATGGCGTTTTATCTCTTAAGGGCGTGTATTCCAGCGCAGCGCATGCCAATGTTATGAGCGGGCTTTCGTGGCAGAGGCCCCTGGGAATTTTAGACTTCGCGGACATGATTCATTCGCGCGATCGAAAGCGTCGCGCACGGCCAGCGCGCCCCGCGCCTTTGGGTGATCGTAATCGAAGCGCGCTCTGACGTCCTTTGTCATGAGAGGAGTTTCCCTAGCGAGCCTGTCGCGCCTGCGCGACAGCAGCCGCTCGGACCGCAATGCTGCGGCGCGCGACATTTCCTCCTCTTTACTCTCGGTCGACAGGGCGTCGTCGACCGCGTAAACCACCTGGGGTCGCGCCCTCGCCGCGAGACGCTTTAGTTCTTTCGCCAGATTGTCGGCGATTTTTCTCGTCCGCCGCGACAAGACGTCGTCGGCAATTTGCCGCATCTAGGTGCAGCTTTCGGTTCTTATTGATCCGGCACGGTGAAATCTGTAGGCGGCGTAACGCACCCGAGGGTCGTGAAAATAGGCTTTGACGCGATGGGGCGAAGCTTCGATCGTTTTCATGTGATCCTCGGCTGCTTTTCTGAGTTTGGGCTTGGTCCGCACCGCGACCTTGGCGCCGATGGCGTGCTTGAGGTCGGCATCGAGTCGTTCGTCGGGATTCAGCTCGGGCGCGTAGCTCGGGAGATAGAACACTTCGATCGCGTCGGTGCGCTCTGAGAGCCACGCCTTGACGATCTTCGAATGATGGACGCGCAGATTGTCGAGTATCAGAAACATTTTCGCGTCCGCATCCTTGATCAACGCCTCGAAAAATTCGATCAACCTCTCGGCGTTGAATGTATCATCGATGATCATCCACCTAGCGTTGCCCTGGTTCGTCACCGTGGAGATCATTGACAGGTTTCTGACGAGTTCCCGGGGCAAAGGCGATCGGCGTTTGGCCCTTGGGCGCATAACTTCGACCGCGAACGTCGGTGTTCACGAGAGCCGTCTCGTCACCCCAATGTATCTCGGCGCCTTCGGCTTTGGCGCGCTGTTCGATCGTCGGATATTCTTCGTTGAGCCACCGCTTGATCGCCTCCGGACGCTGCTCGTAGGCGCGCTTGATCGGCTTTTGCGGCGTGAAGCCCCAACGTTTGAGATAATTGCCGACCGCGCGCACGCACAGCTTCAAACCGAACTCACGCTCGATCAGCTCCATCACCGCTGCGCGCGTCCACAAAGCGAAATCCATCTTCAACTGCTCGGGACGCTTGTCGCAGATCATTTTGCGCAGCGCGGCCTGGTGCTCTGGCGTGAGTTTGCGGCCTTCGCCTTGCTTCCTGCCGCGGGTTTTCGGCTTCAATGCAGCCATGCCGCCTGCCTCGAACCGATCGATCGTCGAACGGACCGCCGGATAGGATAGCCCGGTCAACTCGACAATCCGCATCACTCCCTCGCCCTTTCGGAGGATGTCGGATCACCTGTTTGCGACGTTCTAACAGAGCCTCAGAGGATTGCTTGCGCGCGTCTTCCTTTTCCATTCCCGAGAAATAGCATCACAGCCGAACAGTACAAGATATTTTCGTGCCGGATCTATAGGGGCGAATGGGCCAGCGCCGATCAATCAAATCATGCCTTTGCCTACTTTGGCGCCACAGGAAAAGTAAGGTTTCGAACAGCATAACCTGTTTCGGTGGAACAATGCTACGAGCGACCACTCCGACTTACTCTTGATTTTGGAATGATAAGCGACAACTCCTCGAGAGTGATCCGGTGACGGTTTGGACGGATGGAGAGCGCTATTAATCAGATCATAAGTAGGTCTACATTCATGCAGCATGTCGCAGTGACGGTTTTTGGTAGAAGCCACGGATTTTCGCAGGGTTGTTTTGCAGGCGTCGCCTTCAGGCGCATTGTGATCGAGCTTCCGCGCATCGTTTGCCTTCATCAACAATTCAGAATCGCACGCGGGTCGTTCGGGCAAGGAAAAGTCGAGATACTTATGAACTGATTAATAATTTAGGACGGAAGCGGTCAAATCAGAAGCGACGCCTTCGACGAGTTTTGAAATAGACCTCAGCGGTGCAAGCAAAAGGGGGTAGCCATTTTGGAAGGGCTTCGCGAGGCGCCGAAGGAAGGAGGCCTGCAAAAACAGCTCGCTGCTACAGATCAATCCCGGGAAGTGGTCGGATTGTCAGGGTGCTGTCGAAAGCCGGCTCCCCGCGGCGCAAGCGCCGCAACTGAATTTGAAAGACGAGGTCGTCTCATATGGCGCAAGGTTGAAAGAGGCCGATTCCGCCAAAAAAGGCTAAAGGGTCGGAATGCCCAGGGTGGAAACGAGGCCGGAAACCTCGTCGAAGCCGAACTGACGTATTTGGAACAGGATCCTCCCGAGGGCGGGACGAGGCCGGTGAAGGAGCCAGGTGATGTACTGCGGCCCGGTTTTGAGACAACCGGCTGCGCCTATTCAGGCGGCCAAGGGTAGCTCTGCGATGTTTGCCTTGGCAACTGAAAGCTGTTCGGCTCTTACCTGATCCGGCGTTTTGTAGCGGTGTCGGGCGACGAGGCAGGTTTTGTTATAACGCTCGGCGAATTCCACGAGGGCCACCCTGAGTTCCTCGATCGTGTGGAACGACCTGACCCACAGCAGGTTCTCCTTCAGCGTTCGGATGAAGCGCTCGGCGACGCCATTGCCCTCGGGCTCGCGCACGAAAGAGGGCGAGGCTTCAATTCCCAGGCATTTGACCTCGGACTGAAAATCTTCCGACATGTAATTGGACCCGTGATCGTGACGCAGTCTCAATCCGCAGGCAATTTCTGGAGCGATCGCGCCGAAGCAGCGTTTCACACCCTGCCGAACCGGCTCCAGGCCCTCGAACCGATTGGCTGATTTTGCGGCGTGAACGCCGACGACCTCCGAGTTGGCGTGTTCGACAGCGACGAACACATAGGCCTTGCCTTCGTCGGTCGTAACCGTTTGCGTCATGTGGGTTCCCCACATTTCGTTGACGCGATCGGTGACGATCGTGCCGTCATGCGTCTTGGCCGACGCCGACACTTCCCCATGCGGCGCAAGCAATCCATGTTCGCGCATCACGCGCCGCACCCGCCGGGGACTGGCGCGCACTCCGGAGACCCGTAGCCGCGCCCATATCTTCCGGTAGCCCTCACCATGGAATTCAGAGGCCTCGATTTCGCGATGGATGTGATCCGCCAGTTCGGCATCCGAACATGCCCCAATGGGACCGGGCCGGCGTCGGGGAGCGTCTTCAGGCGTCTCCGCGCGAGATCGATACACGGTTGCCCGCGACAAGCCCCACACCCGCGTCACGCGCGACAATCCATAGATGCGACCGAAAGACAGAGAACGAGCCCGGCTCATTTCCTCGGCCTCCGGCAGGCCAAAGGGCGTTTGTTTTCCAGGGCGTCGATCTTGGCGTAGAGAAGCTCGTTATCCATGGTGATCTCGCCCACCTTGGCCTTCAGCCGGGCGATCTCATCGTCGCGGTCATCCCGCTCGCGCTCCTTCAGAGCCGAGGTGGCCCCCGCCAAAGCCCGATCCCGCCATTCGGTCAGCTTCTGGATCGTGACATTGGTCTCGCGAGCCACCAGTTCCAACGGCTCCCCGCGTAGGAGGCGGGCAACGACCGCCATCTTGCGCTGAACGGAAAATCGCCGGCCCCTGGCGCTAACCTTCTCTTCTTTGGTCACTTTCATATCTCCGGTTGCGGTTCAAATTACCGCAGCCGGCTGTCTCACCTAACCGTGCCGCACCCCAGAAGGAGCCAGGTGCAGACGGATGGAGCCTCCGATTTTTGAGGAATGACCGCCCGGCGAAACTCGAGCCTCGCGTTCGATTATTATGAGAAAGCGATGAAATTCGTGCGAGCGGGTCAAGCCGGCCATAGGGCGCGTAACGCTTTCGGTGTGACAGCGCGTAGGTCTTCTAGCTCCGCCGCGGGCAATCGCTCGGCAAGAAGAGAAAGAACGACGCGAGCGACTTGCTCGGCGTCGATTCCGGGATCGCGATGGATGCCCTCGCGTATTCGCTCGAGGAAAGACTCGCGACTCTTGAGAGCGCTGTATTTGCTCATACGCCAGCCTTCATAGTATAGCCCGCGCAAGAGAGGGGTCAGGTGATCGCCAAGAAAAACCGCCTCATGCGCAGGAAGGCTGTCACGTAGCGCGTGCAAGGCTGCGACGAGAGCTGCATAGGCCCGATCGCGGTGCAGCCATCCGAGGCGGCGCTGCAGCTCGTTGACCCACTCTGCCGCCGCATGCGCGGCGACATCGAACTCTTCCATGTCCGTCATGGCGGAAAGTATAAACCATCTCGACGGGTTGGCATAGCGGTTGCCCGACTGAACGCGGCATCCGTGGTGGTCTCAGCCGCGCATGGCCAAGCGACGACGTGGCGGCAGTTTGCACGCAACGTCACATCAGCCCTGCTGCCGATCTATCTGTCTCCCTGGGACGCGGGGCCTAAGTGTCTGTCCGAAGAAAAGTTGAGTCGAATGAGTCGGTTACGGATCAAGAGGCGACTGAGAGAACCCGATCATAGCTGGGCATCTGGCGGCGATTGACCAAGGATTGGGAGAATATCCATCGAAAGATGCTCGCTTTCATACACCTCGCCTCTGTTTATCCTGCCCTCAGAAGCCTTTGTATTCACTGATGAAGTCTCCGGACCGACTCTAAGAGTCGGTCCGGAATCTTCACATTTGAGTATTAAACTTTCTGAGCACCGGGCGAATTGATGCGAGGCGCAAGAAAGCCAGCGCCTGGATGTTGGGGTGTTCCCAGTCCTTTCCCAATCTCTGACAGGAACCAAGCCACGCAGAGCTTACTTCTGCGCCTCGCAGAATTGGCGGTGCCTGGCAACCGCCACCGATGAACCGCTTCTCAAGAAACGGAAAGTCCCCCAAACTAAAGTCGAAAAAGGAGACGCTCGACGATGCGATCAGCGCAAACATGGCTGCAGCCGTAGAGCGCGTTGTTCGCGCCGGGGGTGCGCTGCTTCGCTGCATAGAAACGCTCGCTGTCCAGGAAGCTCATTGCGATGGGGATGAAAAACGGGGCCTTCGCATTCTGCAACGCGCGCTCAAGGCCCCAGCGCGGGAAATCGCTAAAAGCTCGAGCGCCGTCGGAGGGGTTGTGGTTGCTCGCGTGCTTGAAGGAAAGGCAAGCTTAGGCTTTGAGCCGCACGCAATGAATACGTCGAATACGTCGATCTGATCGAGGGGGGATAATCGATCCGGCGAAAGTCGTGCGCGTCACCTTGGAGAATGCTATCTTTGGGGACGCGTGCCGCTCCTGACGGAAGCCCCAATGACCGAAATTCCCGAGTCCGAGGCCAAACGAGCCCGGAATAGAAATTGTTGTCCGATCGAACAGGAGGCCTATTGTCCCAGCTGGCTCGTCATTTTGGGGCTGCAGGCCCGGCGGCGGATTTGTCTGCCGCTCGCTGCCGAGGCTATTCAACCAGGCCCACGTCGACCCAGCGAGGAGAACTATGGCGAGGGTGAATAAATATGCGCAGTTCGGCGCCGTCGGCATAACGGCTTTTCTCGCCGGCGAAGCCCTTGCGGGCCCTTTTGACGCGCTTGATGAGCAGGCGGGAAAAGAAATCGCGGAAAAAACTTGCTCAGCTTGCCACGCGATTCCATCGCGAGCGGATCGGGAGCACAGTTCTTCACTGCCTGGACCTTCATTCACTGAGATAGCCAACGGATCGAAAGCGACACATGAAAGTCTACGCGTCTTTTTGTTGACCACCCACAGTAACATTGCGCACCCCGGCGGCATGCCACATCCGACGCTGACGGAAAAACAAATCTGGCAAATCGCTGCTTACCTAGCCAGTTTGCGAAATACGCAAGAATGACCCCGCGACGTACAATGACGCCTTCAGCCTAGCGGGACGGCAGGTTGCAGGATCAGGTTGGGCGCAAGCGCGGGAAAATAGAGCATCACGAAGAATCGCCGATCGGAGTCGTCGGAAAGCTAGCGCGCGAGGATGGATACGGAGTTTTGGAAATGGAAGAAGGTCACGAAATTTATTTCCACTGCGACGGCGTCTCGTGGCCTGGGTTCGACAGTTTGGAGCCGGGCGTGCGGGTCAAGTTCGTAAAAGAGGAAGGCGCGGAAGGGCGCCGCAGGCAAGCCGTGTAAGGCCGTCAGCGAACAGGCGCCGGAATAGCGCCCTGGGGATGGTTAAAATGGGCTCTCTCGACACCGCGTTGATGATGTGGCGCCAACCTGCACTGGCCGGTCCTCCACGGTCCGCGATTTCGACAACCCCAGCGGCGCGACGGGCGGCCAAAAGGCCATTCTCGCGTCGACCTCGATCATTTCTCGTAGATTAGCTGTTGGTGGGTGTGAATAGTCGATGCCGGTAACGCCACCTGGCGTCCCGCCGAAAAGCGAAGAAACGCGATCAGCCGAGAACTGGAGCCGCGATGTCCTTTCGCGATAGGTCGGAAGCCGGCCGCCGGCTTGCTAGAAAGCTTGCGAGATACAAGGGAGAGGACGTCGTCGTCCTCGCCCTGCCGCGTGGCGGAGTCCCTGTCGCGGCCCCGATCGCTACGGTGCTAGCCGCGCCTCTTGATCTGATCTTGATCCGAAAATTAGGAGTGCCGTTTTACTCAGAACTCGCAATGGGCGCGATTGCGGACGCTGGAACCCCATTGATCGTTCGTAACGAAGATGTAATCGCTGAAGCCCGAGTAAAGCAGGGTGACTTCAACGCCGTTTGCCAGCGCGAGCTTACTGAGATTGAACGACGTCGGCGCGTTTATCTGAGTGGACGGCCTCGCCCCAAGGTTGGCGGGCGTATAGCGATTGTGGTCGACGATGGGGTAGCCACTGGCGCGACAACGCGCGCGGCGTTACGCGCCGTAAGGGCGTTAAATCCAAAGAGGCTTGTGTTGGCTGTGCCGGTGGCGCCGACAGACACGCTTCGCTCCTTGGCTAGTGAGGCAGACGAGATGGTGTGTTTGGAGTCCCACCGCACCTTCATCGCGATCGGTTGCTATTATGAAGACTTTCACCAGATCGACGACGATGAAGTCGTGTCTACGTTGGATCGACTGGGTGGCGATCGCTCTGCCGGAATTGAAAGGAAATCGGACGAATCTTCTGGCAAGGACAAGGATTCCGGCGCGGACCCATCAAATCCAACCTTCTCACGGTAGATGACAAATGGGCGGCGAGCAATGCACACAGTTCAAGCCAAAGAAGTAATAGAAAAGCTGGATGCCAAGACCGAAAAGGTTATGCTCCCTGTCTGTGGGGCCCAAGAACTCGAGTGCGAGGAAGAGGGTCGAACGAGGCTGGCGACAAATCGCGCTGGGACGCCCTCGGTGAAAACGAACAGTGTCAAATGGTCGCGCTGGCCTTTGTCAGCAGGCGACTTCACGGCGGAGGAAGCGATACGCGAAGTGGCTAGGCTGGTGAGCGGCTAAGCGGCGATGCCTGAATATATCCTTTTGGGAATTCCGTTGCTCGCCGCGCTGCCGGAGAGCGGCTTGACTGCGCGACTTAGGCTGAGCAGGCCCCAGGGATAGCCTAGGGCCTTTCACTTGCAGCATGCCCTACTTCGGTTTGATTTGGATTGTTTTTTGCGTTTTTTGAGCCTCAGGCGTCTTTGGAAGACGGAGCGTTAGCACGCCTTTGTCGAACGAAGCCTCGATTTTGTCTGAATCGACACCCTCGGGGACACGGAAGGCACGTTTGAAAGAGCCGTAACGCCGCTCAGAGAAGTAGTAGCCTTCCTTCGTTTCTTCTTTCTCTTCCTTTTTTTCGCCGCTGATGGCCAGCGTTCCGTTCGACAGCTTTACCTCGACGGCTTTATCGTCCAGGCCGGGCAGTTCCACCGTGATTTCATACTCTTTTTCCTTTTCAACAAAATCGACGGCCGGTGTGGCCGGGAACCCGCCGAGAAAGCGATCGAAGGGTTCGAAGGGGCTAATGCTCGTTGGGGTAGGGAATTCTTCAAAGAGCCGATTGATCTGACGCCGCAATGCCTCAAAGGGATGCCAATCCAAGCCGGTGTAGGACGGTGGCGCGGAGGCCCCCTTCTTCACAGGCAGTTTGGTTTGTGCCTCCGCCATGGCCGCACTCCTTTGGTTAGCCGAACGAGGCGCCCTCGGCACCAGCGAAGCCGGGCGAGGGAGCGCCACCCCGTAATTTCACTTCAGTGAGCGAGGTATTTCAAGCATGGCTGCACAGTCAAATCGTCGTTGTCGACATGCCTTATTCGGTAATTGGAAACGCCCTAGCTAGGCTCTCTCCAAAGCTAATGGAATAAATTCAACCCTTTTTAGCGCAAAGGCATCAGGGCGCGTCCTCGGGGCGCGAACGCGATAATGACGGGGCCAGTCATGAGCGCGCGCAACGGTTGTGCCTAGACGCCACGGTCGTCATCGACGCCTGTTGGCGACGGGACGACGGCTTCTCCCCCACGGTGAAATCTTGGATCGGCCGCCGAGTAGCGCGCGAACGAGCACGAGAATGGTCGCGCCGTTATGCAGTGCGGCCGCCATAAGCGGAGAGACATAGCCGAGCGCGGCGTCGGTCAATATCGCCGTGTTGACGCCGACTCCGAGCCGGAAGTTGGAATGTCGCTCATGTTGGCGACCTAGGCAAGGCGGTATTTGACAAAGACAATGTCGACAGTGGCTCGAGCAATATCGGCGGCGCGCGGCATTGAAACGCCAACGTCGGCTTCTATCAAGGCTGGACCATCGTTGACACCATCGCCCACATAGGGGACACGCCCGTCCTGTCTCAGTGCGGAGCCGACGCGCGCCTTTTCCTCTGGGTGTTGTTCGAAGAATCCCTTGTCGATCAGGCTTGTAACCCAGAGATTCATCCGGACGCTCGGTATCTTAATAGCGCTCTCGATAACGGTCCTTGGGTAAAAATGCCGTCAAGCAGTTCGTCGCGTAAGTTGGCGAAGCCGTTCTTCAGAGTGCTGCCCAGGCGATGTACGCGGTCTTGCCCGGCAAAACGTAGCCCGCCTGCGGCGCGGCCATTTGGGCGACGTGGGCGTTGCACGAGCTCCGCCGGTCCTCGGATAACGCCTCTTGAGATCAAAAACCCATGATGCCGCGGCATGGCGCGACCGCAGAAGGCCGCGCCCACGTCCTTTCAATGTGGCCGGCGGAAACCCAAAAGGCCGATGAGATAAGCGCCTGCCACAATCGCAATGACTAAGGGGACGAAAATTAGAAGAACTCCAGACATAAACACAACGCCAAGCCAGAGAAACGTGAGCAATCCCACAAAGACAAGGAAGCTCTGCAGGGGGCCAAGCTTTATGATCCTGATCGCCTTTGAGTTCGTAGCCATCCATACCCGGATCGCCGAATGCTCATCTCCCGGCATCACAAATTCAATGCGTCCGTTCGGTGCGTCAACCATAGGACTCCTCCATTCGCGTCTTCTTGGTCAGGTAAGCAATGATTTTTGTGACGGCCAATCGGATTCGAGGAAATCCTGAACGTATCCGCTCATCTCTGGGGTGTCATAGGGGTCGGCAGGTTCCTTTCAAATATTGGCGCAATGCGGATTATTGGCGGCGCTATTGCGATCGATTCCTGTCCAGCTGCGCGACGCTGAAGCCTTTTTGGGCAAACCAATCAACCAGGCGGTTGCGACGGTCCCAGCTTATTTCGATGACAATCAACGTAATGCGACTAAAGACGCAGCCGGGATCGCCGGGCTGGAGGTTTTGCGGCTTGTCAACGAGCCTACCGCTGCCTCGCTAGCCTACGGGCTCGACCGGCTCGCACAGGAACTACGGATTGCTGTCATCGATTTTGGCGGCGGTACGCTTGACGTAACGATCATGGAGTTTGGCAAAGGCGTGTTCGAGGTGAAAGCGACGAGCGGCAACACTCGGCTTGGCGGCACCGATATGGACAATCTCATATTTGAATATCTCGCGGACCGTTTCCGCGTCCAGAGCGGCCTCGATATGCGGAACGACAAGATGGTGGCGGCGCGAATTAAGGAGGCGGGAGAAGTCGCCAAAATCGAATTGTCGACGAATGCGACAAGCCATATCTCGCTGCCTTTTCTCGCCGCCGGACCTTCGGGACCTCGACACTTCGATTATGATCTTACGCGCGCCGAACTCGAGCGCATTGTCCGACCTGTCGTCGAGCGCTGTCGGGAACCGGTGCTACAGGCATTTCACGACGCAGGAATTGAGTCCAATCAGGTTGATCGGCTGGTGTTTGTCGGGGGACCGACCCGAATGCCGATGGTCCGGGCCTTTTTCGAAGAGCTCGTCGAGCGACGAGGCGAAACGGGGATCGACCCAATGGAATGTGTGGCGCAAGGCGCCGCGATCCAGGCCGGAGTCCTTGCCGGCGAGGTTGGCTCGATTGTCCTCGTGGACGTGACTCCGCTTACGCTCGGCATTGAGACTCTGGGGGGCGTCGCGACGCCGCTTATTGCCCGCAACACGCCAATACCAATTAAGCGCGCCGAAATCTTCACCACCGCTGCTGACCTACAGACCAGCGTAACTATTCACGTTGTCCAAGGCGAACGGCCAATGGCTCCGGACAATACGAGCCTGGGTGAGTTTAACTTGGACGGCTTGCCTCCCGCGCCACGCGGCGTTCCGAAAGTCGAAGTGACGTTAGACATCGACGCTGATGGAATCCTTCACGTTACAGCAAAGGACATGGCGAGCCGGAGATCACAATCAATCCGCATTACGGGCTCCACCCGCCTCCCCGAGAATGAAAAGCAACGCATGATTGGCCAGGCGGCGCATTTTGCGGAACAGGACAGAAAACGGCGTGAAGAGGCGGAAAAGCTCAATAACGCCGACGCCCATTGTTATCAAGCTGAGCGGACGCTCGCTGATTTCGGGTCGAGACTTTCGGATGATGTGCGGCAACGCATCGAGACAGCCCTCAGCGAAACTCGTGAGGCGCTGAGTAAGCGTGACGCCGACGCGGCGGCGCAGAAAGCGAGCGCTTTAAAGGTCGTGCTCCAAGAGTCCGGCCAGGCGCTCTATGCTCAGGCGCCGCAGCCAGGAGCACAGCCCCGCCCAGATATTGGGGCGCCAACCGGAGCCGCTAGACCAGCGGGCTCCGGCCCCGGGGCGCGCGTGGTTGAAGCGGAGTACAAAGAGTCAGGGGGCGGCGGAGGCCGCTGAAGGGAGATCTGTGAGACTTGGCCGAGCCGCGCGACTATTATGAAGTGCTTGGCGTCTCCCGGGACGCCGAGCAAAAGACGATCAAGGATGCATTTCGAAACCTTGCACTGAAATACCACCCCGATCGCAACAAGGATCCGGGCTCCGGCGATCGTTTCAAGGAGATAGCCGCGGCGTATGCGGTATTGAGCGATCCCCAGAAGCGAGCCGAGTATGACGCCCACGGGTATGCAGGCGTCGCGGGCTTCACCCCTGAAGACCTCTTCGGCGGCGTCAACTTCGAGGACATTCTTGGCGGACTCGGCTTCGACTTTGGCGAAGCAAGTCCATTCGACCACTTTTTTCGGCACGGGGCAGCGCCGCGGCGCGGGGAAAATATAGAGGCCGCGATCGCGGTGCCGCTGGAGATGGTCCTATCAGGTGGCGAAGAAATCGTTCATATTGGGCGGCCGGTTACATGCGAATCCTGCAAAGGATCGGGGGCCAAGGCAGGCACGAAACCGCGTATTTGCACGAAGTGCGGGGGCTTAGGACAAATCGTCCGCAGCCAGCAAAAGGCTGGCGATACCTTGCAGCATATCACGACCTGTCTGGAGTGCGGGGGTCAAGGCGCGATCATCGATGCGCGTTGCGAGCGGTGCGGGGGGACCGGCAAAATCGCACAAGACGAGACACTCACAGTGCGCATCCCAGTCGGGGTTGAAGAAGGAACTGCGTTGCGTATTCCAGGTCATGGTCAGCCGGCAGGCAAGCCCGGATTGCCACCCGGAGACCTCTTCGTCATTGTTGGCACCGCCAAAGACCCACGCTTCGAAAGGCGCGGTCGTGACCTCTATCGGGTGGAGACGATCAATGTCGTCGACGCAGTTCTAGGCACGGAGATCGATGTGCCGACGCTAGATGGCAAAGTATCCTTGAAGGTTCCGGCCGGAAGCCAGCCGGAGTCAATATTGCGCTTGCATGGGAAAGGTCTGCCACGATTTGGCGGCGGCGCTCCGGGCGACCTTTACGTGCGACTCCAGGTGCATGTGCCGGAGCGGCTGTCAAAGCGCCAACGACAATTGTTCGAACAACTAAGAGCAGAAGGGGACAAGGGTCGCGCGGAATAACGTCATGGTGGCGACTGAGGCCAGGCGGTCTTTCACAAGGACTATGTCGGCAGTGGCTCGAGCAATGTCGGCGGCTCGCGGCATCGAGACGCCAACGTCGGCTTCTATCAAGGCTGGACCATCGTTGACTCCATCGCCGATATAGGCGACCCGACGCCCGTCCTGTTTCAATGCGGCGACGACGCGCGCCTTTTCCTCTGGGTGCTGTTCGAAGAATACATTGTCGATTCCGAGTTCACTCGCGAGCGCCTGGGCCGAAACGCGGTGGTCCCCTGTCACCATGACGATGCGCTCGATCCCCAATTCCCGGAGCACCACAAGCGTGTATGGGGTCTCCGATCGCAGCCGGTCGCGCAGGGCGAACACCGCCAGGGGATGCCCGTCGGCGGCCATGTAGAGAAGCGACTTGCCCTCCGCTGCGAATGCCTCGATCATCTCGCGAGCGTTGGCAAATGAGATTTGTTCGTCATCCTCCAGAAAGTGTCGACTGCCAAATCGAATGCTGCTCCCATTGACCAGCGCTTCGACTCCGTGTCCGACTATGAAGCTCACCTCCTCGTGCGGGACATGAGCAAGCCGCCGCTGCCGGGCGAGGCGCATAACCGCCCACGCGATAGGATGGCTGGTATGCTCGCCAAGCGAGGCGACCATCGCAGCGGCCTGCTCCTCGTTGATCTCGGGGTCAAGCGGACAAATATCCGTCACCTGCAAGACGTTGCGTTCGACCTCGAGCAGAGTCGCCTCTATGCCGAACGACTCCGCGAGCTCGAGCGGAAAGCTGCAATAGCCACTTGGTTGCACGGAAACGACGCCCGCAACGCCGACGTCCTCGCCGAGCACGGCGAGCGCCGTGCTCACGGAAGCCGGGAATAATGACATTGCCAACCTGCAAAGCGCGGCTGCGCTTCCCAGAAACACCGCCTTCTGACTCGAGGTCAGCGAGTACACGGTGAATAAACTCTGCCGCCGACGCGAGGCGACCAGAATGTCAAGCTACAGGGTTCTTTGAGAATTTTATCGATAAATGCTTTGCAACAATGGTCAAATTCGAGAACAATTGGCCGCGGGATCACGCGTCAATAGTCCTGCGAACTACTTGGCGCTGGGGAACCAGCGACTACTCGCACAGCCTCACAGCCAAAGTCGGCGTTAATTGGAGCTAGAAATGACGCATAAGCGGGTGCTTTTCAGGTTTGAGGCGCGGGAGAAGATTCTTCGCGGCGCAACGCAGCTCGCTGACGCAATTCGCGTAACCCTCGGGCCGAAATCGAAATCCGTCTTGATTCAGAAAACCTGGGGCGCCCCAATTGTCTGCAATGATGGAGTGACGATTGCTAAAGAATTTGACCTCGAAGACCCCGAAGAAAGCCTTGGGGCGCGCGTCTTGCGCCAGGCCGCGGAAAAGACCGGCGAGGTCGTTGGCGACGGGACGAGCACTTCAACGATTCTCGCGCACGCCATCGCGACGGAAGGAAGCCGAAACGTTGTCGCGGGGGCCAGCGCGGTCGAGCTCAAACGCGGCATTGATGACGGCGTGAAATTGGCGATCAGTCACTTGCAAAAGATCGCGAGGCCGGTGACCACGCGCAAAGAAAAGGCCCAGGTCGCGATGATCGCGGCTCATAATGACCCGGCGATCGGCGAACTGGTGGCCAGCGCGCTGGAGAAGGTCGGCGACGAAGGCGTAATCTCCGTCGAGGAATCGAAGACGACGGAAACAACCCTTGAGGTCGTTGAAGGGATGCAATTCGACCGCGGCTTCGTGTCGCCGTATTTTATAACGGATCCTGAGCACATGGAGGCCGTGCTCGAGGATGTTTACCTGCTTTTATGCGATCGGAAAGTCGGCTCTCTTCGGGAGATCGTAGGCTTATTGGAAGAGATCGCGAAGTCCGGGCGTCCCTTGCTGCTTATCTGCGAGGACGTCGAGGGCGAAGCTCTGGCGACTTTGGTCGTCAATCATCTTCGCGGCGTCTTCAAAGTCTGCGCAGTTAAATCCCCGGGTTTTGGCGATCGACGAAAGGCTCTCCTCGAGGACATCGCTTTGCTGACGGGGGGCCAAGTTATTTCCGAGGAAGTCGGACTGAAGCTTGAGCACACGGCGATCGACCGACTCGGACAGGCGGCGCGTGTTGTCGTCGATAAAGACAAAACCACGATTATCGGCGGCGCGGGACTTCGCGATCGAATCGATGCCCGTATTCAGTCGATCCGAGGCGAGCTTGAAAAGTCGACAAGCGACTATGACCGCGAAAAGCTCGAAGAGCGAATTGCTAAGCTCTCTGGCGGCGTCGCGGTGATCCGCGTTGGCGCGCCGAGCGAGTCGGAAATGAAATCGAAGAAGGAAGCTCTTGACGACGCGATTAGCGCCACAAAGGCGGCTGTAGCGGAGGGGGTCGTGCCGGGCGGCGGGGTTGCGTTGCTGCGGTGCATAGAAACGCTCGCGACCGAGGAGGGCCGCACTGAAGGGGACGAAAAGACCGGCCTTCGCATTCTTCAGCACGCCCTCGAAGCGCCTGCCCGGCAGATCGCCGAAAACTCTGGCGTGGATGGCGGAGTGGTGATCGCCCGGGTGCTCGAGGGGGACGCGAATTTTGGGTTTGACGCGGCGCGCAAGCAATATGTTGACCTGATCGAGGCAGGCATTATCGACCCCGTAAAAGTGTTGCGCGTCGCCCTGGAGAATGCGGCTTCGGTGGCGGGGGTCTTGCTCCTTACGGAAGCAACCATGACAGAGGTCCCCGAAAAGACAGGCAAACGAAACCAAGAAGGCGAATTGGGTCTGTAAGGTCAGAACCAGAAGCAAAACAGATCCGCCGACGATAATCGCGGGCAGCAATAGCAGGGTCGACGCATTTCCCGAAACGGATAACATAATCTCCCTTGCGAAAGGTCTAGCTATGGGACTGAACGGCTCTGACGCCGACGGCCGGCAAGAGACGCGGGTTCTGGCGCAAAAGCTTTCCGTAGACGAACTTTATCGTCGCGCGGATCTTTCGGCGATTCCCTTCCTAACGACGGCGGACATTGAAGCTATTGACGGACTGGCAGGCCAGCCGAGAGCGGCGGAGGCGTTACGCTTTGGAACGCAGATCCGTGCGAGCGGGTTTAACCTCTGTATCATTGGCTCCGAAGATGCCCGAATGGAGCATGCGATCAAGGCGGTTCTGGTGCGTTAGCGGAGACGGCGCGGTTTCGGTAAGCTATGCGCCTAACCAACACCGCTTAGATCGGCCCCCATGATCGACTTCAAAGGACACCGCTTTGAAAAGGACATCATCCTGCTTTGTGTCCGCTGGTACCTCGCCTATCCCCTCAGCTACCGGAACCTGAAGGAAATGATGCTCGAGCGCGGCGTTGAGGTCGACCATTCCAACATTTACCGCTGGGTCCAAAAGTTCACGCCCCAGTTAGAGGCCGCCTTCCGGAAAGGCGAGAAGCGCGCGGTCGGCAACAGCTGGCGGATGGACGAGACCTATATCAAGGTCAACGGCCAGTGGAAATACCTCTACCGCGCCGTCGACAAGCACGGGCACACCATCGACTTCCTACTGACAGCTCATCGCGACAAGAAAGCCGCTCTGCGTTTTTTCAAGAAAGCGGTCGGGCAACACGGTCTGCCGGAAAAGATCACGATCGACAAGAGCGGCGCCAATGCCGCAGCCAGCGAGGCGCTCAAGGAGGAAACCGGTCAAGAGATCGAGATGCGGCAGATCAAATACCTGAATAACATCGTCGAACAGGACCACCGAGCCATCAAGCGAGTGGTGGGGCCGATGCTCGGTTTCAAATCTTTTCGCTCGGCTCGAACCACCTTGCAAGGCATCGAACTCATGCACATGATCAACAAAGGCCAGATGGTGTCCGCCGCGAGCGAAAATCTTTCCGCCGCAGAACAATTTTATTCATTGGCCGCCTGAAATACCCCGAGGGGCAACCGGGCCACGCTCTAATGAAATTAACGCAACAGAACCGCTGGGCACGCCGATCGCCATCAAATCGGCAATGTATCGCGCCGGTCGTCATGGCTGCTTGGTCAAGAGCGGATAGGCCATCGAGACGCTCGCCGGAGTCGACACGGTGGTTTTCGACAAGACCGGCACGCTTACGCATAATACGCTGGAAGTCACGGACATCCGCCCGCTCGCGCCCGAGATCGACGAAGAGCGCGCGGCGGCCATGATCGCTTCGCTCGGCGAGCATACAAGCCACCCAATTGCGCGCGCGGTCGTGCGTCTCGCCGAGCAGCGGCGGCTCGCCCATATTCCGCATGAGGAGGTGAATTTCATCGTCGGCCATGGCGTGCAGGCGAATGTGGAAGGCCGGAGCATCCGTTTCGGCAGCCGACATTTCCTGGAGGACGACGAACATATTTCTTTCGCGGCCGCGCGAGAGTTGGTGAATCAGTTTCGGGCGGAGGGAAAATCGCTGCTTTATGTCGCCGCCGACGACCGCCCGCTCGCGGTCGTCGCCTTGCGCGACCGGTTGCGAGCCGAAAGCGCCGCGACACTTGCGCGGCTGCGCGCCCTCGGCGTGAAACGCCTGGTTATGATCACGGCGACCATCAGGCGGCGGCCGAAGTCTTTGGAAAGACCCTGGGGCTCGACACGGTCTATTATGAGCAGCAGCCGGAAGACAAGGCGCGCATCATTGCGACGCTCAAACAGCAGGGTTGCCCGGTCGCCTATGTCGGCGACGGCGTTAACGACGGCCCCGCGCTGATGGAAGCGCATGTCGGCGTCTCCATGCCCCGCGCCGCCGACATCGCCCGCGCGACCGCCGATATCGTTCTGCTGAACGACAGGCTCGACGGTTTCGCGGAGATTCTCTCGCTCTCTCAGAACACATTGCGCCTCATCCGTTCCAATTTTGGCGCGGCGGTCGGCGTCAACAGCGCGATTCTTGTGGGCGCCGCATCAGGCAATCTGCCGCCGGTCGCCTCGGCTGTTCTCCACAATGGCGCGACGATTGCAGTGCTGCTGCGCGCGCCTTTCGCAGTACGGTGACTGTGTGCGCATTCGAGTTTATCAAGTGGGGTCGAGATCCGTTTCTTGTTGGCGGCTGGCCTGGATTAACTTTGGATTTGGAACGTTTTGAAATTTGCTAGACTTCCAATCAACGCTGCGGGGCGTTGACGATGCGACTGACTTGCTTCAGCGTGTCCCGCTAAGACGAGACGAGAGGCAATGTCAGAAGCACAGGACGAAGATCCGCCCGCCCTACCAACTGGTTCGCTGGAGTTTCTCCCGAGAGAATATGTTGCACGCGAACTCATCGGGGACGCCGTAGAGGCAATCATTTTCCATGATGGAGAGCGGGATCGTCTGCGTATCACAACCAAGAACAAACTCATCCTGACGAAGTGACTAGGATGCGCCGCTGCTGTCAATTTCGGTTTCGCCGTAGAGGCAATCCTTCTCCATGATGGAGAGCGATATCGCCTGCGTATCACAACCAAAGAAAAAACTTATCCTGACGAAGTAACTTGCACATGCCCGATCGCAAAAAGGTGACATCGAATGTGTGACGCAGCGAAAGAGAGCAAACGAATCGACGCAATTCTCGCCTGGGCGATGAATCAGCCTCCGGTCAGACATTGTGTAGATGAGGCCGAGCTCGCAGGTTATGGACTGGCTGTTCTCCGTTGCTGCTACTCCGATGCCTGTCCGGATGAGTGCTTGCGTCAGAGATGCGCGGAGTATGCCATTTTCATTGCGAATTTGCGCCGTTCCCAGAACGAGCCAACATCTATCAAACGTGCTGACATAGCCGCTTTTGCAAAGGGGACAATGCATCATGTTCATGGCTTCTAATCAGTTCAGGGTGGTTCGTGGTCGAGAAGCGGCCTTCGAAGCCGCATGGGCCGAGACGAGCGCTCGGCTGTCCGGCGTAACAGGCCTCATTGGGTTTCGCTTCGACAAGGGCAAGGAGTTGCATCAGCACGTTCTATATTTCGCGGTGGCAATCTGGGAATCGGAAATGTCCTTTCTCGAATGGAGGCGTCATGAGCTCTACGGAGGCTGCCTTTCGGTTGGCAGCGTCCACGCAGGTCTCGCGCCGTCCAGGCTTGAAGAGTTCGACGCGACAATCTCGCGAAACAATCCACAGTAGATCGCGCCTATTAAATTTTTGAAAAGGGGAACGCGACATTGTTGCATCTCGGATGAATTGCCTGCTTTTAAAAAATACCGGGGTCGTATTAACGCTTAGACCCGCCGCGGCTCACCTAAGAAATCGATGCCGACATGGGAAGGAACATTGGAGGCCCTCGTCGCGATCGCATGAAGAAAAGCGGCGACGCCGCTGATGTGAAGGTTTTACGGGATTTCCGCTTAGACGTTGACCTCGACGTCGTGACTGTGCTGGTGGCCCATCACCAGGGAGTGGCCGGATTGGGGATGGCGACGTGATCCCGCGTCACGTCGAAGAGTCCGAGCTCGAAATTCAGCTCGCTATCGAAGAAGTCTCGTTTCAGACCGCCATCATACTCTGTGTCTGCACGAGATCGGCGCGCGGCATACTCAAACCGGCGAAATTTCCCGAAAGGGGGCGTTATTTCAGAGCGCCAGCGCGGCCAGCTCGTTCTCGGACATGCCGTCGGCGGGCCAAACCCCGGGCGGTCAAACCGGTTCGTCGGTTGACGCCTCGCCGAGGGTATGTCCAGTGCGCCTTGCGAGGTCTGCGGAGATTTCGCTCGTTTCGTTGAGGGCGTCTGCGGCAGGTCCCTTCAACTCGAGGCAGGCGCACCAACACATCAACCTTTCGCCGAATCGGCCGGGAAGCCATCGCCAGATCGAACCCTTAACTGAACGGCCACGCGCACCGCTGCCCATCGCCGAGAGCGAGAGGCTTAACGCCGATCCGCTCGAAACTGCACAGGCACCTCGAAGGAGAGGCTTTCGTCTGCGATGACTGGCGGGGGCGGGGGCACAGGGTCAGCTTTCTTCATCATGGCGAGAGCGGCTTCGTCGAAGACGGGGAGGCCGGACGAGCGCTTGATGTTGTAGACGAGGATGTGGCCGCGTCGATCGAGCGTGAAGTGGACGCTCGCCTCCGCGGCCCGTCTGCCGCCGCCGGGCGGATAGCGCTTGGCGCGATTGAGATGCGCCATCAGCGCCTTCTGCCAAGTCAGCTTGACGGCGTTCGCCGCCGTATCTGCGCCTTGGACCGGCGCAGCGGTGCGCTCGGCGAGCTTTTCCGCCTCCGATCTCGGCGGCGCGGTCGCCTCGGAGGCGGCGGATTCGTTCGACACCACCTGCTGGGCCTGCCGCGACTTCTGATCCTCGACTGGCCTCTCCGCTTTCGCGTCGCGCGACAGCTCTGCATCCTCCGCCTCGGCCCGCGCTATTTTCTCTTCGATATTCTCCTTGGTTTCGGCTGAGGCGACCGACGGAGTCGCCGCCGCGGACTCGTCGGTCACGGGGCCGGGCGGGTGGTCGAGATGCTCGATCTCACGCGCCGCCACCGGTTCGAGCGAGATCTCGATCGCCGGCGCGCCGCTCGCGTCCTCGTCGACGTCGCCGCGAAGAGTGAGGAGCGCCGTTGCCGCGCCGCCGACATGCAGAAAGAGCGCACAGAACACCGCCACGCTCCATAAGCGGTTATCCGGCGCTTCATTACGGAGAGCCGCGGCCCCGCTCATTGGGGGCCGTCCGGCTGTTTGCCGCCCGCGTCGAGCGTGACAAGCGCAACCTTCAGAAAGCCGCCGGCGCGAAGCCGCTCCAGCACCGCCATCATCTCGCCATAGGGCACTGCGCTGTCGGCGCGGAGATAGAGGCGCTTGCCTTTGTCGCCGAGATGCCGTTCGAGGGTCGCCACGAGCTCGTTGCGCTTGACCGGCGTATCGCCGATCGCCAGCGCGAGATCGGATTGAATCGTCACATAGACAGGTTTCTCCGGCTTCTCATGCGGGGCCGCGTTGGAGGCTGGAAGATCGACCGGCAGGTCGACGGTGGCCAGCGGGGCCGCCACCATGAAGATGATGAGAAGAACCAGCATCACGTCGATGAATGGCGTGACGTTGATCTCGTGCGTTTCCTGAAGATCGCCTTTGCCGAGATGCGCCGCCATCTTTTACTCCGCCGCCTGAATCTTGCTCGCATGATGGCCACGGTCGAGATCGCGCGATACGATGCGCAGCAATTCTCCTGACACATTGGAGACCAGTTCCAGATAGGCGCTCGTCTGTCGCGCGAGATGATTGTAGATGAGCACGGCGGGAATCGCCGCAAAGAGGCCGATCGCCGTCGCAAGAAGTGCTTCGGCGATGCCTGGCGCTACGACGGCGAGATTGGTCGTCTGCGCCTTCGAAATGCCGATGAAGCTGTTCATGATGCCCCATACGGTTCCGAACAGGCCGACAAAGGGCGCCGTCGATCCGACAGACGCCAGCAATCCTGTGCCGCGCTTGATCGACATCCCTTCCGCGCGATCGACCTCAGCGAAGCAGGAGGCGACGCGCTCCTTGACGCCCGGCCCGGCGAGAATGTCCGAAGACAGCTTCAACTCGCGCGTTGCTTCTGAGAGGAGCGCGGCGGTCAAGCGGTCGCCGTTCCCCAAAGCGAGGCGCGCTTCTGAAAGGCCGCGTGCGTCGGAGAGCTTGACGAGAGCGTCGATGGCGCGCTGGCGCGCGCGCTTCAATTCAATCGTCTTGGCGACGAGAACTGTCCACGTGCCAACCGAAGCCAGCAGCAAGCCGATCATCACGATTTTGACGACAATATCGGCGTTTGCAAACATCATCCAGACGGAGAGGTCGTGAGGTTTCGTCGCCGCGATGGCGGAGTCGAGGGTGCGAGCAGTCAGGGAGCCCTGGGCCCAGCCCGTCGAAATAGGGCCTTGTAGAAAAAGCATTCCCAGGAACGCTGAACGCATCGTGTTTTTCATGCTTCCGCCCATATCCGAATGAGGTTGTGATAGATACCGGTCAGCCGCACACAACTCGGGTCGCCTGCGCCGAGCCGATTGCTGAAAGACTGAATCGCCTGGTCCAAATCGAACAGCGAAGCGCGGGCCACATTGTCCCGGATCATGCTTTGTAGCCAAAAAAAAGAAGCGACGCGTTCACCACGCGTCACTTCTCGGACGAAGTGAAGGCTCGTCGACGGGTAGAGGACGAGATCGCCAGCGGCAAGCTTGACCTCCTGCTGCCCCACGCGGTCCTGAATGACCAGTTCGCCGCCGTCGTAATCCTCCGCTTCAGAAAGAAATAGCGTGCAGGAAAGGTCGGTGCGAATGCGAATCGCCGTGCCCGGAATGCCGCGGATGGCGTTGTCGACGTGAAGACCGAAGTCTTGCCCGACGCCATATCGGTTGAAGAGCGGCGGAAAGATTTTCGCGGGCAAGGCCGCCGATACGAAGTTCGGGCATTGGGCAAGAGCCTGTAAAACATGCTCTCCTAGCTCCCTTGCGGTGGCGCCGTCTTGCGGAAGCTGCAGATTGTTCTTCACGAGCGACGATTGCGAACCGGCCGTGGTCCGCCCATCCTCCCAATCGGACGCCGCCATGGTCTCGCGAAAGAAGGCAACCTGCTGTTTTGTCAGAACCTCGGGGATGCAGATCAGCATGGGCCTACGCTTCTCCCCAAAAGCGGATGAGATTGTGGTAGACGGTCGTCAGCTTACGCAGGTCCGCATCGTCTCCGTCGACGCGGGGAGAGAGGTCCCGTATCGCGGCGTCGAGATCGCAAACGAGGTCGCGTGCTTCATCGGACTTGATCATGCTCTGCAACCAAACGAACGAGGCGAGACGCTCGCCTCGCGTGACGGGAGTCACCATGTTCAGGCTGCCAGCGGAAAAAAGGACAATGTCGCCAGCTTGCGGCTTGAATCTCCTCGACCCGAAAACATCCTCCACGATCAGCTCACCGCCTTCATATTCCGCGGATTCTGTCAACAGTAGCGTCGCCGCAAGATCCACGCGAATCCGGGCCCCCGTCAGGGCGTCGCCGCGCACCGCATTATCGACATGCGGATCGTACCGGTCCCCCACCTCGTAACGTTCAAAAAGCGGAGGAAAGATCCTAAGCGGGATGGCAGCCGAGACGAAAGTGGGGCTTGAGAGAAGCGCCGAAATCACCGCCGCTCCGAGCTGGCGCGACAGGTCAGAATCTGGGGCTAGTTGAATGCTCCGCTTAGCCGACTTGCTCGCTCCCGCCGACGACGCGCCGTCCTCCCACGAGGCGCCCGCGAGCGCGTGGCGCAAGCGCAGGACGTCGGCCTTTCCGAGCGCGGAGGGAACATGAGCGAGCATGGTGAGATCCTCTAGAAATTCACGTGGGCTTCGAGGTAGGCGGCGCGGCCCGGAGCCATTTGCGTGAAGGGAGTCGCCGTCTGGTAGAAGGCGTCATAATATGTGCGGTCGAAGAGATTCATGACGGTCAACTTCAGACCTACATTTTTCGACAGGTTTGCCTCGGCGAACACGTCGAAGCGCCAATAGGAGGGTAGGATCGTTGGAACATTGACGAAGGGGTTTGCGACGGTAGGAGCCGGCCAGCCGGACGAATTTATAACGGTCGCGCCATTCGCAATAAGGTTGTTGCCGCCGTATATTTTCGAGCGGTAAATCGCCTGCCCGCCGATCTCGAGGCCATCCAGATCCAGGCCGATTAGATCCTCGAATTTATACTTCGACAGCAAGCTAAAGGATTCGTGTGCGACATTGGCTAGCTGAAGACCGATATTCGAATAGGCGAAGGAGTTGGTGACCTTCGACTGCATGACGACGAGTCCGCCAATCACGCTCCACCTATCGGTGATATTACCGGCGACCTCAAGATCCGCGCCCTGCACATAATAGGCGGCGTTGCCCGTTGTAATGCCCGAGTTCACCTCGCGGGCGCCGGAAACGTCGGTCCTGAAGAGCGCCGCCGTCGCGAGCAGATGGCCGAAAGCTTGCCATTTCACGCCGATTTCCTTGGCGCGGTTGTATTGCGGCGGGAAAATCTGCACCGCGGTCGTTAAACCACCATAGTTGGCCGCGCCCCCGTCGAGTTCCGCGCCGACTGGATTTGTCGAAGTGGCGTAGGCCGCGTAAAGGCTAACGTCCTTCAGTGGCTTCAGGACAAGACCGCCATTGTAGTTGGTCATGAACGAATGGCTTTTGGCGGTCGTTGTGCCGAAAGTGTCGCGGTTCCAGATATTGTAGTCGTCAAAACGCACCCCGCCGTTCGCCAGGACAATGTCCTGATAATTCGCCGTCTCGATCACATAGCCGGATGAGGTGTTGACGCCGATATTGGTGGCATTTGGGTTGCGATAGGGGTTGCCGAAAAATGGCAGATAGTTACAGGGCAGATAAAGGTTGCAGGTCAGGCGTCCGCCGACGGTTGGAATTCCGTTTAATTCGGAATTCAGACCGGCGTAGGTCGTGCGCGACACCCCCTCCCGGGCGAATTCGACGCCCACAACGCTTTCGTGCTTGATGGGACCGGTATAAAAATTGATGTTTGCTTCGGTCTGATTGTCGAGAACATTCGTAACTTGGTAGCGACTCTGTGCCCCAAGCGTCACGGTTCCTCTGAGGAAGTCTGAGCTCTGCGCAAGCGAACCGATGTAATCGATCACCGAGGTCCCCTGGCGTAGGCGGCTCGTCAGCATCAAATTTTCGCTATAGCGATACTGTGCCACGAACGTGCCGAAATCCTGGGAATACGACTGGCGGTCACGGTTCACGAACCCGTACCACACATAGCGTGGCACGACGCCTTCGGGGTAAGGCCGGTTATAAATGCGATTGTAAGGCACGCCAAAATCAGGCAGGCCATTGAGGTAGACATGGGTGTATTGCGCGGTGAGGGTCAAATTGTCGAGCGGCTTGAAAACAACCGAACCTGCGGCGCCGTTCCGATCGTCGGTGACAAAGTCCCGCCCGGCGACATTTGCATTCTGGAACATGCCATTCGCGCGCACAGCCAGAATCGGACTGATAACCTTGTTAACATCGAGGGTGACGCGCTTCGTCTGGTCCGAAACGCCGCCTGTCGTCTTGAGATCGACGAAATCTGAGATCGTGTTTGCTTGCTTGGTGACGATGTTGATGGCGCCGCCTGTGGTGCCGCGCCCCGCGAATGTCGATCCCGGGCCGCGCAGGATTTCTACCTGCTCGGTGTAGAAATTTTCCCGCACATTGACCCCCGGGTCGCGAATGCCGTCGACGAAAATGTCGTTGCGCGCATCGAAACCTCGGATGAAGAAGCGATCGCCGAAGGCGTTACCGCCTTCGCCCGTGCCGAGCGTGACGCCGGCGGTGCTTCGGCCGATTTCGCGCAAGTTCCAGGCGTTCTTGTCGTCCAGCGCTTCCCTCGTCAGCACAGTCACCGTGCGCGGCTGGTTCAAAATCGGCTGCGTGAATTTGTTCGACGCGAGCCGGACTGCCCGATACGGCGCGACCGGATCCGCATAAGGGTCTGCTTCCGCCTGGATGAAAAGCGGGACGCTCGGCGCGCTCGCGATTCCCTGGCCGCCCGGTCCGCCAGCGGTTGCCGCGCTCGCCGAAGTGGCGCCAGCGCTGTGTTGCCCCGCCGACGAATTTATCTGCGCCGTATGGTGAGCAGGCTGCGGCTTGGCGACCGCGACGGGCGTCGGTTTCGGCTTCAAAGGCGAGACCGGGCGAGGCTTCTCGCGCGGCGCATCGACTTTGACCGGCGGCAGGGTCGTCGACGAGTCTTGGGCGAGGGCGACAGTCGAACTGAGAATTGCGGCCACGCCCAGTGCGGTAGCCGCCGATCCATCCCGGGCCGTGCTCGGTAGCCGCAAAGTTCTTAGGGAAATCGGGGATTTGATCGAGATCGGAACACGTCTCACCTGAGTTCTCCTGCCATGCAGACTTTGCTACGCTGCTGGCTGGCTAGGCGAGTCGCCGTGGCTGGCTTGCTGATCGCTTCAATAAGTCGTGTTTAGAATCCGCTTGTGCGCACACTCAAGAAGAAAGTCGAGTTTGAAAGTTAGAAGACTTCCATGTGTGTGGCGGTGCAGACAGCAAAGTAAAGTCCTAAAGCGAAGATCAGCAAGGGGGGAATGAACTGTTTCCTACAAGGAAGCCCACTGCAAACCTGGAAGGCTTCCAATCAAGATCGCCCCCGGTTAGCCCCTGGTTGACGGGTCGCTGGCATCGTTGGATCTCTCACGGAGGATCAACTGTGGCTCTTTCGATCCGATCTTGCCGACGACGCGGAGAGGACCTTACGCTGGCCGTGCCGGTCGGCGCCTTCATTGACGCGCGAAGCGGCTGCGCTGATACTTTAGGCCCAAGGGTCGCCGACAAGCGGCGGCGCGTCAACTTGGGTGTCCAAATGATTCCTCTTACAGCTACGAGCATAAGTGTTTGCATGATCACCTTCATTGCTGGCGCGCTTGCAACGCCATACAATGCCGGCCGGAAGGTCGTGGGCCAGCCCCAATGCCAGGCTAGCGAGCGTGGTTATTCCGCCACTTGCGCGACTGGACCGACTGGCGAAAAGAAGCCAATCATGGAAGTGCCCGGCAGCGTCACGGTCTTACCTCACCGAGCGCTGAATGACCTGAGTCCGACGTCGATTAGTCGGGCTCTGAGAAGCGCCGCCGGCATCAACGGCTCCGGACGGTAACGAGGCTTTGACTCGGGTCTACGTCGCCGATAGCGTTCTGCTGGAAGGCAGGTTCGACGGCTTCGCTGATATTCTCGCGCTCTCTCATTTCGCTTCATCCGTTCTAATTTCGACGTCGCGGTCGGCTTCAATAGCGCGATCGTTGCGGGCTTCGCCTCAGGCAATCTGGCGCCGATCGCCTCGCGTTTCTCCACAATAGCGCGACGATTGCAGTGCTGCTACGCGCGCTTTTCGCTGCGCGCTGATAGCGTGCGCATCCAAATTTCAATAAGATATTTAAATCCGATTCCTTTTTCCCGGTCTTGCCTGGATCCGCTGCAGAATTGGAACGATTTGAAAATTGCTCGACTTCCAATCAACGCTATTAGGTGTTGACGATGCGACTGACTTGCTTCAGCGTGCCGGTAAAGCGAGACGAGAGGCAATGTCAGAAACACAGGACGAAGAACTGCCCGCCTTACCAGCTGGGTCGCCGGAGTTTCTCCCGAGAGAATATGTTGCACGCGAACTCATCGCGGACGCCGTAGAGGCAATCATTTTCCATGATGGAGAGCGGTATCGTCTGCGTATCACAACCAAGAACAAACTCATCCTGACGAAGTGACTTGGACGCGGCGCTGCCCTTCCGATCGCAAGAAAATGACACAGAATGTATGACGCAGCGCAAGAGGCCTTTGATCGGCCTTGATCAACGCGACAGGAAATCGGCAGCGATCCGCGTCGTGGCCTTCTCGTGCAGCTCGACGAAGGCAAATTTCGACGTGCGGTCGATCGACACTAACATGTAGAGTTTGCCTTCGGCCGTGCGAACTTCGGCGATGTCGATATGGAAATAGCTGATTGGATAGGCTTTGAACTTCCGCTTGGCGGAAACCTCGCCCTCGACATTGGGCAACCGTGAAATGCCGTGGCGCTGGAAGCAGCGATGCAGCGACGAACGCGTCAGATGCGGAAGCGTCGCCTGAAGCGCATAGAGGCAGTCGTCCAAAGGCGGCAGCGTGTGACGGCGGAAGGCGACAATGATTGCCTCCTCCTCGATCATCAGAACCGTCGATTCGGCCTCTTTCGGCGCGGTCCGTTCATCGCAAACCGAGGCCCGCTTCTTCCATTTGGCGATCGTCTTCTGGTTGACGCCATACCGCTTGGCGAGGGCTCTCAGGCTCTCTTGACTATGTTGTATCGCTCGACGCACCGCCTCTGTCGTGCGGGCGCTCCCGTGGAGAACCTGGCCCATAGCGCATCCTTCCAGCCGCTGGATAAGATTGCACCACCAAACCCCGGGATCAAACATCTAGCGCCTGCCGCCCCGTCGTCGCGTTGATTGTTTCATGTGCGCAAGATTCCAGAGCCGGCCTTAAAGGCGATGGATTCCTGGTTCGTTGTCGATGACGAGAATCCACGGCTGACTTGCAAGTTTTCTCTTCCGGCTGTCAAACTCGTTCGAGTTGGGAGCGGAAAAGGCCCTCGAGCGACCTAATCACTGGGACCTTCGGAGTTTTTCCGCCTGCGTGTCATCGAGATCGAACAGTGTACGCCGTCCAGGGCCAGGTTCAGCTGCAGCACATTTACGCGCGGCTCTCCGATGACGCCGGCGACGCGCGCTTCCGTGTATTCCTCGACGAGGAGGCGCACCTTCTGTTCTGGCAGATCGCGCGCTTTCGCGACAGAAGGAACCTGAGCCAACGCATATTGCGGCGAAATGTGCGGATCGAGACCGGAGGCGGAGGTCGTCACCGCGTCCGCTGCGACCACGTCGATGCGCCCTGCCGCGAACTCTGCCTCGATCGATGCATTCACCCGGTCAACTAGCTTCTTCGAGGTTGGGCCAAGGTTGGAGCCCATAGAATTCGACGCATTGTAAGGCGCGTCGATGATCTTCGCGGGGTCCGCCGGATCCGGGCCGGTCGTTGCCGAAGGACGCCCATGGAAATAGCGATCGGAGAGGAAGTTCTGACCGATCAGGCTCGAGCCGATGACGGCGCCATCACGCTCAATGAGGCTCCCATTAGCCTTTCCCAACATCGTCAGCTGAGCGATGCCGGTAATCGCGAGGGGGTAAGCAAGTCCCGTGAGGGCAGTGAACAAAACGATCATGACGATCGCGGGTCGAATTTGTGAGAGCATGATCGATCCTCACGCAAGATGCAGGAAGGAGACGGCCACATCGATCACCTTGATTCCGATGAAGGGCACGATGACGCCGCCGAGACCGTAGATGAGGAGGTTGCGGCGCAAGAGCTTCGCAGCGCCGACCGGACGATAGGCGACCCCTTTCAGGGCCAGGGGGATCAACGCGATGATAATCAGTGCGTTGAAGATCACCGCGGACAGGATCGCCGACTGCGGCGACGCGAGCTTCATGATGTTGATGGCCTCAAGCTCCGGATAGGTGACGACGAACAGCGCCGGAATAATCGCGAAATATTTCGCGACGTCATTGGCGATGGAAAAGGTCGTCAGAGATCCGCGCGTCATCAGCAGCTGTTTGCCGATTTCGACGATCTCGATGAGCTTGGTCGGATCGCTGTCGAGATCGACCATGTTTCCGGCCTCGCGCGCCGCCTGCGTCCCCGTCTGCATGGCGACGCCGACGTCCGCCTGCGCGAGGGCCGGGGCATCGTTGGTGCCGTCGCCGCACATGGCGATCAGACGGCCGCCCTGCTGCTCCTTTCGGATATAGGCGAGCTTGTCCTCGGGCGTGGCCTGAGCAATGAAGTCGTCGACGCCGGCTTCGCCGGCGATGGCCGCGGCCGTGACCGGATTGTCGCCCGTGACCATTACGGTCTTGATGCCCATGGCGCGCAAGGCGGCGAAACGCGCCTTGATGTCCGGCTTGATAATGTCCTTGAGATGCACGACGCCGAGCAGCCGTCCGTTTTCCGACACGGCGAGAGGCGTGCCGCCGGCGCGGGAGATACGATCGACAGTACGGGTGAAGTCCTCCGGGACGTGCGCGCGGTCCAGAACGTCGTTGGCTGCGCCCGCCATCTCCGACTGGCCAATGGTCTGCTTCACAACCGCGTCGACAGCGCCTTTTCGCAGCGAGCGGCCGAGAAGATCGACCCCGGAAATCCGCGTGTGCGCCGAAAAGGGCACAACCCGCGCGTCTGCGGCAAGAGTCGGCGCGGGCAATGCATAGCGGCTCTTCGCCAAACCGACGATGGAGCGGCCCTCAGGAGTTTCGTCGGCAAGCGACGCAAGCATCACGGCTTCAGCCAGAGTATATTCCGACACGCCGCCGACCGGGATGAATTCATCCGCCATGCGGTTGCCGAAGGTGATCGTCCCGGTCTTGTCGAGCAGCAGCGTGTCGACGTCGCCCGCCGCCTCGACGGCGCGGCCGGAGGTGGCGATGACGTTGAACCGGATGAGCCGGTCCATGCCGGCGATGCCGATCGCGGACAGCAGGCCGCCGATGGTCGTCGGGATCAGGCAGACGAGCAGGGCGATGAGCACGCTGAGGGTCAGCGTCGTCCCGGAATAGGCGGCGAGCGGCCACAGGGTCACGCAGACGATGAGAAAGATGATCGTCAAGCCGGACAGCAGGATCGAAAGGGCGAGCTCATTGGGGGTCTTCTGGCGCTGCGCGCCCTCCACGAGAGCGATCATGCGATCGATGAAGGTTGATCCGGGCGCGGCGGTGATCTTGACCCTGATCCAGTCGGAAAGCACGGTCGTGCCGCCGGTGACGGCCGAGCGGTCGCCGCCGGCCTCGCGAATCACAGGCGCGGACTCGCCGGTTATCGCGGATTCATTCACGGAGGCCACGCCCTCGATGATCTCGCCGTCGCCGGGGATCAGGTCGCCAGGCTCGACAAGGACGATGTCGCCGACCCTTAAATCGAGCGCGGATACGCCCTCGACGACGTCCCTCATGCCGCTTTTGCCCTCGGGATCGACCAGGCGCTTCGCATGCGTGTCGGTCCGGGTCTTGCGCAGCGCGTCGGCTTGCGCCTTACCGCGCCCTTCGGCGACAGCTTCGGCAAAATTGGCGAAAAGCCCCGTGAACCACAGCCAGGCCGCAATCTGCCCCGTGAACAGAGCGGCTCCATTCCCGGCGGCGACATCGCGGATGAAAATCAGGGTGACGACCACTGACACCACTTCGGTGACGAAGATCACCGGATTGCGCGCCAATTGGCGTGGATCGAGTTTTCTGAACGCGTCGATGGACGCGCGCTGGATAATTGCCCGATCGAAGAGGCCGGGAGCGGCGACTTTCGAAGACATGAGTGTCGACTCCGTTAAAAGACCTTGCCTGCATCCATCGCGAAATGTTCGACGATGGGTCCGAGCGCGAGCGCCGGAAAATATTGCAGAAGGTAGAGGATGAAGATCACGCCGATGAGCAGGCCGACGAACAGTGGACCATGCGTCGGGAAGGCGCCGGCGGAGGGAGCCGCCTTCTTCTTCGCCGCAAAGGATCCCGCCATCGCCAGCACCGGGACGACAAAGGCGAAGCGACCGAGCAGCATGGCAATGCCGAGCGTGGTGTTGTACCACGGCGTATTGCCAGTGAGGCCCGCGAACGCGGAGCCATTATTATCGTTCGTCGACGCAAAAGCGTAGAGGATCTCCGACAAGCCGTGCGGACCGGCGTTGTTCAGGCTGGCAAGGCCGGTCTGCAACATCACTGACGCGGCGGAAAAGCCGAGCACCGTGATCGGATAGATGAGGACGGCAAGCATCGCGAGCTTGATTTCGCGGGCTTCGATCTTTTTGCCCAGATACTCCGGCGTGCGCCCGACCATCAGGCCGCCGACGAAGACGGCGACGACCGCCAGGACCAGGAAGCCATAAAGACCGGCGCCAACGCCACCAGGGGCAATGCTGCCCATCAGCATGTTGAACATGGGCACCAGACCGCCGAAAGGCATGAAGGAGTCATGCATTGAATTGACGGCGCCGGTGCTCGTTCCGGTGGTCGCAGCGGCGAAGAGGGCGCTGGTGGCGACGCCGAAGCGGACCTCCTTGCCTTCCATATTGCCGGGAGACGGATCGACGCCAATCGCGGTCAGCAACGGATTCCCGGCGCCTTCGGCCCAATAGGCGATGAAGACGCCCGCGACCAGGACAATCCCCATGGTGATGGCGATGGCGCGGCCCTGCCGAAAGTCGAGCACGGCTCGCCCGAACGCAAACACAGTCGCGAAGGGGATGACCAGAAGCGCCCAGATCTCGAGCAGATTGGACCAGGCGTTCGGGTTCTCAAACGGATGCGCTGAGTTGGCGTTGAAGAAGCCGCCGCCATTGGTGCCGAGCTCCTTGATCGCCTCCTGGCTCGCCATGGGACCGAGGGCGATCACCTGTTTGGCGCCTTCGAGGGTCGTGGCTTCCACCGATCCGGTCAGCGTCTGCGGGACGCCGAGCGCGACGAGGAGAAGAGCCATTACGATGGAGAGGGGGAGCAGCACATACAGCGTCGATCGCGTCAGATCGACCCAGAAATTGCCGACAGTTGGTGATTCCGCGCGCGAAAATCCCCGCACCAGCGCAAAGGCCATGGCGAGGCCAGTCGCGGCGGACAGAAAATTGTGAACCGTCAACCCGAGCATCTGGCTGAGATGGCTCATGGTCGATTCGCCGCTGTAATTCTGCCAGTTCGTGTTGGTGAGAAAACTAACAGAGGTGTTGAAGGCGAGATCAGACGGCACGCCGCTGAACCCTTGAGGATTCAGAGGCAAGTACCCCTGCAAGCGCTGTATGGAATAAAGAGACACGAAACCTGCGATGCTAAAGGCGAGCATCGCCATTGCATAGGCGAGCCAACCCTGTTCGCGCGACGGGTCGACCCCGGAAAACTTGTAAAAGATGCGCTCCACCGGGGCGAGGATTGGCGACAAGAAGGTACGTTCGCCCCCAAGCACGCGCGCGATATAAGCGCTGAGCGGGATCGCCGCCGCGATGACGGCCGCGAGCACAAGGGCGATTTGCGCCCAACCGACGAAAGTCATGGATTTGATCTCGGGCAAGCCCGAGCCTTCTGATTAGAACTTTTCCGGATGAAGCAGGCTGTAGACGAGGTAAGCGCCGAGCAACAAGGCGACGCACAGGCCGATGATCGGTTCCGACACGGCGAAACTCCTTTAAAGCCGCCCGCAGGCACGGGCGTAGGCGCCCATGATGATCAAGATGACGACGCCAAGGGCGAGGTAGATAAGGTCAAGCATGTTTGGCTCCGCTTGGAAAATCGCTTCACTATGGGCGTAAAGTCCGTAAGCAGGCCATACTGAATCTGGCAGTTTGGCATAAAGGTTTCATAAAGACGGTCCCGGAGAGCTCCCGGGGAGATCGGCTGAATGACGCTTGGCGGTGAAACGGAACAAAAGCGCCAAAGCGCGCTATTTTTCGAAATGGTTGTGCCGCTTTTGCGCTCGTCTCGCCCGCAGTTCATCGCGAATATTTAGGGTCGCGATAAAGCAGATTGTGGCGAGGCCTAAGATATATATTCCGGTCATGTATTCCTCCTTCACCGCATCCGGCCGGCCCACAAGATAACGCCGAGCAGAACCCCAACCGTGAAGGCTGGCAGCGCCACAGAGTGAGGCTCGAACATGTGTGCTTTTTCCTCTTCGACGGATCGACGCGAATATGGATTGGGGGGCCGTCAAGAAGCTATTCGAATGTTGTGTCCTTGGCGTAGGGGCTCAATTAGGGGCGCGGGAGTTCCTGCTGGAAGCTCGCAAAAAATCCTTTTGTCCTTTTCCATTTTACGCTTGCCATAGTCGTGGCCGCGTACCTTTTATTGGTCTATTCTCCCGGGTTCGAGCGTCTTCTCAGCAGGTTCGCATCGAGCAATTCGAGGCAAGAAAAAATGGCCGAACCAGAGACAGACTTTGATCGGCGGCCCGACCCGGAGGCGCTCCTTGCGCTCGCCGAGCAGGAAAGGTCGGGCAGACTCTGCGTCTTTCTCGGCGCGGCCCCCGGCGTCGGCAAAACCTACGCCATGCTCCGTCGGGCGCGCGCGGCTCGAGACGAAGGAATGGATATCGTCATCGGACTTGCCGAAACCCACGGCCGTCGCGAAACGGAAGAATTGATGGCCGGTCTCGAGGTTTTGCCCAGGCGCAAGGTTGACTATCGCGGCCGGACGATCGAGGAATTCGATATCGACGCAGCGCTGGCCCGCAAGCCGCAATTGATCATTGTCGATGAACTGGCGCATACGAACGCCCCGGATAGCCGGCACCCCAAGCGCTGGCAAGATGTTGACGAACTGCTCCGCGCTGGCGTCAACGTCTGGACAGCCCTCAACATCCAACATTTGGAGAGCCTGGCGGACGTTGTTTCAAAGATCACCGGCATTTCAGTTCGCGAGACGGTTCCCGATCGTGTTCTGCATCAAGCGGCGGATGTCGTTCTAGTGGATATTACGCCCGACGAACTTCTCCAGAGATTGAAGGAAGGAAAGGTCTACGTCCCTGAGACCGCCCAGCGGGCCCTTCAAAACTTTTTCACCCCACGAAACCTCACCGCTTTGCGTGAACTGGCGTTACGTCGAACGGCGGATCGGGTCGACGACCAAATGGTCGACTTTCTCCGCCAGGGCGCGATTGAAGGGCCTTGGGCGACGACTGAACGCCTACTGGTTTGCGTGGGAGCAGATAGCTCCTCTCAGAAGGTCGTGAGGGCCGCGGCCCGGCTGGCGACCGGACTGAACGCGCCATGGGTCGCGCTTCACGTCGCGAGGTCAGGCAACGACGAACAGAGTGCGGAGACCGTCAAAAAAATTTATGACGCCTTGCACCTCGCCGAACAACTCGGCGCCCAAATCGAACGCCTCACGGGAAGCGATCTCGCCGGTGAGGTGCTGAAATACGCGCATCGGGAAAACATCACGCAGATTGTCATCGGCCGCTCCCGCGCAAGCCTCTTTGGCCGACTCTTTGGTTGGTCTTTGACAGACGAGATTGTAAGGCGTTCCGAGGACGTGGCCGTCCAGGTTGTGATGGGGGCCGAGCGTAAGCGAGTTGCCGAAAGACCAGGCTGGCTTCGGCTGGGAGATGGCCATTACTGGCCGGGAGCGACGGCAGCCCTTTTTTCAGTCGCGCTTACGGTTGCCATCGGCTATCTGCTGGATCGTTGGCTAAGCCTTCCAAACCTCTCGGTCATATTTCTCGTTCCGGTCGTGCTCTGCGCCGCGTGGTTTGGATTGTGGCCCGCGATTACGGCTTCGGTCCTTGCGTTTTTAGCCTGCGACTTCTTTTTCATCGATCCGCGATACCAGTTTACAATCCGAGATCCTTCCGAATTCCTGGCGCTGGTCGTCTTTTTGATTGTCGCTTTCGTCACGGGAATGCTTGCGAGTAGAGTTCGCGAGTACTCCAATTTTATGCGCACTCGCGCAGAAACCGCGCAATCCTTATTTGAATTTTCGCGTAACCTTTCCGGGGCGTCGAATCTCGACGAGGTGCTGTGGGCCGCGGTTGGCCAGATCCAAAAAACTTTGGACGCACGCTGTGTCGTCCTTCTCGTTCCGAATGATGGCGAGCTCACGCTTTCTGCGGCGTGGCCGCCTCTGGACGAACTGGATGCGGGAGAAACAAGCGCCGCCCGCTGGGTCCTTGAGAAATGCGAACCAGCTGGGTGGAGTACCGGGACGCTGCCAAACGTTCGCTTTCAATTTCGACCGCTCTCCACCTCACGGGGCGTGCTAGCTGTCGCGGGCGTTGAGTTCAAGAAAGCAGATGAACCCTTATCCGCTCAGCAGGAAGGGACGTTGACCACTTTGCTCGAACAGACGGCGATCGCGCTCGATCGCTCCATGCTCGTTGGGGAGGCTGTCAAGGCCGCAGCGTTGGAGGAGAACGAAAAACTGCGTATGACTCTCCTTTCGTCCTTGTCTCACGATCTGCGGACGCCGTTGACGTCGATCACCGGCGCTGTGACGAGTCTCAGACAGCTCGGCGAAAAAATGAGCGCTTTTGACCGCCAGGATCTACTGGCGTCAATCGAAGAAGAAGCTGGACGGCTGTCTCGCTTCATCTCCAATCTCATCGAGATGTCTCGGATCGAAGCGGGCGCCATCGCGCCTCGCCGGGAATTCATTGAGGTCGGCGACGCCGTCAAGACCGCCGTCGAACGAAGCCGAAAGGCGTTTCCGGAGTTAAAGGTGTCAGCAAGCTTGTCGCAAGATCTTCCGCTCATAAAGGGGGATGTCAATCTCTTGAGCAATGTTCTCTTCAATCTGCTGGACAACGCCAATAAATATGGGGATGGGACCGTGGCCGTGTACGCCCGGCGCGAGGGCGCGGATCTCGTCGTCTCGGTGACGGACGAAGGGCAGGGCGTCAAACCAAGCGATCTCGAGCGGATCTTTGAGAAGTTTTATCGGGGCGGGAGGGTAGACGGCCGCAAGGCAGGAACGGGCCTCGGTCTTTCGATCTGTCGGGGATTGGTCGAAGCGATGGGCGGAAAGATTGCCGCCCAAAGCCCCGCCGTCCGAAGACGCGGAACCCGCATCGTCATGAGGTTTCCCATTCCGCAGCAGCCGGGACAAGGCGGATCAGCATGAGCAACATTCGAATTCTCGTCGTTGACGACGAGCCTCAGATTCATCGCGTTCTTAAGCCGGCTTTGACAGCATGCGGCTACGACGTCCTGGAGGCCTTAACGGGTCGGCAAGCCCTGAAAATGATCGCTGCGTCCGCGCCGGACGCCGTTATACTGGATCTGGGATTGCCAGACATCGACGGCAGGGAGGTGCTCACTCAAGCCCGAACCTTCTCAAAGACGCCAATCCTGATCCTCTCGGCAAGGGATCGAGAGAGCGAAAAGATCGCTGCATTGGATGCGGGGGCCGACGATTACGTTGAGAAGCCCTTCGGGATCGGCGAACTTTTGGCGCGACTGCGAGCAGCCCTTCGTCATACCTTGCAGGGCAAGGCGGAGGTTACAAGGATTGAGAGCGGCGCACTATGTGTCAATCTCTCCGACCACACTGTCACTAAGAATGGCAAGCCTGTGAAATTGACGCCAAAGGAATATGACGTTCTCACAACATTGGCTCGCCACGCGGGACGGCTACTCACCCATCGACAAATTCTCACCGCAGTTTGGGGGCCCGCGCACCAGGAGGATACCCAATACCTGCGCGTTTTCATCGGGCAATTGCGCGGAAAAGTCGAAGATCACGCCGCCGTCCCGCAGATAATTGTAACAGAGCCTGGCGTCGGTTACCGTTTCGTAAAAGTGACCAACTAGGCGCCTGGCGTTGAAAGAAAGTGCATTCAGCCACCATCCAGTCATCGGTGCCCTCGTGTCGCGGCAAGAGCAGCATCAAGCAAAGGACGCGCTATATCATTAAAGATGCGGTGAAAAAGTTCCCGTGGTATAGGCCCATTCTGGTTATCGGACAGCGATGCGTCGACCGTACGGCTGACCGTGCGTGCGATCGCTTTTCGGCTGCCTACTTCGAGCTTCGCGCTGAGAGGTTCTTTCTTAGCGATGACAAAGCATCCTTGTTGGGCAAGTTTATCATCAACAGTTATCGCGTCGATTGTCTCGGCTAGGCACAAAACGGCGAGACGACGCGTGAAGCTGCGATGCTCTCGAGAGGGTTCTGTCGCAAATTTTGCCCGAGGGCGAGATTTCTGGCAGCAGGGTTTTCGAGGCTTACGCCGCGAGAGCGTAGAACTGCTTCGCTGGGCGCACGTAGCCCGTCGTTTGCAACTGCCCCTTTCGGATCATGTGCATGAGCTCGACGCCGGCGAGCGTCGCCGCGGCCGAGCGAAAGGACTTGAACCCGAGAGACGGCCGCGTCACCCGCTTGATCGCTCGGTGGTCCTGTTCGACGATGTTGTTGAGATACTTCCTTCGCCGGATTTTGATATCCGCCTTGTGCTCCGCGTTGTAACTCTCGATTGCCGCGGTGTTGGCGCCGCTCTTATCGATCGTGATCTTCGTCGGTGCGCCGTTTTGATCGATCGCTCGGCGCAGAAACCGCAACGCCGCTTTGCGATCCCGCTTGGCCGTCAGCAGAAAGTCCACCGTGGCGCCCGCTTTATCGACGGCCCGATAGAGATATTCCCAGGTTCCCTTGATCTTCACATAGGTCTCATCCAGCCTCCAGCTGGAGCCGACCGGACGCTTGCAGGAACGGAACTGACGGTCCAGCTCGGGCGCGTATTTGACGACCCAGCGATTGAGCGTCGAATGGTCGACCTCGACCCCGCGCTCTTCCATCATCTCCTCAAGCTGTCGGTAGCTAATCGGGTAGGCGACATACCAGCGTACGCCCCACAAGATCACGTCACGCTCAAAATGACTGCCCTTGAAATCGACCATCGTGCAATACGTCCGCCTCGCTCCCCGCCAGCATAACCCAAGCCAGCCCCCCCGAGTAAAAATTTGCGACAGAACCACCACTCGATGTTCGCCCGCTCCGCCGCAAATTAAGAGCTGCGCGCGAGCTGGGCTGAAAGTCGCGAAGGAATAATGGTTTCCCTATCAGGACATTGTGAACCTGCGATGGCGTCGCGAGCACAATCATTTAAAAATTCAATCGAGTTGCAGTGAAACACGTTGAACTGCCCTACAGCGACCTGAAACGTTCGAATGGGAGGCCACATGAGACGAAGTTTCGGCCTTTTGGTGCTTTGAGCGGGGTCGCCGCTCCCGAAGACGCTTCCTGGAGGCTGTTGCTCAAGGGGCTTAATAACCAACTATCCACCTGAGTCTTGCGGATCTCGACGCGCTGCCACGTGTTAAAATCAACGCGCGGCGGCTTGGGGCCGTGCATGTGTTCGAGGGCGCGCTGCTCGGCGACGTGCTAACGAAAATCGGCGTTCCCTCTGGCAAGGCGATCCGTGGCGTGGACTTTGCCGATATGTCAATCCTCGAAGCCCCGACGGCTATAAAGTTGTGCTCGATCTCGCGGGTACCGATCCAATGATGCGCCGGGAGCGTGTCGTCGTGGCGGATCGCGTAGACGGCACCTCATTAGATCCCGCCCAAGGGCCGTTCGAACTCATTGTCGAGGGCGATCTACGGCCGGCACGGGCGGTTCATTCTGTATCAGCAATCCGCCTGAACCCCTGCGATGAACAGGAAGAGGAAGAGAACCTCTTTGGAGAGATTTAGGAAACGGTATGCTGCGGCCGTCGCTGGCAATTTGCGAAGGCATCCACGCTACAAACAGATGGCGCGGAAGCGACGTTGGGGGCGAGAAACCCAACCGCGAGCGACGGCGGCCGCCGGCGAAACGCAAATTCAGATTCTGTTCAGTAGAAATGGAAAATTCTGAGGTAGGCCATGGTTGAGCCCTATTGCGAGTGGAAACAGGCCGTCTGGTTCGGTCGAACAGGAAAAGGCACATGAAGAAAAAAGCAGCTGGCCTTGTAAGCGCGATCTCGGCTTTGGCCCCGGTCGCCGCCGTGCCTGCGCCGACGACCGGCGCGCTTACTGATCTGATGGCGCCAAGCTCATACGGCGAGCTTCTGCAGCCCATACCTGACGCAAGCCGGCTTTTGAACGAGGCTATGGCCGCAGAGCCAGCCCCCGATCCGCAAGTGCAGAGGGTTCAATATTACGGCGACCCCTATTACTACCCTCAGTACAACTACTATTACGGGCGGCGCTGGCGGTACCATCATCATCACCATAATAACTATGGTTGGGGACAAGGCTGGGGTCCTTACTACCACCACCACCACCATCATCACCATCATCATCACGACTATTATTGGCGACCCTATTGAAGCGCCTTGCGCGGACTACGCTCGCGGTTCAATCTTCGGCGGCGGTTCGCGCAGCGCCATGTATGTGGCGGTAAGTTCCATCGAAAACCGTGTTTGTCGTCGAAAGCCAGTGCGAGTCTGCCCCGAGCGTCTCTCTACTGGCGTAAATGCGCCGCGACTGCAGCTCCCGCTCCGCCGCCTCCTCCTCCGTCATCGGAACAAGTTCGAAATCTGGGTCGGCGGGGATCATCGAAAACTGTGCTATTGGCGTCCGCTGACGAAAGACATGAGCGTGTCCCTCCGCCGGTGACTTGAAGACGATAAAATAGAGCATCGGCCACCATTCGCGGATGAGCGCCGGCACAGCGATGGGCGTTGTTCCGCTTGCGTCCGTATAGAAGCTTGGATGGGTTTCAACCTTGACCGCAAACCCTGGTTCGGGCTTTAGGTCGAGGAGGATTTGGTAGGTGTAGTATTCGTCGCCGAAGTTCCTGAACGGCGGCCAGCTTCGGCCGGGCGCCGGCGGCGGGCCGAAATCGCCCCGAAACGTCAAGCGGCCGCCGTCCCGGCGGACTTCAAGTTCATTTTCGTACGGATAGAATACCTCGATTCCATATTTGGCGGCTTCTGAAAACGGAATGCAGTGCCAAGGTTGTTCCCGCGATCCGTCAGCCCGGCGCTCGGGACTTCCCGCCCAGCCAGGGATCTCGAGTTTCGTGCGGCGGGGGCGCAGATCGTCGCCGCTCATTCGATATTTCAGTTTACGCACTTCAGCCTCCTTGTGCGAAGAGGCGGACAATAGGCTGGAAAAAGGGTGAAATTCGGATGGATTTTCCGGCACAAGGTCAGGCGCGTTCATCAAGATAGTATCGGAACGAGCCTTGAGTAATCTGATGCGATTTTGGCGAGCCTCTCCGTCGCGGTGATTAATTTAGGCCCTGAAGGCGAGCATGACGATCCGCGCAAGAACCAGCCCGACCGCAGCGACGAGGTAGATTCGCAATGCGGCCATCCAGGCTCGACTGGCGACGGAAAGCTTGGCGGGCGGCAGTTCATCCAATGGCGGCATCCGCCAGGATTCGCATGTGTGGATCCTCACGGCGCTCTTGCGCTTGCGGCGCCCCCCGCCGCCAAGAGCCTTGGTCGCAAAGGCCGCAAGCACCGTCACGACGCCGCCGCCTATGAGCATAGACACTATCACGGGCTCGTCAGTTGCCTGCGGAAACAGCACCGACACCGTCAAGATGATCGACAACAGGACAAGAACCGCGATGACCGCCCCAGTGAAAAGGTTCATCCCGCGCGTATTCACCCAAGGCCCCAGCACCGCCTTATCGTTGCAGAGCAACAACAAAAAAACGGTCGCGCTTGGCAAAAGCACCCCCGCGAGCGTCTGCACAGCGTTCGTCAGCAGCCCCAGTGGCGTCCCGGGGGTGAGGACAAGCCCAGCGGAAACTGCAACCAGCGCGAAATAGACGCCGTAGAAGCCCTTTGCTTCAGCGGGCTTGCGGTGCAGCGAGTGATTCAGCGACAGCACGTCCCCGAAGCGATACCGCCGACGCGCCGATAATGCTTGCGTCGAGCAACGCCAACGCAAATAGCGCGCCAGGCAAGCGCCCCGCATAGTGATCGAGCCCAGTCGCGACGTCGCCAGCGTCGACGAAGCGCCCGGCTTCCGGAGTTCCCGCGAAAGCCGCTGAGGTCACCGCCACGATCACCGTCGCGCCGATCAGCACCAGGATGATCCCGAGCCAAAGGTCGATCTTTTCGTAGCTGATGAAGCGCGGGGTGATGCGCTTGTCGATGACATAGCTTTGCTGGAAAAACAGCTGCCAAGGGGCAATCGTCGTCCCTACGATCGCGATAATCAGCAGCATGACCTCGTTCAGCTTCGCGCCTTTGGGAAGCTGCACGACGAGCATATTGCGGGCGATCTCGGTCAAGGGCGGATGAACCATCAGAAAGACCGGGACGAGGAGAAGGCTCCCCGCGCAAAGAGCCAGCGCGAAACGCTCGAAGCGGCGAAAGTCTCCCGTGCTGACCGCGCCCATGATCACCGCGGCTGAGATGGCGACGCCGAACTCCTTGGAAACGCCCAGGTAAGAGAGAGCGAAGGAGACGCCAATGAACTCCGTGACGATCGTGAGCGCGTTGAGCAGGACGAGATCAAGGACGCTGAAGGTGCCCCAGAACTTACCAAAACGTTCCAGGATCAACCGCGCATGGCCGACGCCTGTCACGGCGCCGAGGCGCAGGACCATCTCCTGATTCACGTAAAGGACCGGGACGAGCAGCAGGAGCGTCCACAGAAGCGTGGTTCCGTAATTCTGACCGGCCTGGGTGTAGGTCCCGAATGCGCCCGCATCATTATCGCCGACCATGACGATCAGGCCGGGGTCGAGGATGGCAAGCAAAGTCTGCCATCGGCGCTTCCAGGTCCCGTAATGGCCCTGATCCTCAGGCGAGATCGTGCCGGGGGCGCCGCGAATCTGACCCCCATGCGCTTCGTTCAGAACGGCGCTGCGTGTCGTCTCGGAAGGTTTGAGATGCAACGTCATGGCTCGCCTCTTTTCGGGCACGGGGCGAGCTTTTGAAGGCCGTGACCTTCAACTTGCGCGCGCCCGCGCTCTTGAGACCGGTGTGATTTGCAATAGGGGGCATGGCGCGCCCATCGGCGGGTCTTTGAACGCGCCAGTGGGCCTGCTCGGGCCGTCGCTATGCATGAGGTATTCCCTTTACGCCGCCATCTGGAAGGCTGGGGGAGGTTCCCCGGCGACCGCCGCCGGGGAGTTCCCCTCTTCCGTTGGCCGGCGCCAGGTGCAGACCAGGCGGCCTGTTTCTGGATCGGGCGTCCAGACGCTGATCAACCGCTCGCGGCGCCCGACTCTGTCCCGCTCAGCGGCACAGTGCGCCGAGGCGGCGGTTGGCCGCGCCGGGCGTGGCGCAAAGAAAGTCGTTATGAGCTTGTTCATCGCTCATCTCCTTAGCCGGTTAGGTCCGCGGCCCGGAGCATGAGCGGCAGGCAGGAGCTAGGCTCTCGCGTCGCCTCTCACGCAGCCTGAGAGGCCGCGCGTGGGTTCGATTTCGAATGGCGTCAAGCGCGCGAACATCGCCGCGAGCGGGTCGCCGAAGCTGCTACAGCCCATGTGTCTTTCGTTGGTTCCCGACGCCGCTGGCGGCGAAAGTCGCCGGCGTCTTTGGTTGAAATCGTCCTTGTTCAGTCGCTTGTCAAGCGGAAACAAAGGGTCCCGCAGGCGCCTTAAAAACTTGTAATCTTGGGACAGACACGAAGGTCGGGTTCAAGCTAACCCAGATCCGTCTCGTGTTTTGGAGGGCGTTATGGCCGCTCTGTTGCACTGGGATCCCGATGAGTTCCTCAACACATTTTTGTCCCTCTTCGTTGCCCTGCTGCTTGGCGCGATTATCGGCGCCGAGCGCCAGTATCGCCAGCGCAATGCGGGTTTGAGAACGAATGCGCTCGTCGCTCTGGGAGCCTCGGCCTTCGTCGATCTTGGCATGCGGTTGACCGGCAACGAGGGCGCGACGCGGGTCCTCGCTTACGTGGCTTCCGGCGTCGGCTTCCTGGGCGCCGGCGTCATTCTGAAGGAGGGCGCGAATATTCGGGGTTTGAACACGGCCGCTACGCTTTGGTGTTCGGCCGTGACGGGGGGATACGCCGGCGCCGACCATGAAGTGGAAGCGATCCTGCTCGCTTTGTTCGTCCTTGCCGGAAACACATTCCTGCGCCCCTTGGTCGCCTTCATAGAACGGCGGCCGATCGACGCAAGCGCAACCGAAGCGACCTTTGAGGTGCGTCTGGCGGTCTCCGAGTGGGAGCGCGATGCAGTTCGCGACCTGCTCTACGAAAAGCTCGAAGCGGCAGGTTACCCTGTTCGGCGAATCGAGGAATTCGAACGCGAAGGCGGATTGGAGTTGGTTGCAACCCTTTCGCCAACGAGTGTCGTGGCCGATGAACTCGATGCGGTTCTTCGCGACCTTGAACAGAGCGCGGAGATCAGCCACGCTGCGTGGTCGAGCCGTGCAAGCGACTGATCCTTCCGCCCCCGTCTGGCCCAAACCGGAAATGGACTGACTGTGCACAGACTTCCAGGAATGTTCCGCGGCGTCGACTGGCGGAGCGACCTCGTCGCGGGTTTTACGCTCGCCGCGGTCGCTGTTCCCGAACAGATGGGCAATGCCCGGCTGGCGGGCTTTCCACCCCATGTGGGCTTCATCGCATTCATCGCGGGATCGCTGGCCTTTTCCATTTTCGGGTCGAGCCGGACTGTCTCCGTTGGCGCGGACTCGACCATCGCGCCGATTTTTGCCGGCGCGCTGGCGCTGCTCGCCGTCTCTGGAACGCCGCATTACGCCGCGCTCGCCGGCCTTCTCGCGCTCCTTGTTGGGGGGACGCTGATCTCGGCCTCTCTGCTGCGCGCGGGCTGGATTTCGGATCTTTTATCGATTCCCGTGCTCACCGGCTTCCTGGCCGGCGTCTCCGTTCATATCGCATTGTCGCAAGCCCCTGCCTTCCTCGGCCTGCCGCCGGTCGAGGGCGGCGTGCCGGCGCGGATCCTTGCGCTTGCGCATGGGGTGAGCCGCCTTAACGGGCCGACGACCCTCCTTGCCGTCCTCTGTCTCGTCCTCATCGTCGCGACGGAGCGGATGAATCCCCGTATCCCCGGCGCGCTCATCGGTTTGGTCGGCGCCGGCTGGGCAGTCGAGCATTTTGACTTGACTGCGAAAGGCGTGGGGGTACTTGGCGATATTTCCCATGCTGCGCCGCATATAGAGGTTCCGGCCTTCAGCCCGGACGATGTGACGCATGTTTTCGGACTCGCCGTCATCGTCTCGCTCGTCGTGATGGTGCAGACAGCTGCGACGTCACGAGCTTTCCCTGCGAAGGGCGTTGCGCCCGACATAGACCGTGACTTCCTTGGGGTCGGCGCCGGTAGCGTGCTCGCGGGCGTGTGCGGAGCCTTTCCCCTCAACGCCAGCCCGCCGCGCACAGCGCTCGTCGTCGAGTGCGGCGGGGCGAGCAAGTTATGTGGCGTTTTCGCCGCCGTGATCGTGGCCGCCATCCTGTTCTATGGCGACGCCCTTATCGCGAAAGCGCCGACTGCGGCGCTCGCCGCCGTGCTGATGTTTATCGCTGGCCGCATTTTCCGCTGGCGTGACATGATCGCAATCTTCCGCGCAACGCGCACTGAGTTCGGACTCGTGGTCGTCACGATGCTGACTGTAACGTTGCTGCCGCTGCAGACGGGAGTCGGGCTCGCGATCATCCTGTCGCTGCTTCACAGCATGTGGATTACGACTCGGACGCGGATGGTGGAGCTCGAGCGGATCCCCGGCACGACCATCTGGTGGCCGAGAAGCGCGGGCTCCATGGGCGAGCGCGTACGAGGCGTATTGGTCGTTGCGTTCCAGGCGCCGCTGTCCTTTATCAACATGGAGCTCTTTCGCCATGACCTGGCGACAGCGGTTGCGACCGCCGGCAGTGGTCTCAAGCTGGTTGTGGTCGAAGCGAATAGCGTTGCAGAAATCGATTATTCAGCGGCGCTCATGGTGCGTGAAGAGATCGCAAACTGTCACCGGCGCGGCGTCGACTTTGCGATTGCGCGGCTCGAGTCGGTGCGCGCACAGGACGCATTTGACCGGTTTGGCGTCAAGGACGCCCTTGGAGCCGATCGCCTCTATCACAGCGTTGAAGAGGCGATTCGGGCGCTCGATCCAAGCCTGCCGTCGGCGCCGCAAAGGAGTCGAGCGAACGCCCTGGTTTCTCGCCTCGAGCATGCAGAAGTGCCGCCAGAACCTTCTCCACCAAATCTCTCATCACGGCATGGGGAGACGTCCGCGCGATCGGGCACGAACGCCAGGATGCCTTCGAGAAATGCGTCGATAACGGCTTTTCTCATAGCTGGCGCGCTGTTTTGCGCCATCGCCTATGCAATTTATGCCGGATGGAACGCGCGACCGATACAACACGAAGACACGCGGCCCTCCACGCAAGCCCCGACGGCGCTACCGGAACTGGACCGTGCTAGGGAGCAAAGCCCCTCCGCATCGCCCGCCACTCCCGGCCCCACGCCCGGACCTGAAATCCCCGCTCCCATTGCATCACCGCCCTCTGTGAAGCCGGCCCCGGCGCATCCGACGGCACATATAAAGAAGCCGGCAAAGATCCGTTGAATGCGCCCGGGCCGCTTCGGCAGCCACGGTCATTTTGGATGCGAGGGAGACATTCCTATCGTCGAGTGTGAAGGAGTGGCCTTCGAGCTGCGCCACACATGGAAGTGACAGCGCCTTGTTCTATTCATCTCCAGTTCAAACCATTCCTTCTAAGAAAGTCACGAGGCCAGGTTCGGTTATGGCCACTGGAGGTTCGCAATGAATATACGCCTACTTACTCTCGCATTTGGTTTTGCTGCCGCCATGACGCTCGGCTCGGCTATTTCTATGTCGCAGGCTCGCGCTGAAAGCGCAACCAAACCGGAAAATATCAAGGCGGAAACCGCGAAGTCGGAAATGAGCGAAACTCACAAAGAGCATGGCAAGCACGAGAAAGCGCACCACGAGAAAAAGGAAGGCTTGGAAGCAGGCGAGTCTAAAGAAGTCAAGTAACCTGCCTGAATTTCGAAGGCGCAGGAGACGGGCGAGCCCCGCTCCCGCGCCCGCTTATTGATGGGATTTCACTTGACCGATGCGCGGTCGCAATCTCACCTAATCTCACCTCGTCCCAATTGCGTGTGCCAAAAGCGTGCCTTGATTAACGTCGTGACCGATGGGTTTTGAATGGGGTTCTTCTCTCAGCGACAGAGTCTCGGGGCTGGCGTCGTTGGGGAATGCTCAGCTAGCCGCGATGCCCGCGGAAACCCCGCCAGCCCAGCGACTATCGCCCTCGAAACGTCCAAGCCGCAATTCGTACTTCGGCCCCTGCTAATCATGACCGACGCCAGTTTAGTTTATCAATCGCGCCAGTTTGTGTGTCTTTGGGAAACGGCTTCATGGCTCGCAGCCTGCGCCCGCGCTCCCTTCACCTCCCATTCAGGTTCGCTGGCGCTCAATAGGGGCGTTGATGAGGTTCTCGCTTCATGAGGGAATCGATGAGGATGCTTCGCAGATCCATCACCGCCGCTGCGATTGGCGCCCTGCTGGCTGGAACAACGACAACCACGCCAGCCTCGGCCTGGTATTATGGCAACAACAACGGCGCTGCGATCGCGGGCGCGATCATCGGCGGCATGGCGCTCGGCGCTGCTGTTGGCGCTTTGGCGAGCCAGCCTAGCTACACGTCCCACTACGGCTACGGCTCTCACTACGGCTATGGAGCTGGCTTCGGCAATGGTTATGGCTATGGGTATGCGCCTTATCGATCTGCCCCGGCCTATGGTTACGGGGTCGGCTATGGATATGGTTATGGCTACCCTCGCCACCATCACGTCGACTATTACGATTACGACGACTGAGACGAGGTAATTGAACGAGATATGTGCGCCCCTTATCCCCTCCCGAAAACAAGGCGCGCAAAGCGAGAGTCGTTCACATCTGCGTGAGCGGCTCTCGCTCTCTTTTCTTCGGAAAACCTTTTGGCGAGCAATCCGGAGCTGCCGGAGACAGTCGAGGCGCGGCGGATTTCAGCCGCACGCCTGCTAGCCCCCATTCATCGGGATCGCAGTCGAACGATGGCGGCGACCGTAAGACGCCTTGGATGATCGGGCCCTCCACAAGCCGTTCTCCTTCTTGGTCAGGACTCGGGACCGCGCAGCAATGGCATGCCTCGCAGAGCATCCACGGCGTCGGAGGTACGAGACTTCCGGGATTAGAGGATCGCGGGGAGGGGAATGCGCCCTTCTCAATCCGTCTCCACCACGCGCTCGGGGCTCGTCTCCACGGGCAGGTCGCGGCCTAGGCGCTCCTGAACGCGCCAGATCCACCAGGCGAGGAGCGCGCCCGGTAGCCCCATAAGCGATGTGCCGACGAAAAAGGACGCGAAGCCTGTCTCTTTGATGATAAAACCCGAAGTGCCGGCAAGCAGGCTGCCCGGCAAGGCGCAGACCGAGGTGAGCAATGCGTATTGGCTTGTCGCAAATTCGGTCAAGACCAGGGACGGCGCGTAATCGAAGCGTTCGTGCAGAATTCTCTCTGCCGGCACGCCGCCCACAAGCAGCGCATCCGTTGCGATCTCCATCACAGGCTAAAATTTTTCCGCCTCAATCGTTGTCGTCGTCATCATCATCCCAACGGCGGTGCCACACTGGACGAGCATAGTATCCGCCGCCTTGCCACGCAGGATAGCCGCCATATCCAGAGCCTCGCGAGCCATAACCGTTCCAGCTACCGCCCCAGCCGTTGTACCCGCATCCGTAGCCGCCACCCCAGTCGTTCTGCTGGCACTGTCCCCAGCCATCCACGTGCCAACCTAGCCCGCATGTCCAGTCAGCGCGCTGTATGCTGTTGGGAGTCGTCCCGGCATCGACGGGCATTGCGATCGAGGCCTCAGCCATTGCGATTGCGCCGCCAACGGCCAGCGCGAACAGGCAACCAAATTTCAATGTCGTTTTCATCGGACCTCTCCCCGATGGATCCATGAACAAGCATGAGGAGGTTGCTCCCCTGTCTCTGAACAGCCGTTGAATGAGTCCGCGGATCGAAAACATGGAGGCCGCGACCCTCCCATCTTGATCCGTTTGGCGGCCTTATGCCGTTAGTGCCTTGTTCAGAAACTTGCGCATCCACTCAAGCGAGCTTCTGGCGTTTTGGGACTGGGGCTACGGGGACATCCAATGAAAAAGACCATCTTCATTACGGTGGCGGGGGCCGCCGCCTTCCTTCTTTCAGGTTGTTACTCCCCTGGCGAGCGCGCGGTTGGCGGAGGATTCATAGGCGGCCTTGGGGGTGCCGGGATTGGCGCAGCCGTCTCCGGCGGGTCGACTACCGGCACGCTTGCAGGAGCGGCGATCGGCGCGGCGTCAGGCGCCGCGCTGGGTGCGGCGACCGCTCCCTCCTATCCACCACCTCCTCCCCCACCCCCTGCTTGTGCTCAGTGGGGCTGGGACAATTACGGCCGTCAAGTATGCGTCGCCTATTACTGACCGCAGGCAATCCGGCTTATAAACTCAGGCAATGAAAGTGGCGGTCTGTCAACACCAGGCCGTCAGCCTGTAACGGCTATCGAAGAGTCGTTCTTCCATCTCGGAGCGCTTGGACGCAAGTGTCCTCACGCACGCGGACGCCAGCTATGCCCGACTTTCCGGGAGCACACGATTCCAGATCCATGCGCCAGTGTAGCCGATTACATAGCCGAATGCGGCCGTTAGCACGACAAGCGTCGCGGCAGCGGCCAGATTGAACGGCCCAATCACGATATTCAGTTGGATCATATGCGACCACAGGATGAAATTATAAAGTGTTTGTCCGACTCCTGTCGCGACGAGGATCGACCACACGAGATGCCATCCCCCAAGCTATGCCGCGCCGACTCGTCCGACTTTGTTCTTGTCCGCCATGATCCGATTCCCCTTCGATATGATTTGCTAGCGAATAGCAGCCAAATGGCCACGTCGACGGTTTCCAGAGATGACCAGCCTACTTTATACTCTGAAGCCGATCCGAAAGGTAATGACATGAGCATCGAAGTGGTCGTCTTCTTTCTCCTCCTCATCGACGCCGTCGGCGCGAACCTCATGGTCTACTTCGGGCGTGACTGGTACTTGCAGCACTTTCGTACAATGTCACGGTGGTTCCCGCCAGCGGAAGGCTGGGCGCTCTATTACCTTGCGCTAGTGCTGTGGGTCGGTTCACTCCTACACCGCGCCGGCGCACTCTTCTAACCGGCGCGCAAGAAAGTTCACCCTCGGTACGCGCTACAATACATTGAGGCCTCCCCCTCTCTATTCGACGCACGGTTCCGCGCGTCGATAGCGAGGAGGAGCGTAACAATGATACGTTTATTGACACGGAGGCGGCCATGAACATAGCCGCCGTCTACGAGAACGTCACAAAGTCCATCATCGCCGAACTCGATCAAGGAACCGCACCCTGGGGCAAGCCGTGGAAAAGCGGCAAGAGCGTCGGCATCATGCCGGCCAACGCGATCACCGGACATCACTATCGCGGCATCAATGTCCCCATCTTGTGGCACGGATCCACGGCTTCGCTACCAACGCCTGGCTCACCTTCAAACAGGCGCTCGACGCCGGCGGCCATGTAAAGAAGGGCGAGAAAGGCACGCAGATCGTCTTCACGAAGCACATCAGCGTGACTGACGATGACGACGGGGCGCGACAGATTTCCATGCTGCGCGCCTTCACCGTCTTCAATGTCGCGCGAGTCGAAGGCATCGAGGCGCTCCTGGCGACGCCGGAGCCGCCACCGCCTGGAGCAACCGACGGCTTTGTATCGGCAACTGGCGCAGACATCCGCCACGGCGGCGATTGCGTCTGCTATGTCCTCTCTCGGGATTTCATAGCCCTACCGAATCCGAGCGATTTTGCGTCCCCCGAGCACTTCGATGCGACGAAGCTGCATGAGCTCGTCGACTGGAGCGGCAACGAGACGCGCCTCAAGCGCGACCTGAAGAATCGCTTCGGGACGAAGGCATATGCGGCCGAGGAGCTCGTTGCCGAACTGGGTGCAGCGTTTCTGTGCGCTCATCTCGGGGTGCAGGGGCAACTCCGCCATGCCGAGTACATCGCCAGCTGGTTGTCGCTTTTGAAGGAGGACGGCCGTGCGATCTTCACCGCCGCATCAAAGGCGAGCGCCGCAGCCGACTACGTGCGCTCGTTCTCAGAAAAAGTAGACGAGGCGGCATGAACAAGCGACCCGCCTATAAAACCGCGAGCCCGCATCTCCTGCGGGCTCGCTTTTTTGTGGTACGCACAATACGCGACGCAGACACTCATACGTTACATAGCTCTCCGACAATTCGCCTCAGATAATGAGCGAACGGCGGGTCGACAATCAGGGTCGAAGCGGCGCGTTGGATACGTAGCAGGTTTCCAGCCAATTATTCGCTGGATTCGCGCTTCCGGATGTTTGGAAAGGAACAACCGGAGCACGAGAACGAGATCAGCAGCATACTTCGGTGCGCCTAAATCAATTGCCGCCCGAATGTCCGAGACAATCATCTTGCGCACCGCGGCAGGGCCACGCCACAGATTCGAAAGGTAGCTTGAAAGCAGGGATCGATGCCTCGCTGAGAGCACAGCACCCGTGAAGAGCTCGCATGTTTCGAGTGCTGCGAACTCTGCGCATTCTTCGAGAGTAATCATGGGAATGACTCCTCCACGGCCGCCCACAGCGACCATATTTCGTCGTTTGGTTTTGTGCTGGCCCCGCACTGCTCGATGTTTGCCTGCTTCGCCACAAACAAGAGCTGCGCGCGAGCGTGGCGGAGAGCCGTCCGAGGAATGCATCTTCCCTATCAGAACATTGTGAACCTGCGATGGCGTCAGTCGCACGAAGTCATTAAGAAAATTTAATCACGCTCCGATGGAACTCTTTGTTCTACCGTCCCGCTCGCGGCGCTACCGGCGCCGACGCGCGTTCGCCACGCACTCCGCGCAGACAAACGAGCGCACGCGGACTCCTCGCGCCGCACTGCCGACATACCAGCCGCCGACGGACGGCCGATTCGAGGCCGTCCGCTCCATGTTACTCAATCAACGCGAGCACATCGACCTGGGATAGTCGCCGACAGTTCCGGCACTCGAACGCCAAACTCCCACGCTCGACAACAATCCGCAGCGTCCATCGATCAACCGGCACCTTGTTACTCTCGATGATCGACATAAGCGACATATTGCATGTTCTGCATTTGTTCGCAAGAGCGCTTGTAAGGCGCAAACCATAATGGTAGCGTTCAAGTTACGCGAGCGAGGCGGTCGCTTCCATTCGTGGAGGCGGCCGCCTCTCACTTTTTGCGGAGCCCGGCCCCGATCACTCGGCGCTTCCTTTTCCTGAGCGATGCGCCAGGAATGTTTACCTTTCAGGCCGACAACAACCCCAGGTAATCTTCTTCGCCAGGCTTACGGCGCCGCCAGTCGGCGGATTACGCTCCACGCCTCCTGTCCACGGAGCACCATGATGGCAAAGGGAAAACGCGCGGTCGTCGAGATCGAGTTCGGCTCCGGATACTCAGAGCAATCACACGGCACTGAGGGACGAGGAGCCGAGGAGGTGCGGACAGCGGGGAGCAATGAATATCTGCGCCGGCACGAGGAACGGCTTGCATTGTGCACCGACCTCGCAGTTCACGCGCAAGCGCTATCCGAAGAAGTGATCTTAGAACATTCCAGCAAGAGACGCTTCGACGAGAGCCGGCGCAATCTGGATTGGAGCATCGCTACTGCCCGGCACGACTTCTTCAAGATAGTCACATCCCCTGTTGTCGCGCTCGCTATCATCCATGACGCCGCGAAATACCTCGCGCCAGTGGTAGAGGCGTGTGGCGTCACCATCACGGCCGGGAAAAAATCCATTCACGTCGGGAGGGTCGAGGAAATCGACGAGGGTATCGCAGTCATCGAATCGCTCACCGAGACGTTGCCTGAAAAGCCGCCGACGAAGAAGAAAGCGGTTACAAAGAAGGAAGCCAAGGGAGAGAAATCGAAGAAGCCCGCGAAGAAGAAGAACTGATCGGCCCGCGCGCACAGAATACTCCCACGCCCTGGGCCGCCCCGTCATCGCCGCATTGTCGCGGCCGCCGCGCGCCGCCAAGGGCTGCGCTCGTTGACCGCGCGCTTGTCGGCACGCGCCTGCTGCGGCATCTTCCGGGACGACCCCGGAAGTGGTCGACTTACCGACTCTCACCCACTTTCGTATGAGCGCCATCGCTGAGCTCAACGACACCTTCCGTCGCACGGGGTCTGGGCGGAACGGTTATCGTCACGTCAGGGATCGCAGCGCTTCCCGAGGAAGCGCAGGGCCGCATTCTTGTCCAGGTGGCGACATTCGACACCTTCACGGAGGACAACGACCCGTACGGCGAACACGACTTCGGCAGCTTCGATTTCGGCGAAAAGACGATTTTCTGGAAAATCGACTGTTGCGACCGATATCTCAGCCATGCGTCCCCCAATCCGACGAACCCTGTCGTGACGACACGCGTGCTGCCCGTCATGCTCGCTGAGGAGTACTGACCGTCTCTCCCCTTCCGACCTGAGTCGCGAGACTCAGGTTCAGGGGCTCGAACCCACCCGACGGATGCGCGCGGTCTCAGAAGTATTATGCGCGCGTCACGGGCAGCACGAAGCTGAATATGGTTCCTCCGCTGGGACTATCTTCGGCCCAGAGCTTTCCGTTATGGTCTTCGATGATCGAACGCGAAATCGACAGGCCGACGCCGAGCCCCTGCGGTTTGGTCGTCGTAAACGGTTTGAACAATCTCGATCTGACGGCTTCCGCCAAGCCGCATCCCGTATCGACCACATCGACACGGATCATGTTTCCTTCAATAGACCGGGTCGCCACGATCATCTCGCGCTGCTGACAGCCGTGCATCGCTTCGATTGCGTTGCGCTTGAGATTGACCACAACCTGCTGGATTTGGACCTTGTTAATCACGACCAGGTCGTCTCTTGCATCGAGGCGCACCGTGGTCGCCACTCCCGCCTCTTTCGCGATGGCGTCGGTAAATTCACAGGCGGTGCGAACGACGTCGTTGAGATGTTGCGGCGTCTTGTCGATCGCGCCGTGGGTCATGAACTGGCGCACGTTGTCGACGATATCGGAGACGCGGAATACCTGCTCGGTAATCTTCGTTATTACCTCATCGCCTATGTCCGCGGGGACGTGCTGCTCCTTGAGACGTCGGCTTAGGATATTGAGATAGGCAGTGATCACCGCCAATGGCTGTTTCAGTTCATGCGCCAGTCCAACCGTCATGTGCTCCATGAGGTCGAGTCGGTCGGCATGGAGTTCTCGCAGATGCGCTTCAAATCTGCGCCGCTCGCTCAAGTCGTGGATGAAGCCGATAAAGAAGCGGCGGCCGTCGACTTGTATCTCGGCGACGCCGAGATCGATCGGAAAGAGGGAGCCGTCCTTGCGTCGTCCCTCGACCTGTCGGCCGATGCCGATGATCTTCGCCTCTCCGGTCGTGAGATAGTTCCGCAGATACGTCGCGTGCTCGCGTCGATACGGCTCCGGCATGAGCACGGCGACGCTCTGGCCAATTACCTCCTCGGGCGCACAGCCGAACAGCTTGCTTGCCGCCTGGTTGAAGGAGAGGATGCGCCCGCTCTCGTCGATCGAGACAATGCCATCCAGCGCGCCGTTGACGACAGCGGCTAAAAAGGCGGCATCCTTACTCATCGTCATTGGCGGCTCAATCTGCGCGTGCAGACCTCGAAGCCAGCGCGGCCATAGTTGTCGCGCCCAAGCTTAAGGCGATGGGAGCAGCTTCTTCCATGTCTCGGTTGCGCGCAAGCTCAAACGGGATACTGCTGAGCCGGACAGGCGCACGCGCGAAGCTTAGGACAGTCACATCGCCGGGATAGCGCCTGTTCGATCGTCACCTTAACGGCCGTTTCGCGATATGGCTTTGTGATCACGAATGCCGATTCCCTCATTGAGGTCGGCACCAAGTGCGCGCAGCCCGTGATGAAAATGACAGCGGCGACTTGTTCCTGAAGGATCTGTTCCACTGCCCGTGCGCCCGAGCTGCCGTCAGCGAGCCGCATGTCGCTCAAGACAAGACTAACGGAAGCGAGCTTCGCAAGAGCGACCGCTTCGGCGCTCGTCTTCGCCACGCCAATTACGTGAAGCCCCAGCTCTTCCACGATATACGTGAGGTCCGCTGCGATCATCGGTTCGTCCTCGATGATGAGGACATTCGCCTGAGTGCCCATATCGCCTGCCCCGGCGCACCCATCTTCAAATAGTCTTCCCAAAAAAAGCCTCCATCCATTCCAGCAGAGTACATAGCGCGTCAGCCTACTATTCTCGACGCTGCCAAGCCAAACATCGATTATGCCTGTAGCGCAGCGGCGCGCGAACATCGTTTTCTAATCTGTCATCAATCTACGAGCCGGCACTCTCTCCCCTTCCCACTCACCCACAGCGCATCGAGCGGGTTCAACCTGCGCAGCGTCTCCCCTTCGATGAACAGGAACAGTTCGCTCCCCTTTCCATGACTTCAAGGGTCGCTTCATATATCACTGCCACAACCTCGAGCATGAGGGCATGGGCATGATGCGGGAGTTTTCGGTGGAGTAAACGGGCCTCGTAAATGCAGTCTCTCCAGATCAGGAGTAGCGATGACACGCCCCCTTTCGGGCGCCCGCTCCGCCGCGGACGGCTCACCCTTCGTCCTCTACGGCATGCCGATCACCTATGTGATCGACCGGCAAGGACGCCCCGCCGGCTACATCACCGGCGAGGTCGACTGGACGTCGCAGGAGGCGCTTTCTTTGCTCGGGGCTTTTTGACCGGAGCCGGCAACTCGACCGTCGAAATCCGGATCAGATCCGCGAGCCACTCGTGGTCGTCCCATCCCTCCGGCGAGATGACGAAGCAGGGCTTCGCTCCCTTGTAGGGCGCGCCCTCGGTGACGTCGCCGATGAAGTCCCGTCCCCCAGCAGTCTGCTTCACGAAAAGCTGGTCATCCCAGACGAGGGCGACCATTTTCCCGTCGCAGTAGATCCCGTATTCCCCGAACATCTTCCGCGCGGAGACCACGCCCGCCTTCGCCATCTGCTCGACGATGTAGTCCAGGGTGCTTTGTCGAGACGACATGACGACTCCTGCCCCCGGGCCTCCATGACTTGAGCGGAAGCTTTCGTCGCGACCCAGGCACAACATGACGCTGCTTCGAGTTGCTTGCGCTTTGATCGCCCCTGGCAAAACGGGAAGAGCATTAAATCAAATGCGGTGAATCCGATCTTTGCTGCCTGCCGTTGGCCGAGAGTCATTCCCCGAAACGGTCGCCCAGCCGCGCCGCGTCCATAAGCCCCACCCCGTCGGTTCGACAGGAAAAGGCAGAAATCGATACTATACTTGTGCACGCGGAACTTCGGAGATGCCCCGCTATTCGGCTGATCCGGACGTTGTCACGACGTTGTCAAGGCGCATGAGGGTTTTGTCCCATTTGTCGATAAATCCCATAGCAAGCGCGGTCGCCACGAGCGTTGCAAGATTGCTGGGCTCATAAATTCCGGAGGTGCTGGCTAGTTGATTACAATAATCCGTATACCGTTCCGTTCGTCCGGCGACAGCAATTGCGATGTGGGCCCCGTGTCGGCAGGCGATATCGGGCCAACAGGCTTGTGGCAACAAACCCCAGGACAGCTGGTCGTGAAGATGAACAAGAGCTGCAACCGCTGCTACAGTTAATGGGTCGCGGTCCAGATCGTGGTCGTTTTGCCGGGCCAGCGCCGCTATTGCAGCCGGCAAGCGTCGACTTATCTCTTCGAACAAAGTGTCCGGCTGGCAGCCGAAGCGTTCGAGCAATCGGGCGCAGGAAGATTGACGGATTGGCGTGAGACCGTTTTGCAAAGCGAGCGTGTCTTTGACGGCGCGATGGACCGTACGGCCGATTAATTCTCCGAGCTTACTGTGATGTCCTGCTGAGGTTAGCTCGAGCGGTCCATCGGCGGGTGCCATCACGGCAATCTGATCGGTGCCAGTTCCCGTGGCGATCTGTGATGATTGCCGCGAGGGCGCCGACAACTCCTGCAACAAGGCCGTTTTGGCCTCCGTTGCGGTCATCACCGCGCGAACGAGCGCGCCATCCGACACAGGCGTGTTGATGACCAGCATAACGTTGATTGTTCCATGTTGGTCGGGCCCAATAGGGCCGAAGCGCTCGAAAACTCCGCTGAACTCATAATAGGACGACGGATCGCCAGCGCGGGCCGCATTCCCGTCGACGCCGCCGGTCGCGATCGCCGCCACGGCAAGGTCGCGAAATTGCTCTTCAGCGATGCAAAGATTATTCATATTCGCCGCGGTGCCGAGCCCTGCAGCAGTGGCGGCGGCAAGATCGTGTTCGGTCAATAGGAGGGAGTCGTATATTGCGGGGTGGCGGTGAGCCTTCATGAGTTGGTGCATCTCGTGCCCCATGGCTTCACAGCATTGATGATTGAACACGATATCGAGGTCATCGGCGAGACCTCCGTTTGAGGCGGAGGTCGAGAGCACCTTGAAGGGACGGCGAAACCGTAGGCTGACAAACTTGTCATCCCGGTGCAGCTCAACGGATTCGAAAAACGTCTTCAACAGCATCACGATCTCTTACAGCTTGTCATTGATGCACCGGTTTTCTGCAACTGCGAGGAACCGCGGTCAATTGGCGCTTCGCGCGTTTGCTCGATCGAAGGCCGCCTAGACACCGGCCTCCGAGCTTCCCCGCGGGGCGCGCGGGCGCCTTTGCCCCTGAAATAGCTCGAGATGGCCGTTTTTGTCGAAATCGAACGCCGCCTGCGTCATGCGATGCCCCGCTCGCGTTGAGGACAGGACATGGGAAGCGGCTAGCGCCGTCCTGCGACTTCACGCGTGCAGAACCCGCAAGCGGCCTCCGGGCGCCCCGCCCGTGGACGATTCTGCGTTCGCGGCAGGTCTCCTGGCTTGTGGGTCGCTGCGGGATCATCCTTCCCGGCGCTTTCGCGCCAGTGGCTTTTTGATCGCGCTCGCCGCTTACAGTTGCGGGGGCAGCCCCGGATTCGCCTTGCGGCTCACCGGATTCCCTCTTAGCTCCGGACGCGAGTCCAGAGACCGTGAACGACAATATCTAGAGGTAAATGTCGGGGGAATGTCAATACCTAGGGATGTCCGTTCTCAATTAAACGACCTTTTATACGCACGCCCGCGCCTTGATCAGCAGGATCACACCTGGTCGGGGACGAGAATGTCGCCGGGTCGAAGTGAACGCCGGCGAAGCTAACGCGCAAATTGCCGTTTCCTTGCCGCGCCGCGGTTTTGCGCGGTCGTGACGCCCAGCGCTTTCACGCCAATGTCGAGCGCGGCAAGCGCGCGGGAGTCGCGCACATAACCCTCGCGCGCGACGATCTGGCGACACGCTGTCCAGGCGGATCAATCATGAAACTTAAATGTCAGAAGCTTGTCGACGAGCGAAGCGAAGAAGTGCTGCACTAGGTTGTAGATGATCACCGGAATCATCACCGCCGGATGGTCGGATAGCGCGAGTGAAGCCAGGACAAGGCCCGCACCGTTATTGTTCATGCCGAGCCCGAACATTAATGACGCGGCGCCGGCGCGGTCGGCGCGAAAGCTCTGCGCAATCAGATAGCCGGCTGCAAACATGGCTGCGCAAAGTAAGCACACGATGGCTAGAATCGCTCCGAGGAAGTCCAGGTCGGGCTCTGAGATGAGTTTCGGCAGGCTCAACGCGGCGTTCGAGTAATTGAGCAAGATCAGTACGATCGAGTTCGTGAGCTTCAGATAGGGCGAGATCGAGGCAGCCGCCGTCTCTCCCAACAGCCGATGACCGGCAATGCCGAGCAGGGACGGGAGGATGACCCAGGCCCCAAGGAATGCGCCCGCGCCATTGCTCGCAAGTTCGTGCAAGTCCTCAGAATAGTCTCCTGCGGCCAGAAATGCGACTGAGTGGAGGACGATCGGTGTCAACACAGGGCTGAGCAGCGTGGTCAATAGGACGAGGCCAAGACTCAAGGCAAGATTGCCGTTTGCGTTCTGCGCCCAGGCTGTCGACGCCCCAGCGATCGGCATGGCGGCAATGAGCGCGAGGCCTGTTAATATTTGCTGAACCTCCTCGGAGTTGTGCCAGAATTTCATCGTGATGCTGACCGCAGTGATGAAGGCAAGGGGAGCGAACAGGTTTCCCGCAACGCCGGCGGCCAGGAGACGCGGATACCGTGCGACTGTCCCGAGATCCTTGCTCCTGGCGCCCAAGCCGGCGTTCAGCAGGAGGAACGCCAGCATCGCGGGCGGGAGTGAAAGAGCGATCCTCGATGGACCCAGCGCGATTGATCCGAATTCGGCGCTGCGAATTGAGAGGCCGAGCCCGGGAAAAAACGCCGCGGCGACGTAGGACAAGAGGATCAACCAGATGAAGTAAGAATGGATCGCGTGCTGGATCGATGTCATGCGCTTCGCGAGTAAAACTCCCGTAGCCGTCCGCAGGTTCAAGTTCAACAATCCGCTCCTCGTCTCAATAGCAATTGCGCTATGCATCTCAAAATACATGAGCAACCGCCGCGGAGCGAGAGCATAGCATTTATCTTTGGATGCGTCAGGCGGGTATTTTCTCTGCCGGAGAGTAGCCAGGCAAGCCCAGAACCCCGCCCTAACCCTTTCTGCAGGAGATCGCGTTGACAAGCCAAGATAACCCCACGCGATTGATCCGATACGAAGTAGGCGGCGAGGCATGTGAACACTTGCCGATCAGGGAGAGTAGCAAGGCTGGAGAGTTAGAGTATGGAGGGGATTTTCATGACGGGTAAGGCGGGAGAGAGGCTCCCGCGCCCGTGGTGGAGACGAACATGAATCAGGTGGAGATTTTGGGATCAGCCCGCGGTCGTGAAAGCGGCTACAAGGTGGACGCAAGCCGCGGCGAGCGTATTGGCCGCGTGTCGTCAGAGTGGTTTTCCAGGCCTTCGGATGAGCGATACCTCTCTCTATCGGATCTGTTCGCCGCCGTGCGCGGCCGGACTGAGCGCAGCCGCACAAGGACAATCGAGAGCGCCGCAATCCGAGTGGAAGCCAGCCGCGACGACTCCGAACGACTTTCACTTTCGCTGCCCGGTTCCGACAGTCCGGTCGCCATGACCCACTGGAGCTTCGGCCAGCTCGCGAGCCTCATCGGCGCCCCGGCGGCTTACCTTCGACAGCTCCCCGCGCCGCTCGCCGGAATCAATCTCCAATATGGCCTCACCACACACCACGCCGAGCAGATCAAGACGCTCGAGATCGAAAGCGGTCGCGTCGAGCTGCGCGCGGTGACCGGTCCAGACTATGGGCGGATTTACGACCATGAGCTCGTCTCCGCCGTGCAGCGCATCGCCGGCGACGGCGTCGGCGACACGCGCTGGAAAGTGCCGGGCGTGCTCGACTGGTCGACCAGAATCTACAATCCGAATGCGGATGTCACCGAGGAGACGACGACGCTCTACGCCTCGGACCGCGATGTCTTTCTCTTTCTCGTCGACGATCTCAATCCGATCGAGGCCGGCCGTCTTCCCGACGGCTCGCCTGATCTGTTTTTTCGCGGCTTCTACTGTTGGAATTCAGAGGTGGGCGCGAAGACGCTCGGCATCGCCAGCTTTTATCTGCGCGCCGTGTGTCAAAACCGCAATCTCTGGGGCGTCGAGGACTTCGAGGAAACCACCATCCGCCACTCCAAATACGCAGCCGCACGCTTTGCGCATGAGGCGACGCCGGCGTTGGCGCGTTTCGCCGATTCTTCGCCCCTACCCTTCGTCAACGGAGTGAAGGCGGCGCGGCAACGGATCGTGGCCCGCAACGACGACGACCGCACGGAATTCTTGCGCAAGCGCGGGTTCTCGAAAGCGGAGACGACAAAAATCATCCAGACCGTCCTAACCGAGGAAGGCCGCAAGCCGGAAAGCGTCTTCGATTTCGTGCAGGGCATCACGGCTGTGGCGCGCGGAAAAAGCCACCAGGACGCGCGGCTGGATTTCGAGGGGCGCGCCAAGAAGCTCTTCGATCGCGCCCAGTGATATTTGCTGTTGCGGCAGAGCACGCAGCCTGCAGCTGTCTCGGCGGCTCCTTGTCCGATTGAGTTTTTGCGGCGTCGTCCTCAAAGTTAGAGGGCGGCGCTGCGCTTCGTGACGGGGTGGAGCTCGAGAAGGAGGTTCTCGGGCGCCCGTCGCGGAGTTAAAGACTATGACCAAGTCGGTGCAGAAAATTCAGTTGAGCGCCTCGCGGGATATTCCGTTCAGCAAGCTCGTGCTATCCCAGTCTAATGTGCGACGGATCAAGGCGGGCGTCTCGATCGAAGAACTCGCGGAAGACATCGCCCGCCGCACACTGCTGCAGAGCATCACCGTGCGGCCGGTGGTCGATGATCAAGGCGCCGAGACCGGCATGTTCGAAATCCCCGCGGGCGGGCGCCGCTACCGCGCGCTCGAGCTTCTGGTGAAGCAGAAGCGTCTCGCCCGCAACGCCCTGATCCCTTGCGTCGTGCGAACAGACGGAATCGCCGAGGAAGACAGTCTTGCCGAAAACGTCCAGCGCGCGCCGCTGCATCCGCTCGATCAGTTCCGCGCGTTCCTGACCCTGCGCGAGAAAGGGAGTAGCGAGGAGGAGATCGCTGCCGCCTTCTTCGTCAGCGTCGCCGTCGTCAAGCAGCGGCTGAGGCTAGCTTCCGTGTCGCCCAAGCTCCTCGATGTCTATGCCGACGACGGCATGACCCTCGACCAGCTGATGGTCTTCACGGTCAATCCCGACCATGAGCGCCAGGAGCAGGTCTGGGAGGCGATCCAGCGCTCCTACAACAAGGAAGCCTATCAGATCCGCCGGCTTCTCACCGAGGACACTGTGCGGGCGTCGGATAAGCGGGGACTGTATGCGGCCGAGGACTACAAGGCCGCTGGCGGTCCCATCATGCGCGACCTCTTCCAAAGCGACGACGGCGGTTGGCTCCAGGACGTTCCGCTGCTGGAACGGCTCGTCGCCGAGAAACTGGCGCGCGACGCCGAGCCCCTTCGGGCGGAGGGCTGGAAATGGGTCGAGACGGCGATCGACTTCCCTTACGGCCACACCTATGGGCTTCGCCATCTTCAAGGCGAACGCCAGCCTTTGACCGAGGAGGAAGCGGCGGCCCGCGAGGCGCTTCGGAACGAAGCCGAACACCTGGAGGCGACCTATTCGGAGTCGGAAGAAATCCCGGAGGACGTCGACGCGCGTCTCGCCGGGATTGAGGCGGCCCTCGAAGCGTTCGAGGATCGCCCGGTTCTCTATGCCCCTGAGGAGATCGCCCGCGCTGGCGTTTTTGTCAGCATCGACGGCGAGGGGCGTCTTCGGGTCGAGCGGGGCTACGTGCGGCCGGAGGACGAGGCGCCAATCGAAGAGCCGGAGACGCCTGAGGTCGTGACCGAGGCGGGGGAAGCCTATGCGATGCGTTCGTCGCTGGCCTCCTCATTCGCACCCGACAATGGCGAAACCGGGCAATCCGGAGTCGTTGCGGACGAGGAGGATGAGGGGTTGAGGCCCCTGCCCGACAAATTGCTCACTGAGTTGACCGCCTATCGCACCCTGGCGCTGCGCGAGGCGGTGGGCAGAGATCCGACGATCGCGTTTCTTGCCGCCCTCCACGCCATTTGCCTGCGGCTATTCTATCGCTATGCCGTGGACACCTGTCTCGAGATCGACGCCAAGAACGTCTCCTTCGGCGCCCAGGCGCCGGGGCTCTCCGACACGCCGCTCGCCGATAAGGTCGACGTCCGCCATCTCGACTGGTCCCGGCAGTTGCCGGCGGAGCCGCAGGACCTGTGGGACGTCTTGGCGACCTTCGACGTTGATACGCGCCAGCGTCTGTTCGCGCATTGCGTCTCGTTGACCCTAAACGCCGTGCACGAGCCCTGGAGCCGCCGCCCGCGGGCGATCGCCCATGCCGACCGTCTCGCCTCGACGCTCTCTCTCGACGTCGTCGCGACGAGCTGGACGCCCACGGTCGACAATTTCCTCGGCCGCGTCACCAAGGCGCGCATCATTCAGGCAGTGCGCGAGGCGAAAGGCGCCGATGTCGCCCGAGGGATCGAGACGCTCAAGAAGGGCGAAATGGCGCGCGAGGCGGAAACGCTTCTGACTGGCGCGGGCTGGCTGCCCGAGCCGCTGCGGACCCCGGGCCATGGGTCGCAGGCCGCATTGGAAGGGAGTTCTCTTTCGGCGCCGGAGGAAGCGGCCGCAGTCGAAGAAGGCGCGGCGGCGGAAGGTGACCCCGCCTTCGACGAAATTGTCTCGTCTGATGAGGATGCCGAGCCGGCGCCGGTCGACGACGCTCAAAGCATCGCCGCCGAGTAGACCTCCAAAAGGTCAACTGCGCATGGGCTCGCCAGAAATGGCGGGCCCTTTTTTTGTTGGAGGCGATTCCATGTCGGGTTCAGTTGCGTCGGATTTGTCGCGCCGCCTTGCGCAGGATGCCGAGGCGGTCTGCCGATACTATTTGTCGAACGGCCGTCGCCATGGCCGTTATTGGATTGTTGGCGACGCCCGCAATACGCCGGGCCGCAGCCTGTTCGTCCGGTTGATGGGTCCGGAGAGCGGCAAGGGCGCCGCCGGGCATTGGACCGATGCGGCCTCGGGCGAATATGGCGACCTCCTTGACGTCATCCGCGAAAGCGTCGGGTTGACTGATTTCTCCGACGTTCTCGACGAAGCGCGGCGATTCCTCAGCCTGCCACGCGCTGATCCACGGCCGAAGCAGAGGCTCGATCGCAGAGAGCGGCCGACAGGCTCTCCGGATTCGGCGCGCCGCCTGTTTGCCATGTCACGGCCGATCGGAGGCACATTGGCGGAGCGCTATTTGCATCATCGGGGGATCGCAACGCCACGGAATCTCGAAAGCCTCCGTTTTCATCCACGCTGCTACTACCGATCCGGGGACGGGTCGGCCCCTGAAACCTGGCCCGCGATGATTGCGGCGGTCACCGACCTCGAGGGCAAGATCACCGGCGTGCATCGCACATGGCTCGACAGGTCGGGGCGCGGCAAGGCGCCGGTCGGCTCCCCACGACGCGCCATGGGGGAACTCCTCGGCAATGGCGTCCGTTTTGGCGCGCCGCTCGACGTTATGGCGGCTGGCGAAGGGATCGAAACCGTGCTCTCGGTTCGATGTCTTCTTCCGGGCATGCCGATGATCGCGGCGCTCTCTTCCGCGCATCTCGCGGCGATCCTGTTCCCCACGGGACTGCGACGCCTCTATGTCCTGCGCGACAACGACCCCGCCGGCGAAAGGGCTTCGGCGAGCCTTATCGACCGCGCGACCGCCGAGGGGATCGAGGCGATCACCCTCACACCCGAACAGGGCGATTTGAACGACGATTTGCGCCGCGCTGGCGAACAAGGGCTGCACGCGGCGCTCAGAGGCCAACTCGCGCCTCAGGACGTTGACAGGTTCATGAGGCTGTCGCCGTGACCGGGTCTTGCGCATGAGCAGGCGCCCAAGACCCGGCCCTCGCGCGACTGTGTCAATCGTCTTTTTTCCTTATCGGAGCCTGCCGCGTCCCGGCCTTCTGAGAGGGCGACCCTTGCGTCGGGCGCGCCGGCTTGGGCAATGGCTGCGGCCGGCTATTTTCCGTCGCGCCCTGCGGGCGCTTTACAGCGCGAGCCAAAATAGCCGGCGCTTCGCCATCCTTCGCTACGCTGCGGCCGGTCGCTGCGCGCCCCGGTGCCAGCCGGTCCCGCCCGCCGCCTTTTGTCGCCACGAAGGCCGCGAGGGTCGCGGCCGATCCGACGAAGGAGAGCGACAATGACGACAAATCACGACAACCAAGGCATCGGGACAAAGCCCGTCGCTTCCTCAACCGAGCGCGTTCTCGCCGAACTTCAACTCTATGGCTATCGGCCCTTCCACGACGAGCCTGACCCCCGGCCGCTGCCCGACGCCTCCGCGATCACCGGCGCCGTCTCCGACATCTTCGACGCCCTCCTCGCGACGTTGACTGACACGCGCCTCGAGCCCGATCTCGAGGAACTGCTCTGGTCGACGGTCAACCTCTTCCACCGGGCGGTCCTTCGCGTCGAGCGCGACCTCGACGACAATGAGCAGGCGCAGCGGCGCAGCCAAAAGGAACAGGACGGCTCGGAAATCCGCTCGGTAGAGCTGGAGCGCCTGATCTGCGAAGGGCAAACGCTGCTCGAACGGCGCGACAGTTTGGAGCTCTTCCGCGACCAGGCCGCCGACGCCTTCGAGTTGCACACTGGCTCATCCTGGCGCCCCCGCACCGGCTCGAAGGTCACCCATCGCTCCTTGACGGCCGCCATGATCGACAGCCGCGATTTTCTCGCCGCCAAGCGCCGCGTCGACTCCGAGCCTCTCCTTCCGGCCGGGCCGCGGATCGCCTTCACCGGAGGGCTCGACTTCAACGACCATCGCGCGATCTGGGATCGCCTGGACAAGGCGCGCGCGAAACATCCCGACATGGTGCTGTTGCACGGCGGTTCGCCTAAGGGAGCGGAGCTCATCGCCTCTTGTTGGGCGAATGCTCGCAAAGTCTCGCAGATCGCGTTTAAGCCGGACTGGGCCCGCTACGCCAAGGCAGCGCCCTTTAAGCGCAACGATCAGATCCTCGAAACGCTCCCCATCGGCGTCATCGTCTTTCCCGGTTCGGGCGTCTCCGCCAATCTTGCCGACAAGGCGCGTAAACTCGGCATCCCGGTGTGGAAGTTCGAGGATGGCGTCGCATGAGCGCCGCCTTCATCTCTATTTCTATCGGCACTTCCTCCTTTCCTTGAAGCGGCTGATCGTTTCCTTGCGCCGTTATAAAAACACAGCAGAATGCGTTCCTTTGGACGCCTCTCCCTCCAACGCAGGAATTGTTTCGTCTTCGCTGCGGCTGCATCAGGCATCAGATTTTTGACGGGCGTCAAAACATCTCTGCTGCGTCGTTATGCGAAATTGCCAGAGCGCCGGCCGTCCCATATTCCTCGCGAATGATTAGAAAGCCCGTTTCAGATGCGCTGATCTTTTCGATGCTAATGACTCGCGTCGGGCGTAGCAGTTTTTTTGACGCCGGCGCCGCTGGCAAAGGACCTCTCAGATTTTCGTCGAAAGGACCACACCGCACGCTCCCATCAGGCGCGGTTGCCTTGCGGGCAAGGCCGATCGGCGCCTGCCATGCCCAGCGTGCCTCCGCGTGCTCTATCGCCCCATGGATCTCCGCCAGAGGTTGAGTGTGCCATGGCCTCGGCAAGTGCGTTGTTGCAAAGCAAAGTTAGCTATCCAAAAAGCCTTCCGCGGCGAATGGCGTAGGCCGCCGAACCAGCGTGGGGTTCCGCAACCGGGCTGGCGCGCCCGCGCGCGAGTTCAATGCGGATGCGATGCGCCGGAACATGCAGCTCCGATCGTCCGGCGTTCCCCGCAGCTTTGGATATCCGTTGATGCGCCAAACTCTCATACCTGTTCGCTGTCCCTGCCCAGGACGACCAAAGCGGCCTCTCTCCTGGCTTCATCTGGCCGAAGGCCGGCTCCGCCTCGATCGCCTGAGACGCAACTGCGTAGAAGCGACTTTCCTCCCCTGACGCCTGCGGCGCCATTCCTCGCGAGACAAGAAAGCCGATTCCCCGCCGTCCTCCGCTTTGCTGCGGCCCTTCGGGTGCGTCGGCGGTCGCCTTCGTCTGCGAAGCGCCATCGAGGCCGCGATGGTCGTGGGCTCGAGACAACTGATCAACAGGAGATCATCATGGCGAACATCGGTTCCTTCAAAAAGTCCGGCAACGAGTTCCAGGGCGAAATCGTCACCCTCAGCGTGCAAGCCCGCGGCGTCCGCATCCTCCCGGAAACGGGCCGCGCCAACGAGAACGCCCCAAGCCACCGTGTATTCGTCGGGCGCGCCGAAATCGGCGCCGCGTGGCCGAAGCGCTCGGCTGAGGGCCGCGATTATCTCTCGCTCAAACTCGACGATCCGAGCTTCACCGCCCCGATCTACGCCAATCTCTTCGACGACGAGGATGGCGACGGCTACAGCCTGATCTGGTCGCGTGGCAGAAAGGCGAGCGGCGAATGATCACGCCGGCCTCCGCCCGCGGCAGCGGGCGGAGGCGCCTTCGCGAGATCGCCGCCACGAAGCTTACTTGGTTCGAGGCTTCGGCGGGCGCACAAACTCAGCTCACGACAGCCAGTAGCTTATCCAGACCAAGAATCTCAGTCGTCGACCGACTCGTTTTAGTGTGCACACGGACGATTGCGTCGGCTCCGACGACTGCGCTGACAATGCAGAGCGTCCTGGGCACGGACGTCATGAGGCCCGGCGTCGAAGCGCGTGACCTGATACCCAGCCGGCCATGCGGATCCACGAATCACTGTAGTTTGGATCATGCCCTCGCCCGTAGCTGCAGAAGCCTCCAATTGGCGACTGCCACGCACGCGCCGGTCGCGATCGACCCGTGGTTTGAACCACGTTGGAAGGAGAGCAAAATGGGCTAGCTACGCGACCAATCTTTTTGTTGTTCCCGATTCCTCTCAAAAAATAGAGGTCAATCCCAACCACGACGTCCCGTGTGAACGAGGATTTATCGGCAAGACCTCACGCCCTGTCTATTGTGACAGGACGACTCCAATCACGAGTCACGTCATTACCCCGGCCGAGGATCGTGGTTCAAACCACCGTTTCGATGATCGCCCAGAGCGGCGTTCCACTCAGGGCGACCAGCCGCATGAAGACAATCGTGATCAACAACCAAAAGGGCGGCGTCGGCAAGACGACACTTGCAGTGCATCTCGCCTGGTATCTAGCGGAAAACGGTCGTCGGGTGGTGATCGTCGATCTCGACGCACAAGGGAACGCGACCGACACGCTCGCGCGCCATGCAGGCAATGCCTCGGCGGCAGAGTTGTTCAGGCCCTCGGCGCGGATCGGCGCCAGCGCCGGCCTGACGCTTGCGCCAGCAGACACCTCATTGACCGATGTCGATCGCGGCGACGCCTCCACGATACTGACTCTGAGACAGAACCTCTTAGCGGCGGGCGAACATTTTGACGCATGCGTCATCGACACGCCGCCGTCTCTCGGGCTGCGCAGCGTCGCCGCGCTTGTCGCCGCCACGCATGTTGTCTCCCCAATTTATCTCGAGGATTACTCGGTCAAAGGCGTGAAGGGATTGCTGCAAACCTTCCTTGGAGTCCAACAGCGATACGGGCGATCCGACGCAACGTTTCTCGGCCTTCTTCCGTCACTCTTTAACACCAAGTCGCCGCGGCAGCGCGCGCACCTCGAACAGCTCCTGCGCGATGCCGGCAAATACGTGTTTCCCGGCCACATCGTGGCGCGCGACGGCTATGCGGAGGCGGTCGCCGAGCGGGCGCCGGTGTGGGCGCTAAAGCGGCGCTCGGCCCAGGAGGCTGGCCGGGAAATTCGGGCGGTGTTGGCCAACATCGCCGAGCGTCTGGGTTGAGGTCCGAATAGATGGCTCTCGATCTCAGTTTCAAGGATCTCGTCGACGCGGCCGCTGAGGGCGCCGGCATGGCCGGCCGCCCTCTCCTCCTTCCGATCTCCCAGATCGAGGAAGACAGTGGGCAGCCAAGGCGCACCTTCGACCAAGATGAGCTTGCCCAACTCGCGGACTCGATCCGGCGCGTGGGCATCTTGCAGCCCATTGTGGTCCGGCCCGGCGAGATTTCGGGGCGTTACCTGATCATCATGGGCGCGCGCCGATACCGCGCAGCGCGGCTCGCCGGCCTCGACGCCGTTCCCGCGATCGTCCAAGAGGGAAGCGCGTCCGATCGCTACGCGCAGGTTATCGAAAACATCCAGCGTGATGACCTTGCGGCCGCCGAGATCGCCGCCTTCATCCTGGAGCAACTCAACGCGGGAGAGAAACAGGCTGACATTGCGCGCAAACTCGGCAAGCCTCGGGATTGGGTGTCACGTTTTGCCGTCCTTCCGAAAATGCCGGGCTTCCTGCAAGAGAAGCTCCACACCTCCTCGATCCGCGCTGTCTACGAGCTTTACCAGGCCTGGCGCGTCCGGCCGGACGCCGTCGAGCGCTTGTGCTTAGCGCAGGATGGCTTCACTGACGCGCAAGCACGCGGCGTCGCGCGCGAGATGCGTGACCCGGCATTTGCGCCTGCTATGGAATCGTCAGTGCAACCTGAATGCGCCGATGCGATCCTCAAGAACGCTCCCGTGAACGATGCGCCGGCGGCACAGGACGCTCGGGGCTCGAGCTCATCACGTACGCGCAGCCCGAGCGACGCCCGCCGGGGCAAATCCCCCGTTTCGATCCTGGTGCAGCATGACGGTCGCGGAGGTCGCTTGCTCACCGATCGGCCAGCGAACAAAGGCAGCCGTTTTGCGGCCGTGCGCTTTTTTGAAACTGGCGAGACCGAAGAGGTTCCAGTCTCCGAGCTACGCATCGAGGAGATCGCGTCATGTTGAGGATCAGTTTGACGTCGCCACCAGGCGCACTTTTCTCTAAACATTGCTCCTATCGACCGCTGACCGAAAAGAGATCGCTTCAAGTTGTTCTAGTGCAGGATAGGCTTTGCGCCAGCGATGTAATACATCCGGGTTCGGGAGGCGGCCGTTGGCCTTGATCTCGCTCCGCATCCCCGACGACGTAGCGGCGCGGTTGGCGGCTCTTGCCGCGACAGAGGGCGGCAAATCGGCGCTCTTGCGCCGCCTCATCACTGAGGCGCTCGACGTGCGCACGGCAGGCGCCGCTCCCTTGCCCATTGGCAGGCCCGAAAAGGTCACTTTGCGATTCCGAGAGAGCGAAATGCGGCGGCTTGCCGAAGTGGCGCATCAACGCGGTATGACGCGGACAGGCTGGATCGTGGCCCTCGTTCGCGCGCAATTGGGTTCGTCTGTGCAGCTTTCGCCCGACGAACGTGACGCGCTGCGCGCTGTTGCTCGCGAACTCAATAGGCTCGGGGCGAACATCGACCAGATTGCGCGTGCGGCGAATGCTCGGAACGCGCGATACGAGGAGTTCCCACCGAGCTTATCCGAAATTCGCGAAGTGTCCCTTCTCGTCGAACGCACTCTCAACGAGCTGCGGCGCGCGTTCAACGATAATGCCTCATATTGGAAGGGGGGCCGATGAGCCGGCGTCGGCCTCCGCAGGAGCCGGGCGCGGTCCCCGAGCCGCCTCTGATCTCTTACGTCTGGCAGGCGCCCATCCGGCGGCCGCGGCCTGCAGAGTGGGACCTCCCCGATGGCGCCGCGCCGGGTCGGCTGACGCCGCCGATGCGCGCCAAATTAGAGCGCATCGTTCGGCGCGTCCCGGAGGTTATGGTCAAGATCACCGGCCGCACGAAGAGCGTGGAGCACCTCAAGTCGCATCTCGAATATGTTACCCGCAACGGCGAACTCGCCGGTGAAACGGAGCAGGGCGCGCTATTGGCGGGGCGAGTCGGCTTGAAGGACTTGCAAAGCCGGTGGACGGACGACGCCGTTCTGGACGACAGACGTCGCCGCGACGGATCACTTTCGATTAACATCATTCTCTCGATGCCGCCTGGGACCGACCCTATCGGTGTGAAAGATGCGGCCCGGGCGTTCGCCGTCGACACTTTCGGCGGCAACCATGATTTCGTATTCGTGCAACATCTTGAGGACAAACATCCTCATGTTCATTTGAGCGTTCGATCCCTCGGCTACAACGGCAAGCGGCTCAATCCCCGGAAAGCCGATCTTCAAGTCTGGCGAGAGCGATTTGCCGAGGAGCTCCGGCTCCGCGGAATTGCGGCAGAGGCGACGGCCCGGCGCACGCGCGGCCGGGTGCGCAAAGCAGACCGCGGGACGGTGCTCGCTCTCCGCAAGCGCGAGATCGTGCCTTATGTCGATCGGCGTGCGCGGGAAGAGGTTATTCGCAATGCCCGAGACGGCATTGGTCAGGACCATCGCTGGGAGCAGCAAATACGTTCGCGGCAGGCGACGATCCGCCAATGTTACCTCGATCACGCCTCGGAACTCGAACGCTCAGGGCAAGTTTCCGATCTCGCCTTCGCGGAGCAGATCCGTGAGTTCGTGAAAGACATGCCGACGATTGAGACAAGACGGCACGGGCTAGAAAAGGAATTGGCTGAGTTCGCTGAGAGCCGTCGGAAGGATCGGCCGCATGTCATTGGGTCTACCCGAGGCCCGGACGCCGAAAAGGATGAAAAGGTGCGCTGAGTGAAGCGCCGGGATTGGCCTCTGCTAGCTGGCGATGAAACATTCGCCGTGCGCTTTGTCGTGCAGCGAGCTGAGTTCAGCCTGTGGGTTAGGAGTCGCCACCGAACCAATCTTCGGATGCAGGTCGACGCGCGTCATGGCCGACGCGTGAAAAGCCCGGACCGGGAGGAGGCGCGAGGTCCGGGCTGGAGGTTGCGCCGCAGAGGGAGGCGAATGCGGCTGCTGTCAGCAAGTGGACGCCCGGGTCGTTAACAAAGAGTTAATGCGAACCTATCGCTGCGACGTGATATACAGATGACCAAACAGCGGATGGTTTCGACCTGACGCAGGAGACGCCCGCGACCGTGGATGTATCGGCGCGGATTGCTTTTTCGCGGTTAAGATCACTCCAGCGCGGTTGTAACGGGCGCTTGGGGGAATCCATATCTCATGTGTGGGGGGTCAAAGGAGAGAAACTATGTTTCGTAAAATCGCAATCACAGCCGCAATCGTAACGGCGGTTGCCCTGCCTGCAACAGAAGCCATGGCTTGGTATCGCGGGGGCGGCTATGGGCATCGCGGCGGCTATGGGCATCGCGGCGGTTATGGGTATCGCGGTGGCTACGCGTATCGCGGCGGTTACGGGTATCGCGGCGGGTATTATCGATCCGGCTACGGTGTCGGCGCGGCAGCGGCGGGCGCAGCATTGGGATTAGGAGCGGCAGCAGCGGGTGCGGCTGCAGCCGGGGCCTATGGCGGCAATTCATGCTACGTCTGGAACGGCTACAATTGGGTTTGGACGTGTTGACCTAGAAGTTCGAGAAATTTGCCCGAGCCAACAGCGGGCGATCTTACAAGAAGCGCCCCTGACCGCGGATGAACCGGCAGGGGCGTTTTTATTTGAGGGCGTTGGGTTGGAGATCGGCTACCGGAGATGATCGACGAACGTCCAGGTAACCACAAAGACAAGAATGACCAACCCTACCGCAATCGAGGTAGTGAGACGCGCTCTGCAAAATATTTGGTTGCGCATTGCGATAGCCGAAAGAAAGGCACGACCTGGGCTACCGGACTGGAAAAGGGGATCCCTGGGAAAGGTTACCCAGAACGAGATTTCGGGCGGCGCTGCGGCTTCGTCCTGCGGATGCTCGGACCCATCCCCCTCCTGCAATGGGCGCCAGGACAGCCGATCCTGACCGGCTATCCGGCGGTGGGGCTTCTGATGGGCGAATTGCTCCGGGGCTTGAAACCCGCGATAGAAACGCTCCGGGTGATACTCGCAGCGCGTCGAGACTTGCGGCGAGCGACGCCTCGGCCGCTTCGTAGCGCGACGCAGGGTCGACGATGGCGTCGCCAAGGGCTTCTTCGAAGACCGTACACGACCGTCCCGAGACGCCTTTCTTGGCGTCGGGGTCAATCCCGTTAACTCTTCGTTAACCGCAGGAAAGCAACTTTAGAGTCAGTCCTATCTGAAACGCGAAGGTGTAATCGCATGAATCCGAACCTCTCCAATTTCCTGCGGAAATTTGAGGAACATGTGGGATTGCGCCTGCAGTCAATAAGAGACCTGATTTCTTTAGAACAAAAGAAACCGCTCTCTGCAGCGATATTTGGTCAGACGGGATGCGGCAAATCTTCACTGACGAATGCTATCTTCGGGACACATTTCGACGTCGACGATGTGAAGCCCTGCACAAAGTTGCCGCAAGCGCATCACGGTCACGATTCAAAGGGGCATCGCATCACTTTTTGGGACCTACCTGGCATAGGCGAATCCGCGGAAGCGGACTCGCAGTATCTCGATATGTATGCCGATTACGCCGCGAAATGCGACGTAGTTTTGTGGGCATTTCAGGCAGATACTCGCACGATGACTTGCGACTCCTCCGCGCTGAACGCCATAGTGGAAAAACTCGGGCCTGATAAGAAATCCGCCTTTTTAAATCGCTTGTCTGTAGTGGTGACAAAGGCTGACGTGATCTCACCAACGCCTTGGATTTTTGCAAAAAACAGAGGTAACGCAACTGTCGCCGCAAGTAGAGAAACCGAGGAAATGCTCGATAAAAAGGCCACTTACTTCTACGACGGCTTACTTGGCGTTCACCAAGCGGACGTAATCCATAGAACATATGTGACTTCGGAGATCAGACACCTGACGGGCCTCTTCCCGGATTTCTGGCTCGATGATTCCGAAGCCTTCCTCTGCCACAAAGGAACATTGGACAACGCGAGCTATACGCAACTGGTGGACGCATACCCAGAGGCACGGGACGAGCTATCTCGACTTCGCGAACAGTCCAGGGCCGTATGCTGCTCGGCGAGGTATGGGTTCAACCTCAATGCGGTAAAGGCAAAAATCGCTCAGAAAACTACGGGAAAGTCGGTGTTGCGGCTCAGTCAATCTGTCTCGACTGCAAGCAGCGCCTTTTCTTGGTCCAAGGTCAAAGCCCTTGGCTTGCCAGTCTTTTTCGATCAAGAAAAGAATGAACTGATCTTTGATGTCGAAACGGTTGAGTGAGAGGCGAAGCATGGATAAACAAGAAATCATGCAGCGCGTTTCGAGTCGGATCGAACAGGATGAAGACTTTGCCATCCAGTTAAACGCGGCTATTGAAAGGGGAACATGGGAAATCGTGGCCGATCTAATCGCGAAGGTAGTAGGATTTGTTATTACTAAGACGAGCGAAAATTTGCATTCGCTGAAAGAATCGCTCCGATAAGGCAGTTACTCAGGTTGTCGTCGCAATGATGACACCCCATGGGTGCGCCAGCGTCGCGCGTCTCGACGCAGCTTTAAGCGCTCGCCCGCGGCTCGATCAGCGTCGAATCGACATCACCCAAGACCGGTTGGTTTGCCACGGGATACACAATCCGTTCCCGGGGCAGTGATGTAGCAGGCAACGAAAGGGCGTCACCTCAGTTGCGCGAGCCGCGGGAGGCCGTAGGCAAGGGGCGCAATGATCCCAGCGCCCCAGACGCCGATAACGAGGCCGAGCGCCCAACTGGCGGCCGGCAGGCGATCGAGCGCGTTGCGATTATCTGTGGCGAGGCGGGCCACGCGAATGAAGCGACGCGCGTGGGGGGCGACGAGGATGGCGATTAAGTAGAGCCCGAAATACGCCGGCGACGCCATTTCGAATCGAGCTGCCATGCGATTAGCGGCGTCGCGGTCGATGTTGTAACCGTTGGAGGCGGCGTCAGCCGGCCAGAATGGCGTCGGCGAGCTCAATGGCCCGGATCAGGGCGGCTTCAATTAGTTCCAGCGGCTTGCGCGCCGCTGCATCCGTGACCGTCCGGCACGCTTCGACGAAGCTGTCTGGAACATTATCAGGCAGCGCCTCTAGGGCGCTCACGCGGTAATCGAGTTGGTGAAACAGGGCGAATATGGGGTCTTGTGCGTAGCTCATGTGTGGACACCATAACACGCGTGCGCGTCCGACTGCACCTTTTATCTATGCGGGCCAGGGATTGATTTATATCGGCGTCATTAAGCCGCGGACGCTCGATAGGCGCTATCGCATTTATCATTTTTCCAGTCGGTCAAGTTTAAGTATTGTTGTATAATTCTCGTCAAATCCTAGCGTGTTTTGTGATCGAACCGGATAGAGCAGATGTTAACCCGTGGATTTCTCCTACTATTTGCCTGTGCCTTCATTCTGGCGAGCACACCGCAGGCGGCAGGTGAAACTAATGACAGCGCGAAGGGGAAGTCACCATCGGTCGCCACCGGTCCCCTCGCCATCATCTGCCTCCAGCGACGGCTCGATCCTACCATTTCCGCCGACCCCATCGGCCAGCATGGCGAAGCCGAGGCTTCAGGATTCGACGATGAAATGGCGGATCTAGCAGAGCCATCTGCCGAAGGATGCGCCCAACATCGTCATTATCCTTCTCGATGACGTTGGCTTCGGCCTTCCGGATACCTATGGTGGGCCGATCCACACGCCGAACCTTTGGCGTATTGCGGCGTCGGGGATCAGCTATAACGCCTTCCACACCACCTCGATCTGCTCGCCGACCCGCGCCGCCTTGCTTACGGGGCGCAATCACCAACGCGTCGGTTCGGGCATGATCGCCGAGCGGGCGATGGACTGGGACGGCTATACGGGCGTCATCCCGCGCACCTCCGCGACGCTGGCGCGGGTGCTGGGCCACCACGGCTACAAGACCGCCGCCTTCGGCAAATGGCACAATACACCAGCCACCGAGACCACGGCGATGGGTCCGTTCACGCGCTGGCCTACGGGAGAGGCGGTCGGCTTTGACTATTTCTATGGCTTCCTCGCCGGCGAGACGTCGCAGTGGGAGCCGCGACTCTTCGAAAATTTCAATCCGGTCGAACCCCCGCATATCACCTGAGCGAAGACCTCGCTGACAAGACGGTCGCCTGGATGAAGCGTCATCGGGCCTTCGCGCCGGACAAGCCGTTCTTCATCTATTGGGTGCCGGGCGCCGCGCATGGGCCGCACCACATCTTCAAGGAGTGGGCCGACCGCTACAAGGGCAAGTTCGACGACGGCTGGGACGCCTTCCGTCCCCGCATCTTCGAGCGGCAGAAGCAGTTGGGCTGGATCCCGGCCGACGCCAAACTGACGCCCCGACCCGAGACGCTCAGATCGGCGCGCGCGACAATACGATCATCTTCTATATCTGGGGCGATAATGGCTCCAGCGCAGAGGGACAAAAGGGGAGTGTCAGCGAACTCCTGGCGCAGAACAATATCTCGAACACGATCGAACAGCAGCTCGCGGCGCTAAACGAAATCGGGGGACTGGAGGCGCTGGGCGGGCCAAAGGTCGACAACATGTATCATGCAGGCTGGGCTTGGCCGGCGACACACCTTTCCGCTACACGAAGCTCGTCGCGTCGAATTTCGGCGGCACGCGCAATCCACTCGCCGTTTCCTGGCCCGCGCGTATCAAGCCGGACACGACGCCGCGGTCTCAGTTCCACCATGTCAATGACGTCGCGCCAACGATCTACGACATATTGGGGATCAAGGCCCCCAGGCAGGTCGACGGCTTCGCGCAGGATCAGTTTGACGGCGTCAGCATGTTCTACACCTTCGCCGACGCGAAGGCGCCATCGCAAAAGCACACGCAATATTTCGAGAATAACGGCAGCCGCGGCGTTTATCACGACGGCTGGTTCGCGGGGACATTCGGCCCGCGGGTTCCGTGGGACACGGCGGCGTCCGCCGCGAAACTTAAGGACTGGGATTCGGACAGGGACGTGTGGGAGCTTTACGACCTGTCCAAGGATTTCATGGAAGCCGAGAATGTCGCCGACAGGGAGCCGCGCGCCGCCTCGCTGACATGAAGCGGCTCTTTCTGGAGGAGGCGCAGAAAAACAAGGTGTTTCCCATCGGCGCGTCGCTATGGTCGCGCCTGCATCCCGAGGACCGCGTGTCGACGCCCTATACGAGCTGGCGCTTCGACGGCAACACGGTCCGCATGACCGAATTCGCCGCGCCGGGGCTCGGACGGCAATCCAACCACGTCGTGATCGATGCGGAATTCGGCCCCAAGGCGTCGGGCGTGCTCTATGCGCTCGGCGGCGCGAGCGGCGGCCTAACGCTCTACATGGACGCCGGTCATCTCGTCTACGAGTACAACATGATGGTGATCGAGCGTTACACCGGCCACATGAAGGACCAGATCCCGGTGGGCAAGCACAGGATCGAGGTGACGACGACCGTGCCGAAGCCGGGCGCGCCGGCCGCTGTCCTCGTGGCGGTGGATGGGACGCCGGTGGTCAATGTCGTCGTCGCTCGCGCCGTGCCGGGCGCCTTCACGGCAAGCGAGACGCTAGACGTCGGAGCAGATCTCGGATCGCCGGTGTCGCTCGCTTACTTTGACCGTCGCCCCTTCGTCTTCGACGGCAAGATCAACAGCATCACCGTGGATCTGAAATGAGAGACGTTTAGAAGACTGGCGCACCCGAACTCAGATTTTGCCGGTAGAGATCTGCTCTTGGCGCAAAGAAGTCGAAGGCATGCACGGAAATATAGCAAAGGTTACCCTTGGCCGTGAAAGCCCGTGTCATTGCTTTTTTCGGACCCTGCTTCCAAGGAGCTCTGTGCGCCTTTCTCCACTCCCGGGATGTAGCCAAGTTCCTCATCCAAGGCGGCTAGGGTGCGATATGCCAAATCGAGGGCAGCCGTTGCTCCGCTCAAGGCTGCTCGGATTTCATTCAGTCTGGAAATGGCTGCCTGGCCGGCAGCGGTTACTTCCGGCTTCAGACCTGAAACGTCGACTTGCGCCTTCGAGATTTCCGCACGGTGCAGCCTCTTGAAAACTTCCTCGCGCGCCGCCGTTTCTTCCTGTTCAAGTTTCTCCGCCTCAGCGAGCGCTTCGCGGTAGCATTGCAGGGCTTCGATGGCTTTCCTCTCGAGATCGGCCTTTTCGCTCATGCTCACGTCTCAGCCAGATTGAAGGATCTCATTAGATTTAGTTCGGGTTTAGGAAACTTTAACAGCCGGGACCGCCCGTCAGTCGGTCTCTGAATATCCCAAAATGGGATAATTCCAAAACCGGATTATCGCACGGGCTCACTACTCTCGAGCCCGTCTTGCATCGATGTCCAAAACGCTTCGATCGCCTCGCCAGCGCCAGCTATTGGCATTGCTAGGTCGAGGCCCGGCGCGCGACCGGGCTTACCCAAGCGCAAGTTGCTGAACGGCTCGGAAAATCGCAATCCTTCGTGGCGAAAGTCGAAGGCGGAGAGCGGCGTCTCGATGTCATTGAATTCATCGATCTCGCCTGCGCCTTGCAGGTCCCCGCAGCCCAGCTGATTGAGCGGTTGCAGCCAAAGATCGGGCCCAAGCGCGCTTCTCGGCGAAGCAAGGAATAGCGGTATTCTGAACCGTGTGTCACCTTTCCCGCTGACGCGTTCTTTCCCGGACGTCTTCGAGGGTTGGGTCGGCCTCACTTCGCTCGCTTTGATGTCGATCGTGTTTGGCCGCGGTCTCTCGGAGTACCGCTCTCTCGAATGAGCGCCCTTGTTCCAAGTGCTGAGCGACCCGCTCTCGTGCCGCCGTCAGGATTCTTTCACGCGCTTGCGGATCGTGAGGCAGGGCGCGTTCGAGAGCTTTCTCAACGATCACGAGTTGGGACTGCGCCGCGACGAGGTCGGCATCTCGCGCCGCCGCCTGCCCATCTGCGGCGCGAAATTCTTCCGCTCGCGCCCGCCATCGACCTTGCGATAGCTGGCTCCGAAAGGCGCTCGGCTGGCCATTGGCGGCGTCGATCGCTGTGACCTTGTTCAGGGCTTTATCGGCAGTCTTGCGAGAATGAAACGGATCGCCACGCTTCGCTTTGTTCGCATTCGAACGGTCCCGGGAGTCGAGGGGGCGTCGATTGGCGCCTTTCCGCGCCCCGCGACGGTGAGCCAGCGCCTGCCGGTCGAGGTCGGTCGGCTCATAGCCTTTGGCGTCCATGCCGCGGGCGCTTGCCTCCAACCAGGCTTCGCGGCGGAACTCCACCGAGCCCCGAAGGTAGACAACCTTCCAGGCACGATGTTCCGCGACCGCCAGCATGTCGTGGACGACTTGCGTTGAGGCGAGGCGCGTCGTGAGCCGGTCTTGCGTGGCCTTGAAAGCGAGATATTCGCCGCGCTCATCGGCATAGATGTGCGCTTCGAAAGGCGCCCCCTCCTTCGTCCGATCGCTCGCGACCACGTAATATTTGCGGCGCACGCCATCAGGAAAGCCGTCCTCCTGCGCCTTCGCGCCTGCGGTTCTTTGTGAAAGGGCCGCGTCGCGCGCCGCCTCTGCAATAGAATCGCGTGTCTCAACGGCCTTTCCCGCCGCGGCTCCCCCCCGGGCGTGGTCCCCGGCGTCTGCGCCCCGCTCAATGGTAAAGTCGCCTTGTGCGTCAGCCGTGTCGCTCATGTCGCTCCCCTCTCGGCGCGCGGCTTGAGCGCCGCGCGGGCTCGATCGCTTGGCTGTCGATGTAATTGAGCGTCCAGGCCTTCAATTCCTCCTCGGTGAGCCCCTCGAGATCGATGTCGACGTCGCCAAAGTCGAAAGTGGCGTCCGCGGGAATGGTCGACGGATTGGCGATCTCTTCGTCGCTCAAGGGCCGTGTCTGAAACACGGCGCGCAGCTCGGCGACCTCGGAACGAAGCTCCCTGATCTCGGCGTCGAGCACCGCCGTGGAGCGACCCTTGGGGAGTTCGAGAGCAGGAGCCGGCAGCACGCGCGCGAGGAAGGCCTTGTCGTTGTAATAGACGATTTTGTCGGCGACGATCGGCGGAACGCCGGCCATCAAGAGAATCGCCTTCGATTTCGGCAAGAGCTTTAATTCCTGGGGGAGCATCAAGGCGCGGCGCTGCTCGGAGACGGTCTCGCTGGTCGCCCGCATCGCGAGACCCCTTGGTCCGCTGCGGCTCGAGGCTTTTACCGTGTCATAGCCGATGCGCTCGGAGAGCTCGTTCGCGACGTCCTGTTCCTTCTGCGCGAACACGACCTCGACGGCGTGGTTGGTCATGATGTTCTTGGCGAGATCGGGCCCATAGATCGC